>NZ_JBIATA010000034.1:5706-106728 GCF_042891295.1 Streptomyces sp. NPDC001902 | reverse complement strand
AACGTCTCCAGCTCGTCGTCCTGCAGGTGCGGCTGGGGCTGGTGGAGGCGCTTGACCGCCACCGCACGGCCCAGCAGCTCGTCCTCGGCCCGCCACACCGTGCCCATGCCGCCACGGCCTATCCGCTCGACCAGCCGGTATCTCCCGGCCACCAGGCGTCCGAGCTCGGACATCGCGCGATTCTCCTTGGTCATCCGTTGACGGGTCCCCTCGACCGGCCGGGCTCAGGACAGGGCGACGACCCGTGCCTGCGCCGGGCCCGCGTCGAAACGCAGGACGATGTCGTAGAGGTAGGTGTCGCCGGCCCGGGGCCCCAGGGCCGTCCGGGTCCCGGGGCGCAGCAGGCGGGAGACGGTCTCGTGCCGCTCGCCCGGCGCCGAGCCGCTGACCGTGACGAGCCGCAGGGCGGTACGGCCGGTGTTCTCGAGGGTGACGGTGCGGGTCCGCGGGCACGGAGCGGCCGCGGTGCCCGCGGACCCGCACCGGAAGCGGACGTCGCCGAAGTTCCCCAGCCCGCAGGAGACCTCGGTGGCGTAGTCGATGTCCGACGAGCAGACGGCGCCGACCCGCAGACCGGCCGGTGGGGCGGCCTCGACCGCCGCCCCGTGCGCGTCGGAACCGCGTGGCTGCACGACGGCGAACACACCGAGTACGGCGGTGGCGAGTACGGCGGTGGCGAGTACGGCGGGTACGAGTGCTTTCCGCACCGGGTGCTCCAGGAGGCGGGCGAGCCGCGGCGCGCGCCGCCGGACGGCGGATGCCTCCGGGCAGCGGGTCGCCGCGGGTGCTGCGGGATCAGTGACGGATCGCGGATCGGGGGCCGCGGTGTGGACGACGGCGCTTCCCCTCGGTAATGGCACCGGATTCATGGGATCCGCCCGCTATCCGCGGATTCCCGTTCCGGCGTAGTGGCGCATGAAATGGGCTTCGGCGACGGCGAGCCGCCGCAGTTCGTCGACGGACACGCTCTCGTCCACGGCGTGGATCTGTGCCTCCGGTTCGCACAACCCGATCAGGAGGATCTCCGCCCGTGGGTAGAGGGAGGCGAGGGTGTTGCACAGGGGGATGCCGCCGCCGAGCCCCGCGATGTTCAGGTCGCGACCGCTGTAGGCCGTGCGCATGGCCTCGGCCATGGCGGTGTAGGCGGGGCTCGAGGTGTCGGCGAGGAACGGCTCGCCCTGGGCGACCTGCTCCACGGACACCCGCGCCCCCCACGGGGTGTGCTTCTCGATGTGGGCGGTCAGCAGCTCCGTGGCCTGCGCGGCGTCGACGCCCGGAGGGATGCGCAGGCTGATCGCCGCCCGCGCGCTCGCGTGGACGGAAGGGGTGGCACCCACGACCGGGGGACAGTCGATGCCCATCACGCTGAGGGACGGCCGTGCCCAGAGCCGGTCCGCCACGGAGCCGGTGCCGACGAGGTCCACCCCGTCCAGTACCCCGCCGTCCACGCGGAAATCGGCCTCGGGGTAGGCCAGTCCACGCCATGCGCCGTCGGTCTCCAGGCCTTCGACCCGGGACGATCCGTCGTCGTCCACCAGCGAGCCGAGGATCTTCACGAGCGCGGTGAGCGCATCGGGCGCGGCCCCGCCGAACTGGCCGGAGTGCAGGTTGCCGCGCAGGGTCTCGACGCCGATCCGGAGCATCGTGATGCCGCGCAGCGACGCGGTGACGGTCGGCATCCCGAGGCGGAAGTTCCCGGCGTCACCGATGAGGATCACGTCGGCTTCGAGCAGTTCGGGGTGGGCCCGCGCGTACCGTTCCAGGCCGCCCGTCGCCTGCTCCTCGGAGCCCTCCACGATCACCTTGACGTTCAGCGGCACGCCGCCGTGCGCCTTGAGCGCGCGCAGGGCCAGGAGGTGCATGACCACGGCGCCCTTGCAGTCCGCGGTGCCGCGTCCGTACCACCGTCCGTCGCGCTCGGTCAGCTCGAACGGCGGGGTGCGCCAGGCCTGTTCGTCCGGGGCCGGCTGCACGTCGTAGTGCGCGTACAACAGGATCGTGGGAGCCCCCGCCGGCCCCGCGAGGTGACCGTGGACGGACTGGTGGCCGTCGGGCATGTCGAGGACGTGTACGTCGTCGAATCCTTCGTCCCGCAGGGCGCCGGCCACCCAGGCGGCAGCCTTGTGGCATTCCTCGGGGGGTGACACGGCCGGGTCCGCGACCGACCTGAACGCGACGAATTCCGCGAGCTCGTCCCGCGCTGCCGGGATCAGCGAGGCGACGGTGTCGGCGAGGGGATCGGTGGACAACGGGAACTCCTTGGCGTGCGGGGAAGGGAGCGCCGATCGCCGGAGGAGGGAAAACGCCTCACCGTCACGGGAATTCGACAACCCCCTCGACCCTAATCGCGTCGCGACGGAGGGGAATAGAAGGTGAGTGCCATTCTCGGCGGCACGAATACCGGAGGAAAGGCAATCCGGCCGGAGGTCCACGGAGGCGCTGGCCGGCCGAGCCCCGCTCATAGAGGAGGGCCGGGGCCCGTCCTCGACGAGCGGCGTCCTGGCCGGCACCGCCTACCGTCCGCTGCCGGCCTCACGGCCCGGCCTCACTTCAGGTGCCGGCGAGCCCCGGGCGGTGCCGACGGGAAAACCCGCGAGGGGGATCCGGGACGAATCCGGATCCCCCTCGCGGGCACCTTCGGGTGACGACCCCCCGGGATCAGCTGCAGCCGCTGGTGGAGCCGCAGCCTTCGCAGAGGTAGCAGCTGCCCGCGCGGCGCATCTTCGTGCCGCAGGAGAAGCAGAGCGGGGCGTCGGCGTTGAGGCCGAGCTGGATCTCCAGCAGCTCCGTGGAGTTGTGCGCGGTCTTCGGCGCCGGGGTCACCGCGACGACCTCGGGCTTGGCCGTGGCGGCCGGCTTGGGCGCCTCGGTCTGGCGCGGGGCGGACTGCGCCAGGCCCTCGACGTCGACCTCCTCGGCGGCGGGCTCGTACGAACCCGTGTCGAGGTGGCGCTGGCGCTCCTCGGCGGAGTGGATGCCGAGGGCGGAGCGGGTCTCGAAGGGCAGGAAGTCCAGCGCCAGGCGGCGGAAGATGTAGTCGACGATCGACTGCGCCATCCGCACGTCCGGGTCGTCCGTGAGACCGGCCGGCTCGAAGCGCATGTTGGTGAACTTCGAGACGTAGGTCTCCAGCGGCACGCCGTACTGCAGGCCGACGGAGACCGCGATGGAGAAGGCGTCCATCATGCCCGCGAGGGTCGAGCCCTGCTTGGACATCTTCAGGAAGACCTCGCCCAGACCGTCGTCCGGGTAGGAGTTGGCGGTCATGTAGCCCTCGGCGCCACCCACCGTGAAGGAGGTGGTGATCCCCGGACGGCCCTTGGGGAGCCGGCGGCGGACCGGGCGGTACTCGACGACCTTCTCGACCGCGGCGGGGGCGGGGGCCTCCGCCGTCTCGGCCTTCTTCTCGTCCGCCTTCTTCTTGGCGGAGAGCGGCTGGCCGACCTTGCAGTTGTCGCGGTAGATCGCGAGCGCCTTCAGGCCGAGCTTCCAGCCCTCGTAGTAGATCTCCTCGATCTCCTCGACGGTCGCCGACTCCGGCATGTTGACCGTCTTGGAGATGGCGCCGGACAGGAACGGCTGGGTCGCGGCCATCATCCGGACGTGGCCCATCGGCGCGATGGAGCGCTCGCCCATGGCGCAGTCGAAGACCTCGTAGTGCTCGGACTTCAGGCCGGGCGCGTCGATGACGCTGCCGTGCTCGGAGATGTGGGCGACGATCGCCTCGATCTGCTCCTGCTGGTAGCCCAGGCGGTGCAGGGCCTGCGGGACCGTGTTGTTCACGATCTGCATGGAGCCGCCGCCGACCAGCTTCTTGAACTTGACCAGGGCGAGGTCCGGCTCGATCCCGGTGGTGTCGCAGTCCATCATCAGGCCGATGGTGCCGGTCGGGGCCAGCAGGGAGGCCTGCGCGTTGCGGAATCCGTTCTTCTCGCCGAGGCGCAGGACGTCCTGCCAGGCCTCGGTGGCCGCGGCCCAGACCGGGGAGTCCAGGTCGTCCATCCGCGTGGCGACCGCGTTGGCGTCGGAGTGCTGCTTCATGACGCGCTTGTGGGCGGTGGCGTTGCGGGCGTAGCCGTCGTACGGGCCGACGACCTCGGCGAGCTCCGCGGAGCGCTTGTACGAGATGCCGGTCATCAGGGAGGTGATGGCACCGGCCAGCGCGCGGCCGCCCTCGGAGTCGTAGGCGTGGCCGGTCGCCATGAGCAGCGCGCCGAGGTTGGCGTAGCCGACGCCCAGCTGGCGGAAGGCCCGGGTGGTCTCGCCGATCTTCTGCGTCGGGAAGTCCGCGAAGGAGATGGAGATGTCCATCGCGGTGATGACGAGCTCGACGACCTTGGCGAAGCGCACGGCGTCGAAGCGCTGGTTGCCCTTCCCGTCGTCGTCGAGGAACTTCATCAGGTTGAGCGAGGCGAGGTTGCAGGACGAGTTGTCCAGGTGCATGTACTCGCTGCAGGGGTTGGACGCGGTGATGCGGCCGGTCTCCGGCGTGGTGTGCCAGTGGTTGATGACGTCGTCGTACTGGATGCCGGGGTCGGCGCAGGCCCAGGCGGCCTCGGCCAGCTTGCGGAACAGCGCCTTGGCGTCGATCTCCTCGATGACCTCGCCGGTCATCCGGGCGCGCAGGCCGAACTTCTCGCCGTTCTCGTACGCCTTCATGAACTCTTCGTTCACGCGGACGGAGTTGTTGGCGTTCTGGTACTGGACGGACGCGATGTCGTCGCCGCCCAGGTCCATGTCGAAGCCCGCGTCGCGCAGGGCGCGGATCTTCTCCTCCTCCTTCACCTTGGTCTCGATGAAGGCCTCGACGTCGGGGTGGTCGACGTCCAGGACGACCATCTTGGCCGCGCGGCGGGTGGCGCCGCCGGACTTGATGGTGCCGGCGGAGGCGTCCGCGCCGCGCATGAAGGAGACCGGGCCGGAGGCGTTGCCGCCGGAGGAGAGCAGCTCCTTGGAGGAGCGGATGCGGGAGAGGTTCAGGCCCGCGCCGGAACCGCCCTTGAAGATCATCCCCTCTTCCTTGTACCAGTCGAGGATGGACTCCATGGAGTCGTCGACCGAGAGGATGAAGCACGCCGAGACCTGCTGCGGCTGGGCGGTGCCGACGTTGAACCAGACCGGGGAGTTGAAGCTGAAGACCTGGTGGAGCAGGGCCCAGGTGAGCTCGTGCTCGAAGATCTCCGCATCGGCGGGCGACGCGAAGTAGCCGTGGTCCTCGCCGGCCTTGCGGTACGTCGTGACCACGCGGTCGATCAGCTGGCGGAGGCTGCTCTCGCGCTGCGGGGAACCGACGGCACCGCGGAAGTACTTGCTGGTGACGATGTTGACCGCGTTCACCGACCAGAAGTCGGGGAACTCCACGCCGCGCTGCTCGAAGTTGATCGAGCCGTCGCGCCAGTTGGTCATGACGACGTCACGGCGTTCCCAGACCACCTCGTCGTAGGGGTGCGTCCCCGGGGTGGTGTGGATGCGCTCGATGCGCAGGCCCTTGGCGGCCGGAGCCGCCGCGGCCGCCTTGCCGGCCTTGGCTCGGGAACTCCGTGCCGGGCCGCTCGTCGTCTCTGTCATGTGCCGCCTCCCATTACAGGCATTACAGGTAAAACGCCCTGAAGCGCCGCGGTCTTCCCGCGTCTGTGTCTCTCACGGCCGGTACACCCCCGGGTGCCCGGCAAGTCTCGTACCGGTGTGCCGCCGCTACTCTGCGGCGACGGCGGCGGTCGGGACGGCTCCGTCCCGGTCCCGCCCACCGGTGTCGTCCGGTGGTCCCTGGTCACGCAGCTCGGCGATCGCCGTCTCGAAGTCCTCGAGCGAGTCGAAGGCCCGGTAGACGGAGGCGAAGCGGAGGTAGGCGACCAGGTCCAGGTCCTTCAGCGGGCCGAGTATGGCCAGTCCGACGTCGTGGGTCGACAGCTCGGCGCTGCCCGTGGCGCGCACCGCCTCCTCGACGCGCTGCCCGAGCTGGGCGAGGGCGTCCTCGGTGACGGGCCGGCCCTGGCAGGCCTTGCGGACTCCGGCGATGACCTTGTTACGACTGAAGGGTTCGGTGACCCCGCTGCGCTTGATCACCATCAGCGAGGCCGTCTCCACGGTGGTGAAGCGGCGGCCGCAGTCGGGGCACTGCCGGCGACGACGGATCGAGGTGCCGTCGTCGGTGGTCCGGCTGTCGACGACGCGGCTGTCGGGGTGTCGGCAGAAGGGGCAGTGCATCGTTTCCCTCTCCCTCCCTCACCCACGGTGAGCGCACGACTTCTGAGCCCGAGGGGCCGGTCACGGCCCCGCGAAGCAGCCACAAGCATAGGCGATCCGGGAGGGCTTGATGACCCGGGGACCACTACTTGTGGGGGCTGGACCCCATCCAACCACTAGATCTGGTGGCGTGGCGGCCATATGCACCCATCGCGCGGACCGCGTGTCGCGGCCCGCCGACGGGACGGGAGCCTACGCGACGCGCGGCCTCCCGGGAGAGCCGGGGCGCGGATGACACACTGGGTGTACGGATCGTCACGGCTCGCGCATCATGGAACCGGGCGGGCGGACGGGGGCGACACCGCAATACCGGCCCGGGGAAACGGCGTTCGGATCCCGAATGCGGGCTGAATTCGAAATCATATTCGATCAATACCATCTACACCTTGATCGCGTCACTGGATCCGTGCAAATTCACTCGAACGTGTGTTTGGCGCAACCTTTCGAAAGCAACTACCGTTGTCCTACTAGGGAGAACATCTCGAGAGGGGCCGCCGTGACCACCACCGCCGACAGCGCCACATTGACCGCCCATGACCGCCCCCAGGACCGGCTACGCCCGATGGAAGCGATGAACGACGAGACGCCAAAGCCCGCGCGAGCGCTACCCGGACGACCTCCAGGAATCCGGGCGGACAGTTCCGGGCTCACCGACCGCCAAAGGCGCGTCATCGAGGTGATCCGGGATTCCGTCCAGCGGCGCGGATACCCGCCGTCCATGCGCGAGATCGGCCAGGCCGTCGGGCTGTCGAGCACCTCGTCGGTCGCCCATCAGCTCATGGCGCTGGAGCGCAAGGGCTTCCTCCGGCGTGACCCGCACCGGCCCCGCGCTTACGAGGTACGCGCCTCCGACTCCGCGCAGGCGCAGCCCACGGACACCGCGGGCAAGCCGTCCGCATCGTACGTCCCCCTGGTGGGCCGGATCGCCGCCGGTGGCCCGATCCTCGCCGAGGAGTCCGTGGAGGACGTGTTCCCGCTCCCCCGCCAGCTGGTGGGCGACGGCGAGCTGTTCGTCCTGAAGGTCGTCGGCGACTCGATGATCGAGGCGGCCATCTGCGACGGCGACTGGGTGACCGTGCGCCGTCAGCCGGTCGCGGAGAACGGCGACATCGTCGCCGCGATGATCGAGGGAGAGGCCACGGTCAAGCGCTTCAAGCGCGAGGACGGGCATGTGTGGCTGATGCCGCACAATGCCGCGTACCAGCCCATCGCCGGTGACGAGGCGACCATCCTCGGCAAGGTCGTGGCGGTGCTGCGCCGGGTCTGAGCCAAGGACCCGCCCGTGACCGGGCCCCGGAACCTCTGCGCCGGTTCCGGGGCCCCGTTGTGTGCCGGCGCTGCTGTCGTGCTCTGCCGCGGGTGCCCGGTGGCGTCACTCGGCCGCCGAGGCGGCGGCGTCGATGGCGGCCAGCGAACGGCGGACCTGGTTGCGGTCGGTCGTCTGCCAGAAGTCCGGCATCGAGGCCTTGATGAAGCCGCCGTAGCGGGCCGTCACCAGCCGGGGGTCGAGGACGGCGACGACCCCGCGGTCCCCGGAGGCCCGCACCAGCCGGCCGGCGCCCTGCGCCATGAGCAGGGCCGCGTGCGTGGCCGCGACCGCCATGAAACCGTTGCCGCCCCTGTCCTCCACCGCCTTCTGGCGCGCGCTCATCAGCGGGTCGTCGGGGCGGGGGAACGGGATCCGGTCCATGACGACCAACTGGCAGTTCGGCCCGGGCACGTCCACGCCCTGCCAGAGCGAGAGGGTGCCGAACAGGCAGGTGCGGGCGTCGGAGGCGAAGCGGCGGATCAGCTCGCCCAGGGTCTCCTCGCCCTGCAGCAGGACCGGGTGGTCGATGCGGCCGCGCAGCGCCTCGGCGGCGCCCTGGGCCGCACGCATGGACGAGAACAGCCCGAGCGTACGGCCGCCCGCGGCCTCGATCAGCTCCGCGAGCTCGTCCAGCATGTCCTCGCGGCCGCTGTCCCGGCCGGGCTGCGACAGATGACGGGCGACGTAGAGGATGCCCTGCCGGGGGTAGTCGAAGGGCGAACCGACGTCGACGCCCTTCCACACCGGCGGCTCCTCCTCGCCCTCTGCCGCCACGGTGCCCTCCGGGGCCAGCCCCAGCGAGGCCGCGACCCCGTTGAAGTCGCCGCCGAGCCGCAGCGTGGCCGAGGTCAGGACGACGGAGCGCTCGGTGAACAGCTTCTCCCGCAGCAGTCCGGAGACGCTGAGCGGCGCGACCCGCAGCGAGGCGCCGAAGCGGTCGTGGCGCTCGTACCAGACGACGTCGTACTCGGAGCCCTCCACGATGCGCTCGGCGACCTCGTGGACGTTCTCCGTGGCGGCGAGGGCCATCTTCCGCACGGCGTCCTCGTCCTGCACGGAGCGGTCACGGGTCTCGCCGAGCGAGGTGATGACCTGACGGCAGGCGTCGCGCAGCGCCATCAGGGCGTAGCGGAGATCCTCGGGCAGCTCCTCCAGACGCCCGGGGAGGGCCAGCTCCATGAGCCGCTCGAAGCCCTCCGACGCGCTCATCAGGGCGTCCGCGGCCTTCTCGTTGACCAGCTTGGCCGCGAGCTTCACCGTCCGGTTGACCCTGCCGGGGGTGAGCTCGCCCGTGGCGACCCCGGTGACGCGCGAGACCAGTTCATGGGCCTCGTCGACGACCAGCACCTCGTGGCTGGGCAGGACGGGCGCGCCCTCCAGGGCGTCGATGGCCAGCAGCGCGTGGTTGGTGACCACGACGTCGGCGAGCTTGGCGCGCTCGCGCGCCGCCTCCGCGAAGCACTCGGCGCCGTAGGCGCAGCGCGAGGCGCCCAGGCACTCGCGGGAGGTCACCGAGACCTGCTGCCAGGCGCGGTCCGAGACGCCGGGGGTGAGGTCGTCGCGGTCGCCGCTCTCCGTCTCGTCCGACCAGTCGCGCAGCCGGAGCAGGTCCTGGCCGAGCTTGCTGGTCGGCGCCGCGGCCTCGAACTGGTCGAAGAGCCCGTCGCCCTCGTCCTGCGGCACGCCCTCGTGGAGCCGGTGCAGGCACAGGTAGTTGGAGCGGCCCTTGAGCATCGCGAACTGCGGCTCGCGGCGCAGCAGCGGCTGCAGCGCGGTGACGGTGCGCGGCAGGTCGCGCTCGACGAGCTGGCGCTGCAGGGCCAGGGTCGCGGTGGCCACCACGACGCGTTCGCCCTGCGCCAGCGCGGGCACCAGGTAGCCCAGCGACTTGCCGGTTCCGGTGCCGGCCTGGACCAGCAGGTGGGAGCCGCTGTCGACGGCTTCGGCGACGGCTTCGGCCATGGTGACCTGGCCGGGGCGCTCCACTCCGCCGACCGCGGTGACGGCGGCGTGGAGGAGGTCGGTGAGGGCGGGCTTCGCGGGCTGTGTCATAGGGCATCCAGCCTACGGGGCGGCACTGACACCGCGGTCGCCACCGCACGTACCGGCGCCCGCCCGCGGGCGCGGCCGGTCACAGGACGTGACGCAGCGCGCGGTCGCGGACCAGCAGCGCGGCCCGCTTGCCGGGCAGCTCGACCTCGGCGGAGAAGCGGAAGCCCGCGGCGAGGAAGGCGGCCACCGACGGGGTGTTGCGCAGGTCGGGCTCGGCGATCACCCGGGTGCACCGGGGGCGCTGCCGCAGGGCGTGGTCGGCGACGGCCCGCAGCAGGGTGCCGCCGAGGCCGCGGGCCCGGTCGGCGACGGGACCGATGAGCAGGTGGAGCCCGGTGTCGTGGGGGCGGGCCGGGTAGTAGCGGGCCACCGCGTCGAGGTCGGCGCGGTACACCTCCCAGTAGCTCATGGGCACCCCGTCGAGGACCCCGACGCAGGGCATGCTGCGCCCGTCGCCGTCGAGCTGGGCGCGCAGGTGCCGCTCGGCGACCTCGGGCCGGCCCGCGAGGTCCCAGAACTCCGCGACGGCGGGGTCGTTCATCCAGTGGGTGATGACCGGGAGGTCGCGCTCGGGGCGTACGGGGACGAGCTGGAAGGTGCCCGCGGGGGTGCCGACCGGGCCCCAGTCGGCGACGCCGTCGAGGAGGTCGTCGAGCGGGGCCGGGCCGCCGGCGCGGTCGTCGGCGGTGACGTCCTCGTCGAGGAGGGCGCGGAGCTCGGGCGGCAGTTCCAGGTCGAGGGTGTCGTCGGCGTTCCCGGCACCGGCGTCCCGGGGGTCGGCGGTCGTGGGCGGGCACACGGGGGCGGGGGTGGGGTCGGCGGTCGCCACGGTGGTCGCGGCCTCCTCTCGTCAGGCGGTGAGGGGGTTGGGGACGGTGACGTAGACGGACTGGGTGTCGACGGGGCCGGCCAGCTCGTCCATCCCGTGCAGCCGGGTGAGGAGGTTGGCCTTGCAGCGCAGCCCGGGTTCCGCCAGCAGCCGTGCGGGCAGGCCGGAGCGGCCGGTGCGGGCGGCCTGCTCCAGGAAGCGGCGCAGGGCGGCGAGGAGCACCCGTTCGTCGGCGAGGCGCTGGGAGCCCAGGGCGCCGACCAGGCCGAGGACGTTGTTGACGCCGAGGTAGTAGGCGAAGCGCTCGTCCGCCACGGCGTCGGCCACGAAGGTGTCGCTGCTCCCGCCGGCCCCGGGCAGCAGGGCGGTGAGCCCGGCGCGCGCGGACTCGCGGAAGTAGTAGCCCTGGTTGTCGCGGTAGCGGCCGCCGGCCGGCCAGCCGTGGGCGTCGAGGACGACCAGGGTGTTCTGCTGGTGGGCCTCCAGGGCGATGCCCGCCTCGCCGTCCAGCCACAGCACCGGCCGGACCACGGCATCCAGGTAGCGCAGGAACCACTCGGTGGCGACGGCCGCCACCGGTCGTCCGGTACGGGACGCGAGCCGGGCCAGCAGTTCGCCGAGCCGGGACCGCAGGGCGCCCCCGTCCGGCGCGGGGCGCAGGGCCGTGATCCCGGCGAGGCAGCGCACCTCGTCGCCGGGGCCGAAGGGGTTGTGCCGCAGGACGACGTCGAGGCCGGGTACGGGGGCGCCGGAGGCGGTGCCGACGGCCAGCCAGGCGGGGTCGCGGACGATGTCGAACCCGGGGTGCGCGGCGTGCCAGCGCGCGGCGAGGCCGGCCCGCAGCAGCCGGTGCACCTCGACGCCCCGGTGGAGTTCCTTGCGGAGGTTCTCGCGGCGTGAGTTGGTGATCCGCAGCGCCAGCGAGAGCTTGAGCATCGCGGGGGCGCCCGGACGGAACACCGTGCGCAGCGAGGACGTGGGGTGCCAGGGGTCACCCGCGGCGCCGAGGTCGTGGAGGAGCCCGGCCTCCAGCAGTGCGCGCACCGCCGGGCGGTGGGCGACCTCGCGGGCCTGCCAGGGGTGGAGCGGCAGGGCCACGGTGCCGGCGGGCAGCCGCCGGGCGAGTTCCGGTCCGGCGAGGGCCGCCAGCAGGTGCTCGGCGGGGACCGGGCGGCCGCGTTCGGTCCAGGCGGAGTCGGTGGCCAGCAGCGAGCGGTGCACGGACAGCCAGTGCAGGGCGAAGGCCCCGCGCGTTTCCGGGGCGTAGACCACGGCCTCGGTCTCGGTGAGTCCTTCCCGGCCCTTGGGCGCGGGGTGGAGCGGGTGGCCCAGGACGAGGGCCTGCTCGGAGTCGAGGAAGGGGTGGGTCCCCCGGGGGGCGGCGGGGCGGGCGCGGCGCGCGGAGAGGAAGGCGGCGGTCTGGCGTACGGAGTCGGCGACCCGCGCGACGAGGCCGGGACCGTCCGGGCCGGCCGCGGCGGCCTCCCGTGCGAGCAGCGCGGCGAGGGTGACGGCGTCCAGTGCGGCGCCCCCGGCGGCGGGGCGCGGGGCGCCGAGGCGGTGGTGGCCGACGGCCGACCAGTGCAGGACCGGGACGAGGAGTTCCGCGCCGCCGGCGGGCAGCGGCACGCGCAGGGTGCGGCCGTCCGGCTCCGGTGGCAGCCCCGTCTCGCGGACCCAGCAGCGCAGCAGGGCCTCCGTGCCGGCGGCGTCGGCGGCGGCCCACGGATCCGCCTGCTCCAGGGGGTCGTCGCCGGGCGACGGGGCGGACGGTCCGGGCAGCCCGGCGTGGGCCGGCGGTTCGGCCCGGCCCGGCATTTCGGCCGCGGCGGCGCGCTGCTGGGGGACGGCTGCCACGGCGGCTTCGTCGCCGGGACGTACGGTCATCGCTTCGCTCCGTGAGGGGTCGGCGCCCGGTGCGGTCCGCCCCGGGGCGGGGCCGGTGGGCACGAGGTCACGCCCGGACCGCCGTCGCCGCGACGAGGGCGTCGGCGAGGCGGTCGAGGACGGCTTCTGACTGTTCTTCGGTGATCGTCAGCGGGGGCAGCAGCCGGATCACGGCGGCGTCGCGGCCGCCGAGTTCGACGATGAGGCCGCGGTCGAGGGCGGCCCGCCGGACGGCCGCCGCGAGGCGGGGCGCGGTCGGGGGGACGCCCCGGGGGCCGGGGGCGGCGTCCGGGTCGACGAGTTCGACGCCCAGCATGAGGCCGCGGCCGCGGACGTCGCCGACGCAGGGGTGCTCCTCGGCCAGCGCCCGCAGCCGGGCGAGCATCCGGGCACCGAGCTCGGCGGCGCGCTCGGCGAGGCCGTTGCGCCGCACGTAGGCAAGGGTGGCCGTGCCCGCGGCCATGGCGAGCTGGTTACCGCGGAAGGTGCCCGCGTGGGCACCGGGCTGCCAGGAGTCGAGTTCCTCGCGGTAGACGATGACGGCGAGCGGGAGGCTGCCGCCGATCGCCTTGGACAGCACCATCACGTCCGGGACGACGCCGCTGTGCTCGACGGCCCAGAAGGTCCCGGTGCGCCCCACGCCGGTCTGCACCTCGTCGGCGATGAGCGGGATGCCGCGGGCCGCGGTGAGGTCGCGCATCCGCCGCAGCCAGGTGTCGGGGGCGGGGATGACACCGCCCTCGCCCTGGACGGGTTCGAGGAGCATGCCCGCGGGGGGCTGGATGCCGCCCTTGGGGTCGTCGAGCAGGTTCTCCGTCAGGCGGGCGGAGAGTTCGGCGCCGTGTTCCCCGCCGACGCCGAACGGGCAGCGGTAGCCGTACGGGTAGGGGAGCCGGGTGATCCGGGCGTCGGCGGCGCCGGCCGCACCCCGGACGGCGATGTCCCCGGTGGCGGCGAGGGCGGCGGCGGTCATGCCGTGGTAGCCGCCGGAGAAGGCGAGCAGTCCGCTGCGGCCGGTGGCGGTGCGGACGAGTTTGAGGGCGGCCTCGACCGCGTCGGTGCCGGCCGGGCCGCAGAACTGGATGCGTCCGTGGTCGGCGAGTTCGCGCGGCAGGGTCTCGAAGAGCGCGGTGGTGAAGGCGTCCTTGACGGGGGTGGCGAGGTCCAGCACGTGGAGCGGGGCACCGGAGTCGAGGACGGCGCGGATGGCCTCGAGGACGACGGGGTGGTTGTGGCCGAGGGCGAGGGTGCCGGCGCCGGAGAGGCAGTCGAGGTAGCGGCGGCCGTCGGCTCCCTCGACGGTCATGCCGCGGGCGCGCACGGGGACGACGGGCAGCGAGCGGGCGTAGGTGCGGGCGGCGGACTCGCGCGCCGACTGACGCCGCAGGATGCCCTCGGTGTCGTCGAACTCGACCTCGTGCACCGCCGGTCGGCTCCTGGCGCTCGGCATGGCGGCCACGTGCTCACTCCTCGGTGTCGTCTGCTCCGTCCCCGGAGCTACCAACGACGCGCGCGCTTACCGGCAACTGTCTCGGGCCGAGATCCTGGCGAGGAACCGCGGGTGCGGCGCCCGCCGTCCTCCCTTCGAGGGCACGGTGAGGCGTTGCCCTTGAGCGGGCAGACGACATGCTCACAACAGGGGGACCACAACCCATGGCACCGATAAGCCGGTTGGCCGTGGCCGCCGTCGCCGCGGCGCTGCTCGCCGTGACCGCGACCGCCTGCGGCCCGTCCGACGACAACGCCGACGCCAAGCCGAGCCCGACACCCAGCGCCACGGCCGGTGACGGCGGCCTCCAGCTGCCGACGGCCCTCCCGACCAGCCTCGACGACCTGGACCAGTGGGCCGACGCGCTGAAGAACGGCGGCTGGAAGGACTGGGACAAGGACAAGTGGCTGCGCGACGCGGCCGACTTCATCAATCCCGTCATCAAGGACCTCTGGGACGCCGACCGGCTCCGCAACGCCGACGGGACCCCGGACGACGAGCAACGGCCCGACCTGGGGCGGGTGGACGACGGCACCACCGACCGCGAGCCCGCCGCGATCCGGGCGCAGCGCCTTTCGACCCCGTACCACGAGGCCTCCCCGGCGACGGGCAAGCTGCTCTTCGACATGCCCGACGGCCAGGCGGTCTGCTCGGCGACCGTGGTCGGCGACCCGGCCAACCCGGGCCGCAGCAACCTGGTGTGGACGGCGGGGCACTGCGTGCACGCGGGCGCCCAGGGCGGCTGGTACCGCAACATCGTCTTCGTGCCGTCCTTCAACGACACGGGCCTGAGCGGCGCCGCGCTGCGGAGCGCCACCAAGGAGCAGCTCGCCCCCTACGGCACGTGGTGGGCGACGGAGGCGGGGACCTCCCAGCAGTGGATCGACGGGGGCGGGGAGTCCTCGGAGACGAGTTCCGCCTACCCCTACGACTTCGCGGTGCTGAAGGTGACCAACCCGGACTCCGGCACGTCGCTGGAGGAGACCGTCGGGGCGTCGGTGCCGGTCTGGTTCGACGCGCCCACCTCGGCCGGCATCGACTCCATGGACATCCGCGGCTACCCCGCCGCGGCCCCCTTCGACGGCTTCGGCTACCAGCAGTACCACTGCTCGGGCGACCCGGTCCGCCTCGCCCTGGACCCGGGGGCACCGACCATGCACTGGCTCGGCTGCACCATGACGGCGGGCTCCTCCGGCGGCGGCTGGTTCGCCCGGGGGCCCGGCGGGAAGCCGGCCCTGGTCAGCAACACCTCCATCGGTCCGCAGGACAGTCCTCGCTGGCTGGCCGGACCGCACCTGGGCTCCGAGGCCGAGGAGGTCTTCGACGCGATCCGCGGCTGACACCGCCGCCGGACACGAGGAGGGCCCGCCCCCGGCCGGGGGCGGGCCCTCCTCGTACGTGCGTGCCGCCTAGCGGCGCGCGACCAGCGCGAACGGTTCGAGCTCCGCCGCGAGCTCGTCGTGCACCCGCGCCTTGAGCAGGGTGCCCTCGCCGGTGTGCTCCTCGGAGAGCACCTCGCCGTCCGCGTGCACGCGGGCGACGAGCGCACCGCGCGTGTACGGCACCAGGGCCTCGATCTCGACGGCGGGCCGCGGCAGCTCGTCGTCCACCATGGCGAGCAGCTCCGCGATGCCCCGCCCGGTGCGGGCGGATACGGCGATCGCGTGCTTCTCACGGCGCAGCAGGGACTGCAGCAGCACCGGGTCGGCGGCGTCCGCCTTGTTGATCACCACGATCTCCGGCACGTCCAGCGCGCCGACGTCGCGGAAGACCTCGCGCACGGCGGCGAGCTGCTCGTCCGGGTTGGGGTGCGAGCCGTCCACCACGTGCAGGATGAGGTCGGCCTCGGCGACCTCCTCCATGGTGGAGCGGAACGCCTCGACCAGGTGGTGCGGCAGGTGCCGCACAAAACCGACGGTGTCGGCCAGGGTGTAGAGCCGGCCGCTCGGGGTCTCCGCCCGGCGCACGGTCGGGTCCAGGGTGGCGAACAGCGCGTTCTCCACCAGGACGCCCGCGCCGGTGAGCCGGTTGAGCAGCGAGGACTTGCCGGCGTTGGTGTAGCCGGCGATCGCCACCGAGGGCACCTTGTGGCGCTTGCGCTCCTGGCGCTTGAGGTCGC
Organism: Streptomyces sp. NPDC001902; assembly: GCF_042891295.1. NCBI lineage: Bacteria > Bacillati > Actinomycetota > Actinomycetes > Kitasatosporales > Streptomycetaceae > Streptomyces > Streptomyces sp. NPDC001902. Next base: position 90,797 of record NZ_JBIATA010000034.1, on the reverse strand, counting down.
GGCTGGTCTTCATCTCCGCGATCTCCCGGCGCATCTTGGCCATCTTCTCGCGGATGCGCCGCCGGTCGGTCTCGATCTTGGTCTCACCGGGACCACGGGTCGCCATGCCGCCGCCCGAGGAGCCGGCGCCACCGCCACCCATCTGCCGGGACAGCGACTGGCCCCAGCCTCGCAGCCGCGGCAGCATGTACTGCATCTGCGCGAGCGAGACCTGGGCCTTGCCCTCACGGCTCTTGGCGTGCTGGGCGAAGATGTCGAGGATCAGTGCGGTGCGGTCGACGACCTTGACCTTGACGACGTCCTCGAGGTGGATGAGCTGGCCGGGGCTGAGCTCACCGTCGCAGACCACGGTGTCCGCACCGCTCTCCATGACGATGTCGCGCAGCTCCTGGGCCTTGCCGGAACCGATGTAGGTGGCCGGGTCCGGCTTGTCACGGCGCTGGATGACACCGTCCAGGACGAGGGCGCCGGCGGTCTCGGCGAGGGCGGCGAGTTCCGCGAGGGAGTTCTCGGCGTCCTGCACCGTGCCGTCCGTCCAGACCCCGACGAGCACGACCCGCTCCAGGCGGAGCTGGCGGTACTCGACCTCGGTGATGTCCTCGAGCTCGGTGGAGAGGCCCGCGACGCGGCGCAGCGACGCCCGCTCGGAGCGGTCGAACTGGTCGCCGTCACGCTCTCCGTCGATCTCGTGACTCCAGGCGACGTCCTCTTCCATCAGGGCGTCGGCCCGAAGGCTCTCGGGGAGGCGCTGGCGGCTGCGGGCAGAAGAAGAGGAGGAAGAGGAGGTCATTGGATCCTTTGCTCGGAAGATCGGCGGGACGGGGGGGCTCTCGCCCCTCGTACGGAGACAACGCCGCACGGACCCGGAGGATTCCCCCGGCCCGGGCACGCCGCCGTCGCCGCACCTAGATGGTCGCACGGTCGTCGCCGCCGGGTCACGCGACTTTCCCCGCCTTGCGCCGGTGCGCGGGACCGTGCACCGGTTTGGCGGGCACGGAGCGCCTCCAGTCGGGGTGGCCCGGCATCGGGGGCGTGGTCGGGCCGTAGAGCCAGGCGCCCAGAAAACCGCCCAGGTCGCGGCCGGCGACCTCGGAGGCGAGGGCGATGAAGTCCCGGGTGGAGGCGACCCCGTCGCGGTGGCGGGCGACCCAGGCCCGCTCCAGCCGCTGGAAGGCGTCGGCGCCCATCTCCTGGCGCAGCGCGTACAGCACGAGCGCTCCGCCGTAGTAGACGTTGCCGCGGAAGATGCCGAGCTTGCCGTCGGCGCCGGGCGGCTTGGGGGCGGCGGCCGGGCCGCCGTCGCGGCGCAGACGCGCGTCGGCGCCGTAGGCGGCCTTGGCGAGCTGCTCCAGGGTGAGCTCGTGGTAGTGCTCGGCGGCGTAGCGCCACTGGTACCAGGTGGCGTGCCCCTCGTTGAGCCACAGGTCGGACCAGGTCGCGGGCGAGACGCTGTCGCCGAACCACTGGTGGGCCAGTTCGTGCACCATCACCGGCGCCGCGTCGGCCTCCCGGGCCAGCAGCACCCGCCGCTCGAAGAGCGAAAGGGTCTGGGTCTCCAGCTCGAAGCCGGTGACGGTGTCGGCGCTGAGGATGCCGTACGTCTCGAAGGGGTACGGGCCGACCTGCTGCTCCATCCACGCGATCTGCCCGGCGGTCATCGCCAGGCGCTTCTCCAGCTTGGCCCGGTCGGGGTCGGCGGAGCCGACGACGTCGCGCAGCGGGAGGCCGCCGGGGCCGGTGCGGCGCAGCACCGCGGAGCGGCCGATGGAGACCTGGGCGAGCTCGGTGGCCATCACGTGGACGGTGCGGTAGTTCCAGGTCGTCACGGGGCCCTTGCGGACGGCCGTCTCGGGCAGGCCGTTGGCGACGACGGTGAGGTCGTTCGGCGCGGTGACGTGGAAGGCGAAGCGGGCCTTGTCCGAGGGGTGGTCGTTGCAGGGGAAGACGGTGTGGGCGGCGGCTGCCTGGTTGGCCATGGCCAGGCCGTCCTTGGTGCGGATCCAGCCGGTGTCGCCCTTGACCGCGGGGTCGCTGGTGTGGACGACGGTCACCCGCAGGCGGTCGCCGCGCGGTACCGGGACGGCGGGGGTGACGACCAGTTCCTCGCGCCAGGTGCTGAACGCCGCCCGGCGGCCGTTGACCTGCACGGAACGGACGTCGCCGCGGAAGTCGAGGTGGAAGCGGTCGAGGGTGTCCGTGGCGAGCGCGTCGACCCGGGTCACCGTGTCCAGGGGCCGGTCGTTGCCGCGGTAGGTGAACGAGATGTCGTAGTCGTAGACGTCGTACCCGGGGTTGCCGAGTTCGGGGTAGAGCCGGTCACCGAGCCCCGCGGGCGTCGCGTCGCCGGGCAGTCCGGCCGCGGTGAGCGCCACCACGGCCGCCGCGGTGACGGTGGCACGGCGCGCAAAGGATCCGATCATGGGATACCGGTATCAGCGCACCGTGCCCGCCCGACGGCGGCACGTCAGCACCCCACCCGATCGGGTACTCCCCTACGGCTGCGCGGCGGCCACGGCCTCCTGGGCGCGGTACACGTCGTACACACCGGGGACGGCGCGCATGGCGCGCATGAGGGCGGGCAGCGCTTCCGGGTCGGGCAGTTCGACGGTGTAGGTGTGGCGTACGCGGTGCTCCTGCGGCGGCTCCACGGCCGCGTAGACGATGGCGACGCCCTGGGTGGCGATCACCTCGGTGAGGTCGGCGAGCAGCCGGGGCCGGCCGAGCGCCTCGGCGTAGAGGGTGGCCCGGTGGCCGGTGACGGGGGCGTCGGAGCGCCAGTGGACGGCGACCCTGGCGCGGCCCGAGGCGGCCATGCGCGCGGCGACGGGACACTCGCTGCGGTGCACGGCGACGGTGCCGCCGCGGATGGGGAAGCCGGTGATCCCGTCGGGCGGCACGGGCGTGCAGCAGCGGGCCATGCGGACGGCGGTCCCGGGAGGGTCGGTGTCCGCGAGCGGTTCGGCGGCCCTGCGGGCGGCCGTCGCGGCGGCGCGGACGGCGGGGGCGGCAGGCTCCTCCTCGGCGGTGGCCGCCGGGTGGGCCTCCAGCCAGCGGGCGATGGCGATCCGGGCGGCCGGGGTGCGGGCATGCTCCAGCCACTCGGGCGACGGCCCGTACCCGTCCCCGTCCCCGTCGGTGGCCTCGGCCATCAGGAGCTGGACGGTGTCGCCGTCCCGCAGGACCGTGCCGAGCGGCGCGAGCCGCCCGTTGACGCGCACCCCGACGCAGGAGTGGGCGCCCTCACCGTGCAGTGCGTACGCGGCGTCGGTACAGGTGGCGCCGTCGGGCAGGCCCACGGTGCCGCCGTCGGCGGAGAAGACGGTGATCTCGCGGTCCTGGGCGAGCTCGTCGCGCAGGGTGCTCCAGAAGAAGTCCGGGTCGGGCGCCTCGCGCTGCCACTCCAGCAACCGGGCCAGCCAGCCGGGGCGCGTGGGGTCGACGCGCTCGCCCTCGTCGGAGTCCGCCGCCTCGGCGGTGGCGTACGGGTTGCCGAGCGCGATGACCCCGGCCTCGGCGGTGTGGTGCATCTGCCGTGTGCGGATGAGGACTTCGGCGATGCGGCCCTCGCCGTCGCGGATGGCGGTGTGCAGCGACTGGTACAGGTTGAACTTGGGCGCCGCGATGAAGTCCTTGAACTCCGCGATGACGGGGGTGAAGCAGGTGTGCAGTTCACCGAGGACGGCGTAGCAGTCGGCGTCCTCGGCGACCTGGATCAGCACCCGCCCGAAGTCGCTGCCGCCGGGCTGCGCGCCGCCGCGCTTGAGCCGCACCCGGTGCACGGACACCACGTGCCGGGGCCGCACCTCGACCTCGGAGCTGATGCCGGCCTCGCGGAGCACCTTGCGGACGTCCTCGGCGACGGCGCCCAGCGGATCGGGCAGGGCGGCGTGCTCCAGGATGAGTTCGGTGGTGCGGAGGTAGTCCTCGGGGTGGAGGATGGCGAAGACCAGGTCCTCCAGTTCGGTCTTCAGCGCCTGGACGCCGAGGCGTTCGGCGAGCGGGATCAGCACGTCCCGGGTGACCTTCGCGATGCGGGCCTGTTTCTCGGGGCGCATGACGCCGAGGGTGCGCATGTTGTGCAGCCGGTCGGCGAGCTTGATGGACATGACGCGGACGTCGTTGCCGGTGGCGACGAGCATCTTGCGGAAGGTCTCGGGCTCGGCGGCGGCGCCGTAGTCCACCTTCTCCAGCTTGGTGACGCCGTCGACGAGGAAGCGGACCTCCTCGCCGAACTCCTCCCGTACCTGATCGAGCGTCACATCGGTGTCCTCGACGGTGTCGTGGAGCAGCGACGCGGTCAACGTCGTGGTCTCCGCCCCGAGTTCGGCGAGGATCAGGGTCACGGCGAGCGGGTGCGTGATGTACGGCTCCCCGCTCTTGCGCATCTGGCCGCGGTGCGAGGACTCGGCGAGCACGTACGCCGTGTGCAGGATGGCGAGGTCCGCGCCGGGATGTCGGGCGCGGTGCACCTTGGCGATGTGCTCGATGGACTCCGGCAGCCGGCCGGCGCGGCCGCCGGGGCCCAGCAGGGCGGCGCGTCCCAGCCGGCGCAGGTCCGCGGCCCGGGGGATGCGCCTGCGTCCTGCGGCGCCCGGGGCGGTCTCCACTGCGTTGTCCGGTCTCATGCGGCACCTCCGGCAGCGTCACCCACCGGCGGGATGGCTTCCGTGCCGGTGCTTGATGCTACCGAGCCCATCACGTGCCGCTGCCACGCTCTCGCCCAGCGTGATCGGCATCACCCGTTCGAGCGAATACCGGGCCCTCGGAGCGGGTATTCTCAGCCGCCGTCGCCGAGCCAGGCCGGATCGATGACGCCCTCGGCGACGATCACGGCGGGACCGGTCATCTCGACGGTGCCGTCGGGACGTTCGGTGATCACCAGGGTGCCGCCCGGCAGGTCGACGCGGTACGTCTCGGGACGGCCGGTGACGGCCGGGTCGCGGCCGTCGCGCCGGGCCGCGGCGACCATGACGGCGCAGGCCCCGGTGCCGCAGGAACGGGTCTCGCCGGAGCCGCGCTCGTGGACCCGCATGGCGACGTGGCGCTCCCCCCGGTCGACGACGAACTCCACGTTCACACCGTCCGGGTAGGCCGCGGCAGGCGTGTGGGCCGGGGGGTCCAGCAGCTTGCCGGCGTCGGCGAGGTCGTCGACGAAGGCGACGGCGTGCGGGTTGCCCATGTTCACGTTGCGGGCGGGCCAGCTGCGCCCGCCGACCGCCACCTCGACCTCGCCGGCGGGGAGCGCGGCGCGGCCCATGTCGACGGTGATGTCGCCGTCCTTGTCGATGTGCACCCGGCGCACGCCGGCGCGGGTCGCCACGGCGACGTCCCCGGCTCCGGTGAGACCGGCGCGCCGGAGGTAGTGGGCGAAGACCCGCACGCCGTTGCCGCACATCTCCGCGATGCTGCCGTCGCTGTTGCGGTAGTCCATGAACCACTCGGCCTCGGCGGCCATGGCCGCGGCCTCCGGGTGCTTCGCCGACCGCACGACCCGCAGCACCCCGTCGCCGCCGATCCCGGCGCGGCGGTCGCACAGGCGTGCGACGGTCCCCGCGGTCAGGTCGAGGGCCCCGTCGGGGTCGGGGATGATCACGAAGTCGTTCTCCGTGCCGTGCCCCTTGAGGAAGGGCAGGCCCTGCGGTGCTGCGCTGGTCATGCGCCGAGTCTACGGGTCAGCGCAGACGGGCGACCCGCCAGAAGGCGAGCAGCGTCAGCACCACCGTGATCGCCGCGTACAGCGCCACGAAGCGCCAGTCCGGGCGGCGGCCGGAGCCGCGGGCCGGCAGCCCCGGCCAGGTGTAGCCGACCCGCCGTGCGGCCATGATCCCCCAGCCCGCGGAGCAGCAGCCCAGCAGGAGGCCGAGCATCGCGACGACGGCACCGCCGTCGCCGGTCTCGAAGGCCAGCGGGAAGGCGAACATGAGCGAGCCGAGCACGCCGAGGGCGACGATCGGGGCGAGCTGCCACGCGCGCAGGCGCCGCTCGGGACGCAGCTCGCGGAAGGACTGCTCCTCCTCCGCGAGGGTCTGCCCGTCCAGCGGGTCCTCCAGGGGGCCGTCCACCACGAGCCGGTCGCGCGGCTCGAGCTCCTCGCCAGAGGTGCGCTCGGTGTGTTCCGGCTGCGGTCCGTTGCGAGGGCCGGCTTCCATCGCCACGCGCCCTCCCAAGAAGTCCGACACCGTAGCTCCGATGCTCGATGATGGCACGCTCGAAGAGGCGTCAAGTGCCGCTGGGGCGTCCCGATGCCATCACGTGATCAGGCTGTGACCGCCCGACCGGGCGGGGCCGAGCAGGGCGAGCGCCTGGCCGACCAGTTCCTGTCCACGGCCCGCCAGCCAGTGCACCCGGCCGTCCCGGCGGAACCACGAGTCCTGCCGGCGCGCGAAGCGTTTGGTGGCGCGGACGGTCTCGGCGCGCGCCTCCGCGTCCGTGCACTCCCCGGCCAGCGCGGCCAGCACCTGCTGGTAGCCGAGCGCCCGGGAGGCGGTGCGCCCCTCGCGCAGGCCGGCCGTCTCCAGGGCGGCCACCTCGCCGACCAGTCCGGCCTCCCACATGCGGTCGACCCGCAGCGTGATGCGTTCGTCGAGCTCCGGGCGGGGGACGTCGACGCCGATCTGGACGGTGTCGTACACGGAGTCGTGCCCGGGCAGGTTCGCGGTGAAGGGGCGGCCGGTGATCTCCACGACCTCCAGCGCGCGGACGATCCGCCGGCCGTTGCCGGGCAGGATCGCGCGGGCCGCCTCCGGGTCCACGGCGGCCAGGCGGGCGTGCAGCGGGCCGGAGCCGAGCGTGTCAAGCTCGGCCTCCAGCCGGGCGCGCACCTGCGGGTCGGTGCCGGGGAACTCCAGGGCGTCGATGGCGGCGCGCACGTAGAGCCCCGAGCCGCCGACGAGCACGGGGGTGCGACCGGCGGCCAGCAGCCGGTCGATCTCGGCGCGGGCGAGGCGCTGGTACTCGGCGACGCTGGCGGCCTGGGTGACGTCCCAGATGTCGAGCAGGTGGTGCGGCACGCCCTGCCGCTCGTCCTCGGTGAGCTTGGCGGTGCCGATGTCCATGCCGCGGTAGAGCTGCATGGAATCCGCGTTGACCACCTCGCCGTCGAGGGCCTGCGCAAGGGCGACTCCGAGGTCGGACTTGCCGGCCGCGGTGGGGCCGACGACGGCGATCACGTGGGGGACGTCGATTCTCACGTGCACAGTTTCGCAAATTCCGGCGGCGCGGATTCACCGGTGGACGAGTAAGATCTTTACGGGAAAGGGGTCATTTCCGGCAAAGGCATCCACGGGAGACGGTGACGCATGAGCTTCAAGGACACGCTGAAGGCCAAGGCCGAGCACGCCAAGGCCAGGGCCGGCGCGAAGGCCGGCGACTTCATGGAGCACCACGGCGAGTCGATCGGCTCCCGCCTGGACAAGGTCGCGCGCACGGTCGACGAGAAGACCAAGCACAAGTACAGCGGGAAGATCCACAAGGGCGTGGACAAGACGAAGGACGCCATGGAGCACCTCAAGGAGGGCGGCTCCAAGGGCACGCCCTGAGGACGGTCCCGGACCCCGGGGGACCGGCCGGTCTACGACCAGGCCGCCACGAAGTAGCCGACGCCGTAGGGCGCCTGGTCGTACAGCAGTTGGCCACCCAGCCCGGCGCCGTCCGCGGCGCCGGCCAGGACCTGCCAGGGGGCGCGGCCTGCCGCCCCCAGGTCGGTGGCGAGCCGTGCGTCCAGGGCCGCCAGCGCCCCGGTGTCGGCGGCACCGAGGGCGCGCGCCACGGACGCGTCGAAGGGCTCGGCCCGCTCGTCGAGGTAGCCGGGAGCCTTGAGCGTGCGGGACGTGGTGCCGTCGCCCATGACCAGCAGCGTCACCCGGTCGGCCAGCCCCGCCAGTCCCTGTCCCAGCTCCAGCATCCTGGCCGCCGGCGCGTGCGCGGGCACGGCGCAGGCGTGCAGGGGCGCCACGGAGCCCGCCTGCGTCAGGAGCCAGGCCGCGAGCGTCAGCGACGGAGCCAGGGGCTCGGGGTCGCTGCCGTCGCCTAGCCGCACCGTCAGGTTGACGCCGTACGGGCGCAGCGAGCCCGTACCGCCGCCCTCCCAGACGTGCGCGGAGTCCGCGGCACCCACCACGACCAGCAGATCGGCACGCGCGGCGGCCAGCACGGCCAACGCGTCGGCGCAGGCGGCGCGCAGCGGGTCCAGTTCCGGCGCCGCGCCCGACGCGACGTCGGGCACGAGCAGCGGCGGACAGGGGCAGACGGCGGCGGCGACCAGCATGATCGGAACCCTACCGTCCGCCGTCTCAGAAGCCCTCGGGCACGCGGTCCCAGGGCTCGGCCGTGGCGGCGACCTTCGGGTCCTTGCTGTCGCGGACCAGCTCGGCGACCGTGAAACGGCAGATGTAGGTCGTGGTCACACCCTCGTTGACCTGGACGAACCCCTCCCCCGAGCGGTACAGCCAGCTGCGCCGCACGCTGAACGGCTTGCTGGGCCGGTAGGCCAGCGCCGCCTCCTCCAGCTTGCCCAGCGCCTCCTCGCGCGTGCCCTCGGCGTGGCCGAGGAGCTCGAACTCCCAGCGCCTGGCGTCGCCGCTGCCCACGGTCTCCTCGGCGAAGAGCCCCCAACGAGCCATCCGTGTCCCCCCTCGTCTCCGCGGTCCTCGCGGACCCCGCTCCGTCAGTCGCAGCCGCAGCCCGGCGCGGCCGCCGCCGCTGCGGGAACGGGCGCGCCGATCGTCGGCAGGCCCAGCATGACACCCGCGGGCTTGGCCGCCGCGGCCGAGGTACGCCGCTCCCAGGCGTCGCCCGCCGCAGTGCGGCGGACGCCGAAGGCCGGGCTCTCGGCGAGGAGGTGGTGCGGCGCGGCGTAGGTGATCTCCGCCATGACCATGTCCCCGGGGCGGACCGGCTCGGCGGGCGGCGCGAAGTGCACCAGGCGGTTGTCGGGGGCGCGGCCGGACAGGCGGTGCGTGGCGTCGTCCTTGCGGCCCTCGCCCTCGGCGACCAGCACCTCCAGGACGCGGCCGACCTGCTTCTTGTTCTCGGCCCAGGAGATCTCCTCCTGCAGCGCGACCAGCCGCTCGTAGCGCTCCTGGACGACCGCCTTCGGCACCTGCCCCTCCATCTCGGCGGCGGGCGTGCCCGGGCGCTTGGAGTACTGGAAGGTGAAGGCCTGCGCGAAGCGCGCCTCGCGGACCACGTGCAGCGTCTGCTCGAAGTCCTCCTCGGTTTCGCCGGGGAAGCCCACGATGATGTCGGTGGAGATGGCGGCGTCCGGCATGGCCGCGCGCACCTTCTCGATGATGCCGAGGTAGCGGTCCTGCCGGTACGAGCGGCGCATCGCGCGCAGCACGGCGTCGGAGCCGGACTGCAGCGGCATGTGCAGCTGGTGCATCACGTTCGGGGTCTCGGCCATGGCCGCGATCACGTCGTCGGTGAAGTCGCGCGGGTGGGGCGAGGTGAAGCGGACCCGCTCCAGGCCGTCGATCTTCCCGCAGGCGCGCAGCAGCTTGCTGAATGCCTCGCGGTCGCCGATGTCGGAGCCGTAGGCGTTGACGTTCTGGCCGAGCAGGGTGACCTCGGTGACGCCCTCGGCGACCAGCGCCTCGACCTCGGCGAGGATGTCGCCGGGGCGGCGGTCCTTCTCCTTGCCGCGCAGCGCGGGGACGATGCAGAAGGTGCAGGTGTTGTTGCAGCCGACCGAGATCGACACCCACGCCGCGTAGGCCGACTCGCGCCGCGTCGGGAGCGTGGACGGGAAGGTCTCCAGCGACTCGGCGATCTCGACCTGCGCCTCTTCGGCGATCCTGGCGCGCTCCAGCAGCACGGGGAGGCTGCCGATGTTGTGGGTGCCGAAGACGACGTCGACCCAGGGGGCCTTCTTGACGATCGTGTCCCGGTCCTTCTGCGCCAGGCAGCCGCCGACGGCGATCTGCATGCCCGGCCGGGCGGCCTTCTGCGGCGCCAGGCGGCCGAGGTTGCCGTACAGGCGGTTGTCGGCGTTCTCCCGGACCGCGCAGGTGTTGAAGACGACGACATCTGCGGACACCGTGCCGTCCTCGTCCTTGGGCGCGCGGACGTAGCCGGCCGCCTCCAGGAGGCCTGCCAGCCGCTCGGAGTCGTGGACGTTCATCTGGCACCCGTAGGTGCGGATCTCGTAGCTCTTCACATCCTGCTCTTCACGCTGCACCCATCCAGGGTAAGGGCGCGCCGCGCGCGCTCGTGCCCGCGCCCGCCCCCGCGCGGACGGCGCCGGGCGGCACCGGGCGGCACCCGCCGCATCAGGTGCCGGGTGGCTCGGCGAGGAGGCGGTGGCCGCCCGCCCCCGGGACGACGGTTCCCGCGGTGGGCGGCGGGAAGTGGGTGCCGAGCAGCAGGGTGTCCGTACCCGCGTACGCGGCGAGCAGCGCGCGGCGGGTGCGCACGGCCAGGGCCGCGTCGGAGTCGGCGGTGCTGGTGATCGCGGGGTCGGCGATCTGCACGGGGTGGTGGAAGCTGTCGCCGGTGACCAGCGCGGACCGCCCGGCACCGTGCAGCTCCACCGCGACCTGCCCCGGGGTGTGCCCGGGCACCGCCAGGAGACGGATGCCGGGGGCGGCCTCCACGGGGGCGTCGGTGACGTCGGCCAGGTCGAGCAGTCCGGCGTCGCGGACCGGCAGCACCGAGTCGCGGAAGACCTGCCGGTGGTCGTCGTCCAGGTCCGTGCCCGCCCAGTGGTCCCATTCGGCACGGGAGACCAGGTAACGGGCGCGGGGGAAGGCGGGCACCCAGGTGCCGCCGTCGTCACGGGTGTTCCAGCCGACGTGGTCGGTGTGCAGGTGGGTGAGGATCACCAGGTCCACGGCGTGCGGCGGGAAGCCCGCCTCCGCCAGCCGCCGCGGGTAGTCGGTGGCGAGCCGGTGCCACGCGGGGTCGGACCGGGTCTTGCCGTTGCCGATCCCGGTGTCCACCAGGACGCGCAGGCCGCCGGCCACCACGGCGAAGGTGTGGGTGGCCAGCCGGAGCGTGCCGTCGGGGGCGGCGAAGTCCGGCCGCAGCCACGGCGCCGCCGCCACCACCTGCGGAGTCGCGGCGGGCAGCAGCCGCCGTCCGGTCGCCGCGGGCAGCGTGGTCTCGTCGACGCGGTGCACGACGAGGTCGCCCACGTTCCAGCTCACCGTGCGTCCCATGCCGGGCCTCCCTTCGTACGGGGTGCGCCCTGGGACGAGTGTTCCCCGTGGGGCGGGCCGTCACGTCCGGGATCCGGACGCGGCAGGACGGCGCTGGCCGCCGCGCCGCCGGGCCTGGCACTATCGCGGGGATGGAGTTCCCCCGTATCGGCAGACGCAGGGCCGTGCAGGCCGTGCTGGCGGTGGCGGCGGCGGTCGCGCTGCTGCTGTGGTGGGTGCTGCCCTCCGACGGGCCGTCGTACCCGAAGGACCGGGTCGACTTCGCCACCGGTGTGCGCAACGGCGTGTACGACACGTACGGGAAGCGGCTCCAGCCCTACCTGCACACCGACCTGCCCGGGGTGCCGGTGCGCCTGGTGCGGTCCGAGGGGTCCGTGGACAACGTCCGGCGGGTCGCGACCGGCAAGGCCGATTTCGCGATCGCCGCGGCCGACGCCGTCGCCGACTACGACGGCCCGGGCGCGCGGCGGCTGCGTGCCTGCGCCCGGCTGTACGACGACTACATGCAGCTCGTGGTGCCCGCCGACTCGCCCGTGAGGTCGGCGAAGGACCTGCGCGGGCTGCGGGTGGGGATCGGCCAGCCCAGCTCCGGGGTGAACCTGATAGCGCAGCGGCTGCTCGAGGCGGCCGGCCTCGGGGAGCCGGGCGACGTGCAGCGCCGGACGGTCGGCATCGACCGGGCGCCGGAGATGCTGCGCCAGGGGGAGCTGGACGCGTTCTTCTGGTCGGGCGGACTGCCGACCAAGACCATCGCGAACCTGGCGGAGACCACCGACGTGAAGCTGGTGCAGCTCGGCGACCTGGTGGCCAGGCTGCACGCCGAGGGCGACGAGTCGACGTACTACCGGCAGGCGGTCATGCCGGCGGACGCGTACCCCATGGTCCAGGGCGGCCGCGCGGTGCAGACCATCGCCGTGGCCAACCTGCTGATCACCACGGACCGGACGGACACCGGGCTGGTGGACCGTCTCACCCGCACGGTGATCGACAGCCGTGACCGGATCGGTCAGGAGGTGCACGCCGCCCAGCTGATGGACCTGCGGACGGCGGTCTTCACCGACCCGTTGCGGCTGCACGCCGGCGCCGAGCGCTACTACCGGTCCGTCAAGCCCTAGGGGATCCCAGGACCGGTACGGACCGTTCCGCCCGACATGTGATCGTTCCCCGCCCCGGGGACGATGTTCATCCCCGTCAGAGCCCCCTAACCTGTAGCGGACCACGTACCGATGGGGGCACACGCATGAGTTCTGGGGGGATGCCGCACACCCTCGTCGACGGCCGCTACGAGCTGCGCCGGCAGTTGGGGCGCGGTGGCATGGGCGTGGTGTGGGAGGCCTACGACAACCGGCTCGGCCGTCAGGTCGCCGTCAAGGAGCTGCTGTTCCGGGGCGCGCTGGACCCGGAGACGCAGGCGCAGTGGGTGGAGCGGGCACGCCGGGAGGCGCAGGCCATCGCCCGGATCGGGCACGAGCACGTGGTCGCCGTGCATGACGTGATCGAGGCCGACGGCCAGGTCTGGATCGTCATGGAGCAGGTCAACCCGCACTCCCTGGCGGACCAGTTGCGCGAGCAGGGCCGGATCCCGGCGCTGCAGGCGGCGCGGATCGGCCTGGAGGTGCTGCGCGGGCTGCGCGCGGTGCACGCGGCCGGGGTGCTGCACCGCGACGTGAAGCCGCACAACATCCTGTTCCGCCGGGACGGGCGGGCGGTGCTCATGGACTTCGGGATCGCGACCTTCGAGGGCGCGGCCCAGGTGACGCGGGTGCACGAGACCGTCGGCACCCCGCAGTACCTGGCACCGGAACTGGCCAACCGGCTGCCGCCCACGCCCGCCGCCGACCTGTGGTCGCTGGGCGTCACGCTCTACGAGATGGTCGAGGGCCGGGCCCCCTTCCGCGGCCCGACGCCGTACGAGGTGCTGGAGGCCGTCCGCACGGCCGAGGTGCCGCCGACGGCGCACGCGGGACCGCTGCGCCCGCTGATCGACGGGCTGCTGGTCAAGGAGCCGGGGGCGCGGCTGTCGGCGGAGCGCACCGAGCAGTTGCTGCAGCACGTGGCGCAGGAGACCCCGCAGTTCCCGGTCGGCGTCTACCCGGACTACGACCCGGACGCCACGCGGACGGACGGGTCCGGCGGCACCGCACAGCAGGTTCCCGACTCCGTGACCCCGCCGCAGGATCCGCAGCCCCCGCGACCGCGCCCCTCCCGGCGACGCTGGTACTCGCTGGCGGCGGGCGGGGTCGCGCTCGCGATCCTGGCCGCGGCCGGGTGGTTCGCCGTCGACCGGCTGGGGGACGACGGCCCCGACCTCTCCTCCTCGCCGACCTACCGGACGGCGCGCGACCGCGGCTACCTCGTGGTCGGCGTCAAGAAGGACCAGCCGGGCCTCAGCGAGGCCTCCAGCACCGCCAAGGACGGCTACGAGGGGTTCGACATCGACCTCGCGAGGGCCATCGCCAGGCATCTGGGCTTCGACAAGGTGCAGTTCACGGTCGTGGACACCCAGTCGCGCGAGTACTTCCTGCGCGCCGGGTACGTCGACTTCATAGTGGCGAGCTACTCCATCACGGAGGAACGCAAGAAGTCCGTCGACTTCGCGGGCCCCTACTACCAGGCCGGCCAGGACTTCCTCGTCCGCGAGGACGCCCCCGTCCACAGCGTGCAGGACCTCTTCGGCCGTCACGTCTGCACCGTCACCGACTCGACGCCGGCCGAGCGGCTCCGCAAGGAGTACCCGCAGATACGGACCGAGCAGCAGACCTCGTACGGGCTGTGCGTCGGCCAGCTGCTGGCGGGGAAGGTCGACGCCGTCTCCACCGACGACATCATCCTGGCCGGCTACCGCGCGCAGCACACCGGGCAACTGCGGCTGCTGGGCGTCCCCTTCGGGACCGAGGAGTACGGCGTGGGGCTGGCCCAGAACGAGCCCGAACTGAAGCACGCCATATGCGACGCCATCAAGGACGAGATCTCCTCCGGGGCGTGGCGCACCTCGTACGTCAAGCACCTCAAGCCGCTGGCCTCCCAGGAGGTGGCGGACCAGCGGCCGCGGCTGGACGAGATGAGCGAGTGCGACTGAGCCCGCGCGACCGGCCGGTCGCGCGGGCCCGCCCGTTCAGGACAGGGCGAACGTGGTGACCACGGCGGCGTGGTCGGAGGGCCAGGCGTTGCCCGCCACGTCCGGTTCGGGGCGGGGCTCCCCGGTGACCAGGGTGGTGGAGTCCAGCACCCGCAGGCCCCGCCCGGCGTACAGGACGTAGTCGATCCGGTCCTGCGGCTCGGGCTCGGGGGTGACGGGAGACCAGGTGGTGCCGGGCTCGCGCACGGGGTCCGGGTGGGCCTCGCGGTAGGAGTCGCGCAGTCCCGCGGCCTCGGCGGCGAGGGTGACCGGCCAGGGCACGGGTCCGTACCCGCCGTGCAGGGGCGCCGCCTCGGCGGTCCAGTCCAGGTGGGAGGGGACGTTGAAGTCGCCGACGAGGACGACCGGGGTGGTGTCGCGGGCGGCGAGGTCGCCGGCCATGTCGTGCAGGATGTCCCGGATCTGGTCCACGCGTCCCGAGGCCGCCTCGTGCTCGACGAGCACCTCGACCGGCTGCCGGTCGTGGAGGGCGTCGTAGGGGCCGTACGGGGTGTAGTTCAGGTGCGCGCTCCACAGGGTGACGTCGTGGCCCTCGTCGAGCCGGACGGTGGCACCGAGGCCACCGTAGAACGGGCTCGCGGGCAGGCCGTGGCGGGAGACGATCGGGTAGCGGCTGATGACGCCGAGGTTGTCGCCCGCCTGGTGGTGGTCCCAGCCCAGCGCCTCGGCCAGTTCCTTGGCGGAGTGCGTCCGCGTCTCCTGCAGGCCGACGACGTCCACGTCGGCTTCCAGCAGCACGCGCAGCTGCTTGTCCCGGTGGTCGTCGACGCGGGTGCCGCCGAGCCACAGGTTCCAGCTCATGACGCGCAGCTCGCGCACGACGGTTTCACCCGCCGCGACGACCGGCACACGGACGGTGACGGTGACGGAGCGGCCGTCGGCGTCCGTGGCGGTGACGGCGACCTCCGCGTCGCCGGGTGCGTCGGGGGTGCCGGTGACGGTGCCGTCGGCGGAGACCCGCGCCCAGTCGGGGCCCGCGGTCCCGGCGTACGTGACGGGGGCGCCGCGCAGGAGCCCGGCGACCGTGGCGCGGAACGGCTCGCCGACGCGGGCGCGCCGGCTGGTGAAGGCGGGCACGAGGAAGGACGGGGGCCGCGCGACCAGGGCCCGCAGCACGGAGACGTCGGCCCGTTCCAGGCTGCCGAGCACCGCGCGTCCGGCGCCGGGGGCGATGGGCGCCAGGGAGGGCACGGCCAGGACGCGGCAGCCGGCGGCCTCGGCGGAGGCCACACCGGTCGGGGTGTCCTCCACGGCCACGCACGCGCCGGGGTCCACGCCGAGGGCGTGGGCGGCGGCGAGGTAGGGGTCGGGGGCGGGCTTGGTGCGGGGGGTGTCGTCGGCGGTCAGGGAGACCGCGAAGCGCTCGCGGCCCAGCACCGCCAGCACGATGTCCACGACCTCGCGCGGGGACGCCGAGACCAGGGCGATGGGGATCTCGTGCCGGGCCAGTTCGTCCAGCAGCTCCAGCGCGCCGGGGCGGGGCACGGTGCGGGCACGGACCCGCTCGGCGAACTCCCGGTGCAGGAGGGCGGCCAGTTCGTCGGCGCCGGCCGCCGTCCCGCTCGTGGTCGCCAGGTGGGCGGCGGTGTGCTCGACGGCGCGGCCGAGGACCTCGGCCACGTCCGCGTCGCCGAGCACGTGCCCCAGCCCGGCGGCCACCTCGGCGACCGCCTCCCACCACAGCTCCTCGGTGTCGACGAGCGTGCCGTCCATGTCGAACAGGACGGCCTGGAGCGGGTGGTGCGGTGGGTGGGTCACGGGGCTCTCTTTCCTCGGGGGTGTGGGGGGATGGGAGGTGCGATCGGGGTCAGGCGGTGCGCGCGGTGACCAGGACGGGCCGGTCGGGCAGGGAGACGGTGACGGTCACCCCCGGCGGGAGGGCGGCGGCGTCGGAGCCGGCCACGTCGGCCTTGACGAAGGCGCCGTCGGCCAGTTGCACGGTCACCCGGGTGACGGCGCCGAGGAAGGCGGTCGCCATGACGCGCGCATCGCCGGTGGGGTCGGCGGTCAGGTGCACCGCCTCGGGACGGACGAGGACGTCCACTTCGGTGCCCGCGGGCACCTCGCCCTGGGCGGGGAGCCGCCGGCCGAGGACCTCGACGGTGCCGCCGTCGGTCAGCCGGCCCGGCAGGCGGCTGTTGGTGCCCACGAACTCGGCGACGAAGGCGGTGGCGGGGCGGTCGTACAGCTCGGCGGGGGCGGCGCACTGCTCCATCCGCCCGGCGTTCATGACGGCGACGCGGTCCGCCATGGACAGCGCCTCCTCCTGGTCGTGCGTCACGAACAGCGTGGTGATGCCGAGTTCGAGCTGGAGGCGGCGGATCTCCTCGCGCAGGTTGGTGCGCACCTTGGCGTCCAGCGCGCTCAGCGGCTCGTCCAGGAGCAGGACGCGCGGCCGCAGCGCCAGGGCGCGGGCGAGGGCCACGCGCTGCTGCTGGCCGCCGGAGAGCTGGTGGGGGTAGCGGTCCCCGTGGTCCGGCAGGCCGACGAGTTCCAGCAGTTCCGCGGCGCGGGCGCGCCGTTCGGCGGCGCCGACCTTGCGCATGCGCAGCCCGAAGGCGACGTTGTCGGCGGCGCTCAGGTGCGGGAAGAGGCTGTAGGACTGGAAGACCATGCCCGCGTCGCGGCGGTGCGCGGGGATCTTGGTGATGTCCTTGCCGTCGACCAGCACCTGACCGGAGTCGGGGTGCTCGAAGCCGGCGAGCATCCGCAGCGCGGTGGTCTTCCCGCAGCCGGAGGGGCCGAGCAGGGCGAGGAGTTCTCCGGGCCGGACGGTCAGGTCCAGTCCGTCGAGGGCGACGGTGGGCCCGAAGGCGCGGCGCAGCGCCCGGAACTCGACGGTGGCGCCGCCGGGCACGGTCGGCGCGGCGTCGGCCGGGGCGGGGACGGTGTCGGTCATGTCTCGGTCACTTCCGGGAGGCGGTACGTGAGGTCGGGCGGCGTCCGCCGACGGCGGCCAGGACGAGCAGCAGCACCCAGGTGACCAGCAGGCTGAGCACCGAGACGGCCACGGACAGCTGGGCCTGCGAGCCGCTGACCGTGACGATCCACACCGCGAAGGGCTGGAAGCCCAGCAGCTGGGCGACGGTGAACTCGCCGAGCACCAGGGCGAGGGTGAGGAAGGATGCGTTGAGCAGCGCCCCGCGCAGGTTGGGCAGCACGACCCGGACCAGCGCGCGCGGCCAGTCGGCGCCGCAGGAGCGGGCGGCCTCGACCAGGGTGCGGACGTCCACCGCCCGCAGTCCGGCGTCCAGGGCCCGGTACACGAAGGGCAGCGCCATCACGACGTACGTGAGCACCAGGACGACCGGGAAGGACGGGTTCTGGATGGCCACGAAGGTCTGGAAGAGCGGCGTGGTGGCCAGGTGCTCGGGGCCCCAGCGCAGCACGTTGCTCACCCCGGCGACCAGCGCGATCGGCGGCACGACCAGCGGCAGCGAGCAGATGACCTCGACCACCGGGCGCAGCCGGGGCGCGGACAGCCGCAGCGCGACCATGGCCGGCACCATCAGCAGCAGGACGACGGCGATGGTGGCGGCCGCGAGCTCCAGGGAGAGCAGCAGGCTGGAGGTGAAGCCCTCGGCGCCCAGGATCTGCCCGTACGCGTCGAAGGTGATGCCCTGGCCGGGGACGTCCACGGTGAAGATCACCGAGGCGGCCAGCGGCACCAGGAAGTAGAGGCCGGCACCGGCGAGGACGATGCCGCGCCAGGGCCGGATCCGGGTGCTCGTCAGACCAGCCATCGCGCGCTCCGTCGTTGCAGGGGCAGGTAGACCGCCATGACCAGGCCGGCGACGACGACCATGTCCAGGCTGAGGGCGAGGGCGACGTTCTCCTGCCCGACCAGGACGTTGCCGGAGATGGCGTCGGCGATCTGCAGGGTGATCAGCGGCACGGAGCTGCCGACCATCGCCGCGGCGGTGGCGTAGGCGGCGAAGGCGCTTCCGAAGAGCAGGACCAGGCCGCCGAGGAGCGAGGGGGCCAGCACGGGCAGGGCGACGTGCCGCCAGTACTGCCCGTTGGTGGCGCCGTTGTTCTGGGCCGCCTCGCGCCACTGGACGCGCAGCCCCTCCAGCGCCGGGGTCACGGTGAGCACCATGAGCGGGATGAGGAAGTAGAGGTAGACGATGACCAGGCCCCAGAAGCTGTAGAGGCTCCAGCCGTGGTCGGCGAGACCCAGGTGGCGGGTGAGGACGCCGGCGTTGCCCAGGGTCGCCACGAAGGCGAAGGCCAGCGGCACCCCGCCGAAGTTGGCGAGCACGCCGGAGGCGGTCAGCACGGCCTCACGCAGCGCGCGGAAGCGCGAGGTCACCACGGCCTGGGCGAGCAGCAGCCCGAACACCGCGCCGATGGCGGCGGAGAGCCCGCACAGCTTCACGCTGCCCCAGAGGGCGGTCAGGTAGGCGCCCTGCAGGGAGGTGGTCAGGTTGGCCGTGGTGTACGAGGTGGCCCCGGTCGCGGGGTCCTTGACGGTGAAGGCGCCGTTGAGCATGGCGACCGCGGGGGCCCCGAAACTGATCGCCACGAAGACGAGCAGCGGGACCACCGCGAGCCAGCCGGCCGAACGCCGCCGCGCCGGGGCGGTGGCCCCGGCAGCGGCGGCGACGGGCGCCGCGGTGGCGGTCATCGGGTCGGTCATCCGGAGACGGCCTTGCCCCAGCCCTGGGCCAGCACTTCCTTGGCCTTGTTCTGCTGGGCGTCGGTCGGGAAGGACGGGGTGCCGCTGACCGCGGGGAGCTTGCCGGCGGCGGTCTTGTCGAGGGTGCCGGCCGTGTCCATGGCGGGCATCAGGACGGGGCGGGCGAAGCCGGCGAGCCACAGGTTCTGGCCCTCGGCGCTGTACAGGTACTCCTGCCACAGGCGGGCGGCCGCCGGGTGCGGGGCGTCCTTGTTGATCGCCTGCGCGTAGTACTGGGCGTACTCGCCGTCGCTCGGGACGGAGACCTTCCAGTCCACGCCCTTGCTGGCGAACTCCTCGGCGTAGCCGGCGTTGAGGTAGTCCCAGTCGATGCTGATCGGGGTCTCACCCTTCTCGACGGTGGCCGGGGTGGACTCGACGGGGTTGTAGTTGCCGTTCTTCTTCAGCTTGCCGAAGAAGTCGATGCCGGGCTGGATGTCGTCGAAGGAGCCGCCGTTGGCCAGCGCCGCCGCGTAGACGCCGCCGAAGGCCGAGCCGGACTTGGTCGGGTTGCCGTTGAGGGCGACCTGGCCCTTGTACTCGGGCTTGAGCAGGTCGGCGAAGGTGGTCGGGCAGTTCTTGACGCGCTTGGCGTCGCAGCCGATGGAGACGTAGCCGCCGTAGTCGTTGTACCAGCGGGCCTGGGCGTCCTTCTGGGCGGCCGGGATGTCGTCGTAGGAGGCGACCTTGTAGGGGGCGAACAGGCCCTGCTGGGCGCCGCTGATCGCGAAGGACGCGCCGAGGTCGAGGACGTCGGGGGCGCGGTCCTGGCCCTTGCGGGAAGTGACGGCGTTGATCTCGTCCTGGCTGGCGGCGTCCGGGGTCTCGTTCTGGATCTTGATGCCGTACTTCTTGGTGAAGCCGTCGATCAGCGCGCCGTAGTTCGCCCAGTCGCGGGGCAGGGCGATCGCGTTGAGCGTGCCCTCCTTCTTGGCGGCGGCGACCAGGGCGTCCATGCCGCCGAACTCCTCGGCGGAGGTCGCGGTGGCCGCGCTCTTGCCGTTCTTGCCGTCGGCGGCGGTCTGGGTGGTGGGGGCCGAGCCGCAGGCGCTGAGCGCCAGCGCGGTCACGGCGAGGCCGGCGGCGAGTACGGCCGCCTTCGGAAGGGACGCGGGCACGGAAGTCTCCTGGAGGGGAAGTCGGGTCCTGAGGGCCAGGGAGGTCGGGGCGGGTTCAACTTGTCCGAACAAGTTGGCCTTCAGTAGGCCGTGCGTCAATGGCCTTTCCGTAAACGGCGGGAAAACCTCGGCAAGCCTGCAGAGGGCAGTCGTCCCGTTTCAGCCAAGGACCCCGGGAGCGGCCCCGGACGCCGGGAACCCCTGCGCGCGATCGGCGCGCGGCTCGTCTACGCTGAGCGATGTTGTGCGCAGACGGTGAATGAACGGAAGGGGGCGCGGTGGCGGCGCGGCACGAGGAGATCGCCGAGGAGCTCCGGCGGGCCATCGACGACGAGGAGTACACCGTCGGTGCCCTGCTCCCCCCGGAGACCGAACTGGCCGCCCGGTACGGCGTCTCCCGCGGCACGGTGCGCCAGGCCGTGGCCGCGCTGACCGCGGAGGGGCTGATCGGCTCCCGTCAGGGCGCCCGCCGCGTCGTGCTGGCCAGCCGGCGCAGCCAGAGCTTCGCGGAGCTGCGCAGTTTCGCCCAGTGGGCGCGGGCCATGGGGCGCGCCGCCTCGGGCACCGTGGTCCGCACCGAGACCCGTCCGGCCACCGCGGAGGACGCCACGCGCCTGCACCTGCGCACGGGCGCGGACGTGCTGTACGTGCTGCGGGTGCGCGGACTGGACGGTGAGCACGTGCTGGTGGAGCGCACGGTCTACGCCGACTGGATCGCCCCCGCGGTGCTGCGCATAGAGCCGGACTGCGAGTCGGTCACCCAGCGGCTGTACGACGACACGGGCCTGGTCTTCGCCTACGGGGAGCACCTGATCGACGCGGTCGCGGCCGGCACCCGGGACAGCGAACTGCTGGGCGTGCGGCGCGGCAGCCCGCTGCTGCGGGTGCGCCGGGTCACCACCACGCAGAAGGGCCGCCCGGTGGAGTGGTCGGACGACCGCTACCGCTCGGACGCCGTCAACTTCAGCATCCACAACTCGATCGGCTCCAACCCGCTGGCCCGCCAGGCCGGCCCCGGGCTCAGGGAGCCGTACGCGGCACCGTGAGGGTCACCACCAGTCCGTGCGGCTCGTTCGGCGCGTACGAGATGCTGCCGCCGCCCTGCGCCAGCAGCACCCGTGCGATGGACAGGCCGAGGCCCGAGCCGTCGACGTTCTGGTGACGCGGGCTGCGCCAGAAACGGTCGCCGATGCGGGCGAGTTCGTCCTCGGTGAGGCCCGGGCCGCCGTCGGCGACGGTCACGTCGATCGCGCCGGGGCGGCCGCGCAGTTCGGTGGTGACCCGCACGCGTTCACCGTCCGGGGTGAACTTCACGGCGTTGTCGATCACGGCGTCGAGGGCGCTGGACAGCGCCACCGGGTCGGCCCAGCCGGTCACGGCGGCGGCGCCCCCGTAGGAGAGCTCCACGCCGTCGCGCTCGGCGACCGGCCGCCACGCCTCCACGCGTTCCGCGGCGAGGGCGGCGATGTCGGTGAGGGCGAGGTTGGCCTCCGCGTGCTCGGCGGTGGCCAGGCCCAGCAGGTCGTCCAGGACCGAGGCGAGGCGCTTGCCCTCCTCCCGGACCGAGGCGATCTCCTCGTGCCCGTCGGGCAGTTCCAGGCCCAGCAGCTCGATCCGCAGCAGCAGCGCGGACAGCGGGTTGCGCAACTGGTGGGAGGCGTCGGCGACGAAGGCCCGCTGCTGGTCGAGGACCTCCTCGACGTTGTCGGCCATCTCGTTGAACGAGCGTGCCAGGCGCCGCAGTTCCGGCGGCCCACCGGACACCGCCACGCGGGACTTCATCCGGCCGGTGGCGATGTCGTGGGTGACCCGGTCCAGCACCCGGACCGGGCGCAGCACCCAGCCGGTGAGCCGGAAGGCGGCCATGACGGCCACGATCATGGCGGCCAGCTCACCGGCCGCGAGCAGCAGCCAGCCGCGCAGGATGCGCGAGCGCATCGCGCCGGTCGGCGAGTCGGTGAGCACGACCGCGACGACGTCGCCGTCCCGGACGACCGGGGAGGCGACCGACAGGGAGCGGTGCTGCCAGGGCCAGATCTGCTTGGGGTCGTGGCTGCGCCGCCCGGCCAGGGCCTCGCTGTACGCGGTGAAGGCCTCACCACCGGTGGGCAGCGTCCAGCCCTTCGGGGCCGAGGCGATCGGCTCGCCGTCGCGGTCGAAGACGCCGGCCCGGATCCCGTACACGTAGTGGTACTGCAACAGCTCCGCCCGCAGCGTCTCCACCCGTTCGCCGCTGCCGTCGGTGCTGACGTACTGGGCGAGCGCGGCGAAGCGCGCGGTGTCGTCGATGCGGTCGACGACGACGCGCTGCTGCTGGGCGGCGGCCAGGCTGGCGGCGAGCGGGAAGCCGAGGGCCAGCAGCACACCGGCCATCAGCACGATGAGCAGCGGCAGCAGCCGGGTGCGCACGGTGGAACGGCCTCCTAGCCGGAGGGCACGACGAGGCGGTAGCCGACCCCGCGCACGGTCTCGATCAGGGAGGGCAGGCGGAGCTTGGACCGCAGGGACGCCACATGCACCTCAAGGGTGCGCCCGGTCCCCTCCCAGCTCGTCCGCCACACCTCGCTGATGATCTGTTCACGGCGGAAGACCACACCGGGCCGCTGCGCGAGCATCGCGAGCAGGTCGAACTCCTTGCGGGTGAGCGCGACCGGCTCGTCGCCGACGGTGACCTTGCGGGTCTCCAGCTCCACACGGACCGGGCCGAGCCCGATGACGCCGCCCGCGGCCTCCGCGCCCTCCGTCTCGGGGCCGGCCGGCGCCTCCTGCGCCTTGCGGCGGCAGACGGCGTGGATGCGGGCGAGCAGCTCACCGGTGTCGTACGGCTTCACCACGTAGTCGTCGGCTCCGAGGTTGAGGCCGTGGATGCGGGACCGCACGTCGGCTCGCGCGGTCACCATGATCACGGGGATGGCGGTGCGCAGCCGGATGCGGCTGCACACCTCGAAGCCGTCCTGGTCGGGCAGGCCGAGGTCGAGCAGGACCACGTCGAAGCCGGGCCCGTGGTCGGGCAGCAGCGCGTGCAGCGCCTCCTCGCCGCTGCGGGCGTGGGTGACCTGCAGCCCGTGCTTGGCCAGCACGGCCGACAGCGCGGCGGCGACCCGGTGGTCGTCCTCCACGAGCAGCAGTCTCATCCGTTCACCTCCCGCGGTCCGGCCCTTCGCGCCCCCCGCAATCATGCTCCACCACCGAATACACGCCGATGGGCCACGTGCGCGTCAAGCGCAGCCCGGTCCTGCGGGGCGACTGTTACGGAGCCGGTACGCTGCACAACCGGCCGAGCTCACCCACAGTGCCGGATTTGTGCCAGCCAGTGACCGGATCGTGATGCTCAAGTTCCCCTCAGATGTGCTGACTCGGTTCGCCAAGCGTCAATAGGGTGATCGCCAAGGTCTGGTCAACCGACGAGGATGGAGCACACGCCGATGACCGAAGTGCCGGTGACCGAG
The DNA here is from genome assembly GCF_042891295.1 of Streptomyces sp. NPDC001902. Lineage (NCBI taxonomy): Bacteria > Bacillati > Actinomycetota > Actinomycetes > Kitasatosporales > Streptomycetaceae > Streptomyces > Streptomyces sp. NPDC001902. The sequence continues at coordinate 67,257 of NZ_JBIATA010000034.1, read as the reverse complement.
GACGCCGTTCCGGCGCCCGACGACCTGGTCGTACTGAAGGACGTGAACAAGCACTTCGGCGCGCTGCACGTGCTCCAGGACATCAACCTCAGCATCGGCCGCGGCGAGGTCGTGGTCGTCATCGGCCCCTCGGGGTCGGGCAAGTCGACGCTGTGCCGGGCCGTCAACCGCCTGGAGACGATCGATTCGGGCGCGATCACGATCGACGGGAAGCCGCTGCCCCAGGAGGGCAGGGAGCTGGCCCGGCTGCGCGCCGACGTCGGCATGGTCTTCCAGTCGTTCAACCTCTTCGCGCACAAGACGGTCCTGGAGAACGTCACGCTCGGCCAGGTCAAGGTGCGCAGGACCGGCAAGAAGGCCGCCGAGGAGCGGGCCCGCGCCCTGCTGGACCGGGTGGGCGTGGGCAGCCAGGCGGACAAGTACCCGGCGCAGCTGTCCGGGGGCCAGCAGCAGCGCGTGGCGATCGCCCGGGCGCTGGCGATGGAGCCGAAGGTCATGCTCTTCGACGAGCCGACCTCGGCGCTCGACCCGGAGATGATCAACGAGGTGCTGGAGGTCATGCAGCAGCTCGCACGCGACGGGATGACGATGGTAGTCGTCACCCATGAGATGGGCTTCGCCCGGTCCGCCGCCAACCGCGTGGTCTTCATGGCGGACGGGCGGATCGTCGAGCAGGCGACGCCCGACCAGTTCTTCAGCAATCCCCGGAGCGACCGGGCCAAGGACTTCCTTTCGAAGATCCTTCACCACTGAGAGCGACACCGACGGTTCGCCGACCTAAGGATGATCACGATGAGCTTCCGTACCACTGCCGCCGCCGCTCTGGCCGTCCTGGCGCTGACCGCCACCGCGACCGCGTGCGGCAAGGAGGGCTCGCCCTCCTCCTCCAGCACCCCTGACAAGGGCTCCAGCAGCGCGGCCGCCGCCGAACTGCCCACCTACACCGTCAAGACCGGTGTGGACCTGGCCGGCTCCAAGACCTGGGACCGGATCAAGAAGAACGGCAAGCTCGTCATCGGCGTCAAGGCCGACCAGCCGAACCTGGGCTACCAGGACCCCGGCAGCAAGAAGTACTCGGGCTTCGACATCGAGATCGCCAAGATGATCGCCGCCGACCTCGGCTTCGACGAGAGCAAAATCGAGTACAAGACGATCCAGTCGGCCAACCGCGAGACCGCCCTCTCCGGCGGCCAGGTCGACTACTACGTCGGCACGTACACCATCAACGACGAGCGCAAGAAGTCCGTCTCCTTCGCCGGCCCGTACTTCGTCGCGGGTCAGGACCTCCTGGTCAAGAAGGGCAGCGGCATCAAGAGCACGGACGACCTCAAGGGCAAGAAGGTCTGCTCCGCGACCGGTTCGACCTCCATCCAGCGCATCAAGGATGGCAACTACGGCGCCGAGCCCGTCGAGTACGACTCCTACTCGCTGTGCGTGCAGAACCTCGCCTCCGGCCAGGTCGACGCGGTGACCACCGACGACGCCATCCTCAAGGGCTACGCGGCCCAGGACCCGGCCAACCTCGAGGTCGTCGGCAAGCCGTTCTCCGAGGAGCCCTACGGCGTGGGCCTGCTCAAGGACGACAAGGTCCTGCAGGAGGCGATCACCAACGCGCTGAAGAACCACGAGGACAACGGCGACTGGAAGAAGGCCTACGACGCCACGCTCGGCAAGTCCGGCGTCAGCGCCGAGATCCCGCAGCTCCAGTCCTGAAGCGGGCGGGACCCGGCCTGACCCGGGTCCCGTCCCCCTCCCCGGCACAGCCCGAGCCTGATGCGCCGGCGGCCAGGAGCGGCCGTCGGCGCACCCCTTTCGGAGAATCGATGAACGTACTGCTGGACAACTTCGCGCTCTTCCGCGAGGGGTTCCTCGGCACGGTGGAGCTGACCGCGCTCAGCGGGGCCATCGCCCTGGTGCTCGGGGTGGTCATGGCCGCCTTCCGGGTGTCCCCGGTGCCGCCGCTGCGCGCCTTCGGCACGGCCTGGGTGACGCTGCTGCGCAACACCCCGCTGACCCTGCTGTTCTTCATCGCGGTGCTGGTGCTGCCCCGGCTGGGGTTGAACACCTGGAGCTTCTTCCGGCTCGCCGTGCTCGCCCTGAGCTGCTACACCTCGACGTTCATCTGCGAGGCCGTGCGCTCGGGCATCAACACCGTCCCGCTCGGGCAGGCCGAGGCCGCCCGGAGCCTGGGGATGACCTTCACCCAGACGCTGCGGCTGATCATCCTGCCGCAGGCCACCCGGACCGTGCTGCCGCCCATCGGCAGCCTGCTGATCGCGCTCACCAAGAACTCCGCGATCGCCGGTGGGTTCAGCGTCACCGAGCTGTTCAGCGTGCAGAAGGCGCTCGGTGAGAAGGGCTACAGCGTCTTCGCGACCTTCGTCTGGGTGGCGATCGCCTACCTGGTCCTCACCCTCCTCATCAGCGCGGTCTTCCGACTGCTCGAGAACCGGCTGGCGGTGGCCCGATGAGCGCGAACGTCCTCTTCGACGCGCCCGGCCCCCGGGCCAGGATCCGCAACCGGGTCGTCGGCGCGGCCGCCGCCCTGGCGATCCTCGCACTGCTGTGGTTCGTCTACCGGCGGCTCGACGAGTCGGGGCAGTTCGTCTCGTACCTCTGGGAGCCCTTCCAGTACACCGACATCCAGCAGCGCATCGTGGACGGTCTGCTCGCCACGCTGAAGGCCTTCGCGCTGGCCGCCGTCTTCTCGCTGGTGCTGGGCGCGGCGCTGGCGGCGGGTCGGCTGTCGGACCACGCCCCGGTGCGGTGGGTGGCGACGGTCGTCGTGGAGTTCTTCCGCGCGATGCCGCTGCTGATCATGATCTTCGCGCTGTACGTGGGCGTCTTCACCTCGGCCCCGCTGTGGGCGCTGGTGATCGGCCTGACCCTCTACAACGGCTCGGTGCAGGCCGAGATCTTCCGGGCCGGCATCAACGCCGTACCCAAGGGCCAGCGCGAGGCCGCGTACGCGATCGGCCTGCGCAAGACGCAGGTCATGGTCTTCGTGCTGATCCCGCAGGCGGTCCGGGCGATGCTGCCCTCGATCATCAGCCAGCTGGTGGTCACCTTGAAGGACACCTCGCTCGGCTACATCATCACGTACGAGGAGCTGCTGTACACCGGCAACCTCATCGCGAAGAACAGCGCGGGCTTCCCCTTCATCCCGATGATCATCATCGTGGCGCCGATCTACATCCTGATGTGCATGGCGCTCAGCGCGCTGGCCAACTGGATCGAGCGTCGCGGCCGCCGCAGCCGCAAGGGCGCGCCGCCGAAGGCGGGCGACATCAAGGCGGTGGAGGCCGCCGCGGAGTGACGGTGCGCCAGGCGCACCACCGCGCGGCAGGTGTGGTCACTTGACGCACGCACGCGCAGTAGGTTGCATACGCAATGTGACTGCACAACTTCCGGGGACCACGCAGTGGACCCGGTGATCATCGCGGGGGCGGGTCCGGTCGGGCTCGCCCTCGCGCTCTGCCTGGCCCGGCACGACGTGCCGAGCATCGTGCTGGACGAGCACGACCACGCGCCCTCGCTCCCCGCGGAACGCACGGCCGTCCTCAGTCCCGAGACCGCCGGGCTGCTGGTGCGGCTCGGCCACCGCCGGCTCTACGAGTCCGGCGCCACCTGGGAGGCGTGGCGGACGCTGCGCCGACGGCAGGAGACCGTCCGGGTGGAGTTCGGCGACCGCGCGTCCGGCGGGCAGGGGCCCTCCCCGCTGCACATCGGGCAGGAGCGCCTGGAGCACGGGTTGCGCGGGGCCCTCGCCGAGCAGGCGCTGGTGCGGATCGTCCCGGGGGCGCGCGTCGACTCCGTCGAGCAGGACGACCGCGGTGTCAGCGTCCGCACCAAGGGTGCCAACGCCACCTGGTGGCGCGGAAGTTACCTGATCGGCTGCGACGGCCCGCGGTCCACCGTGCGCAAGCTGCTGGGCGTGCGCTTCCCCGGCCGCACGGCCGTCGACCGGCACGCCGTCGCCGCACTGCGGGTCGCGCTGCCCGACGAGGGCGTGGCGCTGCTGCACCGTGAGCCGCCGGGGCCCGGCGCGGGACCGGAGGTGACGGCCCGTCCGCTGCCGGACGGGGTGTGGCGGCTGGACTGGCTGCTGCCCGCGCGCGGTGAGCCGCTCACCTCCGACGAGCTCGTCTCGCGGATCCGCGGCACCCTCTCGGCCTGGTGCGGAAGCGTTCCGTCGTACGAGCTGCTGGGCTCCGCCGAGTACCCGGTGCACCAGCGGCTGGCCCGGCGCTGGCGCGCCGGACGCGTCTTCCTGGCCGGGGACGCGGCGCACCTCATGGGCGCGCTGGGCGCGCAGGGGCTGGAGGAGGGCCTGCGCGACGCCGACAACCTCGCCTGGAAGCTCTCCCTGGCCTGGCACCACGGCGCCTCGGACACCCTGCTCGACAGCTACCAGGCCGAGCGGCGCGGCGCGGTGGGCGCCCGGCTGCGGGCCACCGACCAGGTGCTGCCGCTGCTGCGGGCCAGCGGAGTCTGGCACACGGTGCGACGCTCCGTGCTCTCCGGCTCCGCCCGGCGGTACGCCGAACTGCTCACCGACGGCCACCTCGGCCGGGGTCCGCTCGGCGCGCCGCCGGTCTACGCCCGCTCGCCGCTCGCGCTGCCCGCTCCCCGCGGGGCGGGCGCCGCGGCCTCGGCCTCCTCGGCGGCCGCGCCGTCGCCGCTGCTGGGGTCCTGTGCCACTCCCCCGGGCGGTGCGGTCGTCGACGTCCCGGTCACGGCACTCGACGGCTCCGGAGCGCGCCTGTACGAGCGCCTCGGGCGTGACCTGCTGGTCGTCCTCGTCGCGCCGGGCACCGGTGTGTGGGAGAGTCGGCACTGGCTCACCGCGGGCCTGATGCCCCGGCTGGCCAAGGCGGTGGCCGCCCTGCCCACCCGGGCGGAACTGCTCGTCACGGAGGCGTACCCGGGGTCGACGGCGCACAGCGTGCTGCTGATCCGCCCGGACGGCCACCTGGTGACCGTGATGACCGGCTGCCGCCCGACCGAGCTGTACGCGTACGCCGACCTCGCCCGCGGCGGCCCCCCGAGCCCCGTCCAGGACCGCGTCCCCCACTGACGGGCCCGGGGAGGCCGGTCCCGGCTCCGCCCGCTGGACCTCCGGCGGAGCCGGGGTGAACCGCCGGGCCGGTCCGTTCGTCCGGTCCGGTCCGGTCAGCGGGCGAACTCGGTGGCGCGGGACTCACGGACGACGGTGATGCGGATCTGGCCGGGGTAGGTGAGCTCCTCCTCGATCTGCTTGGCCACGTCACGGGCGATGACCTGCGCCTGGATGTCGTCCACGTCCTCCGGGCGCACCATGACCCGGACCTCGCGTCCGGCCTGCATGGCGAAGACCTTGGCGACGCCCGTGTGCGCGGCGGCGATCTGCTCCAGCCGCTTGAGCCGGCGGACGTAGCTCTCCAGCGACTCGCGCCGTGCGCCGGGACGGCCCCCGGAGATGCCGTCGGCGGCCTGGGTGAGGACGGCCTCGACGGTGCGGGGGTCGACCTCGTTGTGGTGGGCCTCGATGGAGTGGACGACGTCCTCGGACTCGCCGTGCCGCCGCGCCAGGTCCGCGCCGATGAGGGCGTGGCTGCCCTCGACCTCGTGGGTGAGGGCCTTGCCGATGTCGTGCAGCAGCGTGCCGCGCTTCGTCACGGCCGGGTCAATGCCGAGTTCGGCGGCCATCATGCCCGCGATGTGCGCGGACTCCAGGAGGTGGCCGAGCACGTTCTGGCCGTAGGAGGTGCGGTAGCGCAACCGCCCGAGCAGCGTGACCAGTTCGGGGTGCATGTCGGTGATGCCGATCTCGGTGAGCGCGTCCTCGCCGTGGCGCACGCAGAGCTGCTCGACCTCGGCCTGCTTGCGCTCGTAGACCTCTTCGATGCGGTGCGGGTGGATGCGGCCGTCGGTGACGAGCGCGTCGAGGGTGAGCCGGGCGACCTCGCGGCGCACCGGGTCGAAGCAGGACAGCAGCACCGCCTCGGGGGTGTCGTCGATGATGAGGTTGACCCCGGTGACGGCCTCGAAGGCACGGATGTTGCGACCCTCGCGGCCGATGATCCGGCCCTTCATCTCGTCGCCCGGCAGTTGGAGCACCGAGACCACGGACTCGGCGGTCTGCTCGGTGGCCACGCGCTGGATGGCCCCGGCCACGATCCGCCGGGCGCGTTCCTCGCCGCGGTCTCGGGCCGCGCGCTCGATGTCGCGGGCGATCACCGCCGCCTCACGCTTGGCCTGTTGCTCGGCGGAGCGCACGAGGTCGGCACGGGCCTCGGCCGCGGTGTAGGCGGCGACGCGCTCCAGGACGTCGCGCCGCTCCTCCTCCAGCCGGTTGAGCTCGGCACGGCGGCGCTCCAGCTCCTCGCGTTCCTCGGCCAGTTCACGGCGACGCCGGTGCAGTTGCTCCGACTCGGCGTCGATGCGGGCCTCCCGGTCGGCGAGCCGCTGCTCACGCCGCTCCAAGTCGGCCCGGATCTCGCGGACTTCCTCTTTGGCGGCGGCCCGGATCTCCCGGGCCTCACGCTCGGCCGCCGCCCTGAGCTGTTCGCGTTCCGCGCGGAGCCGTCGGAGCAGCACCCCCGCGGTGACCGCGACGACCACGGTGACGGCCACGGCCACGGCCGTGAACACGGATTCGGTCCCCAGCGCGATGCCCATGGCACCAACTCCCGTATCTCTGAGGACGCGATCCCTCACCGGTTGTGAGGCTAAGTCGACTCAGAGGAACGGTCAAGGAACCTCAACGGAGGTTCAGTCGGGCAGGTAGTGCTCCAGCGACTCCGGGTCCTCACCCTCCTCCTCCAGAGCACGGCGGACCACCCTCAGGGCGAGCCCTTCCGCGTACCCCTTGCGGGCGAGCATCCCGGCGAGCCGGCGGATCCGCTTCTCCTTCTCCAGGCCGCGGGTGGCCCGGAGCTTGCGGTCGACGAGGGCGCGGGCGGTCTCCTCCTCCTGCCCCGCGTCGAGCCGCCCCACGGCCTGGCCGATCGCCTCGGCGTCCACCCCCCGGGTGCGCAGCTCCTGGGCCAGGGCACGCCGGGCGAGGCCCCGGCCGTGGTGCCGGGACTCCACCCAGGCGTTGGCGAACGCCTGGTCGTCGATGAGCCCGACGTCCTCGAACCGCTCCAGCACGTGCTCCGCCGCGTCCTCCGGGATCTCCCGGCGGCGCATGGCGTCGGCGAGCTGCTTGCGGGTGCGCGGGGTCCCGGTGAGCAGGCGCAGGCAGAGCGCCCGCGCCTGCTCCACGGGGTCGAGCGGGCGCTCTTGGTCCGCCCTGGGCCCCTCCTGCCCTACGGCGGGCGAGGAGGGAGAGAAAGAGCCGCCACGATCCTTGTGCCCGGATACCACCGTCAGGCCTTGGCGGCCGTGGCCTTGGTCGCCTTGACGGCCTTGGGCGCCGGGACCGTCGCGCCGGCGTCCGCCTTGGCCGGGTCGGCCACCGCCGCGGGAGCGGCCGCGTCCTCACCGGGCTGCTCGCCCGAGGCCTCGGGCCGGACGCCGATGCCGAGCTTCTCCTTGATCTTCTTCTCGATCTCGTCGGCGAGGTCGGGGTTGTCGCGCAGGAAGTTCCGCGCGTTCTCCTTGCCCTGGCCGAGCTGGTCGCCCTCGTAGGTGTACCAGGCACCGGACTTGCGGATGAAGCCGTGGTCCACGCCCATGTCGATCAGGCCGCCCTCGCGGCTGATGCCCTGGCCGTAGAGGATGTCGAACTCGGCCTGCTTGAAGGGCGGCGCGACCTTGTTCTTGACGACCTTGACGCGGGTGCGGTTGCCGACCGCGTCGGTGCCGTCCTTGAGGGTCTCGATGCGGCGGATGTCCAGCCGCACGGAGGCGTAGAACTTCAGCGCGCGGCCACCGGTGGTGGTCTCCGGCGAGCCGAACATCACGCCGACCTTCTCGCGGAGCTGGTTGATGAAGATCGCGGTGGTCTTGGACTGGCTGAGCGCACCGGTGATCTTGCGCAGCGCCTGGCTCATCAGACGGGCCTGCAGACCCACGTGCGAGTCACCCATCTCGCCCTCGATCTCGGCCCGCGGCACGAGGGCCGCCACGGAGTCGATCACGATGAGGTCCAGCGCGCCGGAACGGATCAGCATGTCGGTGATCTCGAGGGCCTGCTCACCGTTGTCCGGCTGGGACAGCAGCAGGGAGTCCACGTCCACACCGAGGCGCTTGGCGTAGTCGGGGTCGAGGGCGTGCTCGGCGTCCACGAAGGCGACCTTGCCGCCGGCCCGCTGGGCGTTGGCCACCGCGTGCAGGGTCAGGGTCGTCTTGCCGGAGGACTCCGGGCCGTAGACCTCCACCACGCGGCCGCGCGGGAGACCGCCGACGCCGAGGGCGACGTCCAGGGCGGTGGATCCCGTCGAGATGACCTCGATGGGCTCGTTCGGCCGGTCGCCGAGACGCATGACGGCGCCCTTGCCGAACTGCCGTTCAATCTGTGCGAGCGCGGCGTCGAGCGCCTTCTCGCGGTCGGTTCCTGCCATGGGTTCCACCCTGGGTGTCTGAGTCGTTCGCTTCACGTCCATGACGCTACTGCCTGCCACTGACAACGCGTCCCGACGCCGCCCCCGGCCTGTGGACAACCCACGGGAGTCCGTGAAAACCCTTGGGAAACCGGGTCCGGGACATCCATGAGAATGGATGTTCGATTTTCGTGTCAAGCGACTCCCGGACCTCGGTCGCCCCCGCCGCCCGCCCCGTCCGCCCCGTTCCGGCCGTCCCGCCGGTCCCTCACGCCCCCGCGGGCCCCTCCGGTCCGCCGCCCGGACCGGTGCCCTGCCCGTCGCCCGGACCGCTCCCCCGGCCGGTCCGGCGCGACCGGAACCGGAACAGCGGCCGCCGCTGCGGCCCGTGCGCCCGCGGGTCCGTGACGGCGTACCGCTTCACGTACGCCCCGAGGAAGCCCTGCAGCGTCGCCGTCGCCGGGATCGCCACCAGCGCGCCCACCGCCCCCAGCAGCGCCGTGCCGGCGATCACCGACCCGAAGGCCACCGCGGGGTGGATGTCGACGGTGCGCGCGGTGATCCGCGGCTGCAGCACGTAGTTCTCGAACTGCTGGTAGACCACGACGAAGCCGAGCACCCACACCGCGTCCCACGGGTCCTGCGTGAACGCGATCAGCATCGGCAGCGCCCCCGCCAGGTACGTGCCGACCGTCGGCACGAACTGCGAGACCACACCGACCCAGACCGCCAGCGCCGGCGCGTACGGCACCCCGATGACCACGAACAGCACGTAGTGGGAGACGGCCGAGATCAGCGCCATCAGCGCCCGCGAGTACAGGTAGCCGCCGGTCTTGGCCACCGCGATCTCCCAGGCCCGCAGCACCTCGGCCTGCCGGGCGGGCGGCAGCACCGAGCACACGGCACGGCGCATCCGGGGCCCGTCGGCGGCGAAGTAGAAGGTGAACAGGCTGATCGTCAGCACCTGGAAGACCCCGCCGAGGACCGTCGCCGACAGCCCCCACACGTTGCCCGCCTGCCGCTGCACGTAGGTGCGCAGCCAGTCGGAGTGCAGCACGTTCTCCTGCACCTTGCCGACGGACAGGTCGGTGCCGAAGGTGTGGTTGACCCACACGACCACGTCGTCGACGTACTCCGGCAGATTGCGCCCGATCGAGGTGATCTGGTCCACCAGCAGGGAACCGAGCAGCACCACGAAGATCCCGCCCGCGGCGAGCACGACCAGGAACACCAGCCCGGTCGCCCACCCCCTGCGCATGCCGCGCGCGGCCATCCAGTCCACCGCCGGCTCGATCGCCAGGGCGCCGAAGAAGGCCAGCAGGATGTTCACCAGCAACCCGATGACCTGGTGGAACGCCCAGTTCGCCAGTTGGAAGGCGGCCAGCAGCGCGATCGCCAGCAGCATCGCCTTCGGCAGCCATCGCGGCATCGCGGAACCCCCCTCGCCCTCCCCGGCACCCGTTCCGCGTCCCGGGTCCCCGGGCTCCCCCGGCGTCCGCGGACCCGCGGCCGCCCCGGCTATCGTCTCGTCGCTTCCCGCCACGACCCCAGTCCCACCCCGTGATCAGCGGCGCGAGGCCGGAACGTCGACGGCTGCGCAGACCGCCCGCCACACGTCCCTGGTCTCCCAGCCCTCGTCCAGTGCCTGGTGCACGGTCCGGCCGCCGAGCTCGGACATCACGTGGTCGCGCGCGAAGGAATCGGCGTACGTCTCGCCGAAGTGCGTGCGCATCCGTTCCCAGAACACCGTCAGCTTCATGCGGCCAGTATCCCGCGCCGCCGACCGAACGGGCGGGCGTCGCACAAGGGCGCGCACGTCCGCCGCCGGGCCGGCGGGGACGATCCGCGCGTTGGGTACACTGGGCCGCAGCGAAGGGGAGTAGTCCCGCAATACCGGCTGGTCGACACACTGGACGTCCTGGACGTCCCGGCCACCGGGCCGCCGCACCAGGTGCGGGGGTGGACGAGACCTTCGGCCAAGGCAAGACGTGGTCCGCACCGCCGTGCGGGCCGCACCGTCGTGCCGGGCCGTTGGCGCTTCCCGTCGCCCCCTGGGTGCCGTCGAGTCCGCGGTCCGGCCCCAGCAGAAAGCACCGGAATGACCTTCGACCCCCTGGCGCTCGTCACCGCCTTCGGGCTGATCTTCCTCGCCGAGCTCCCGGACAAGACGATGTTCGCCTCACTGGCGATGGGCACGCGCATGCGCCCGCTGTACGTCTGGTTCGGCACCTCGACCGCCTTCATCGTGCACGTGGCCATCGCGGTGGGGGCCGGCAGCCTGATCAGCATGCTGCCGAACATGGCCGTGAAGCTGGTCTCCGCCGCCTTGTTCGCCTTCGGCGCCGTGATGCTCCTGCGGAGCGGGGGCGACGACGACCACGACGAGGCCGGCAGGACCGTGACCGGTTTCTGGCCGGTGTACTCCACCGCCTTCATGGCCGTCTTCATCGGCGAGTGGGGCGACCTCACGCAGATCACCACCGCCAACCTCGCCGCCACCAACGGCTGGCTGCCCACGGCCGTCGGCTCGGCCGCGGCCCTGATGTCGGTTTCCGCCCTGGCCCTGGTGGTGGGCCGGTTCATCGCCAAGAAGGTGCCGCTGAAGACCGTCCAGCGCATCGGCGGCGCCTGCATGGCGGGCCTGGCCGTCTGGACCCTGGTCGAGGCGTTCACGGGCTGACGGTCCCCGGCCTCCGGGGAGGGCGCACCGCCGCCTCCCTCCCTCGCTCCGTCCGCTTTTTCCGAATGCTGCCATTAAGTGGCGCGATGACCGGAGATGTTTGCCGGGCGTACATTCGGTGTATGGGAGCGCCAGCGGTGGAGGACGACCTTCGCGCCGCGGCCCCCGGCCCCGTCAGGGACCCGGAGCCGCGATGAAGGGCACTCTCACGCGCCGCCTGTGGCGGCTGCCCGGGCGGCGGGCGGCCGCGCCGGGCTCAGGGCCCGGCCCCTCCTGGGTGACACAGGTGACCCAGGGCCACGGGCCACTGGCGCTGGCCCTGTTCATGATCGGCGCGATCGTCGTCACCGGCTTCGTGCTGCCGCCCACCGAGCACTTGGCCTCGCTGATGGTGGTGGTCCCCGCCACCACGGCCGTGCTGGCGGGACCGGGGACGACGACCCTGAGCGCCGCCCTGTCCTGCGTCGCCGCCTTCGTGCTGGACGTCCACGACAACCTGCTGGGCACCTCCATCCCCGCCGTCCACCAGCTGGAGATCCTCCTCGTCTCGGCCTTCGTCATCGCCTCCCGCAGCATCCGGGACCGCAGCGTCCGGGAGCTGATGGAGGTGCGGATCGTGTCCGACACCATCCAGCGCGTCCTGCTGCGCCCGCTGCCCCCGCGCATCGGGCCGTTGCTCGTGCGGGCCACGTACCACGCCTCCCATCCGTACGCGCAGATCGGCGGGGACCTGTACGCGGTGGCCCGGAGCGCGGCGGGGGTCCGTTTCCTGATCGGGGACGTCAAGGGCAAGGGGCTGCCGGCGGTCGAGGACGCGGAGGCCCTGCTCGGGGCGTTCCGGGGGGCCGCCCGCAGGTTCGGCTCGCTCCCGGAGCTGGTGGCCGACCTGGAGCACGCGGTGCGCGGCCACTTCGAGGAGACCGGCCGCACCGACAGCGACGCCGTGGAACGGTTCATCACCGCGCTGGTCCTGGAGGTCCCCGACGGCTGCGCCGAGATCCACATGGTCACCTGCGGGCACCCCCCGCCCTACATGGCGCAGCGGTCCGACACCCTGCTGCTGTCCCCGGCCGTGCCCTCTCCCCCGCTCGGCCTGGGGAGCCTGAACGCCGAGGACTACGTCGTCGACACCTTCCCCTTCGGCCGTGAGGCGACGCTGCTGCTCTACACCGACGGCGCCATCGAGGCCCGCAACGACGACGGCCAGTTCTACGACCTGGGCGCCCACGTGGCCGACTGGCCGGGCTCCCGTCCGGAGGAACTGCTCCAGCACGTGCTCGACGGGCTCTCCCTGCACGTGGGCGGCGGCGCCATCACGCTCGACGACGACATCGCCATGATCGCGGTGCAGTACCGCGACGGGTTCCCCTCGCCCTCCCCCGCACCGTCCGACGAGCGGCTCCTCACCTCCTGACACGGTCGCGGCGGCGGACCCTCCGCCGGGGGGAAACGCCAGGGTGCGGGGGCTGGTGGGGTGGGAGAGGGTGAGGTGGGAGGTGCGTGCGGATGGCGGGTGGCGGTGACGTGCTCCTGCTCGTCGACGAGGACGGGCGGGTGGCCGAGTGGCGGCCCAAGGCCGAGGAGCTGTTCGGCCTGCCCGCCGACCGGGCCGTGGGACGGCCCGTCGCCGACCTCGTCCGCGCGCCCGGATCCCCCCTGGGCCAGAGCGAGCTGCTGGTCAGGCCGCTCCTGCGCGGTGCCTGCGTGATGTGGGAGGTGCGCGCGGGCGGCGACGCCCTCGGGGTGCGGGACATGGCGCTGCTGAAGGTGATGTTCTCGCAGGCCCCGGTGGGTCTGCACGTCCTCGACGACCAGTTGCGCCTGGTGCGGATGAACAGCGCGACGCGGGCGCTGCACGATGCGGCGCTCAGCCCCGGGCGGCACTTCAGCGAGGTGTTCCAGCTGGACGACCCGGTGACGGAGGAGGAGGTCGCCCGGCGGGTGCTGGAGACCGGCGAGCCGGTGGTGAACCGCCTGGTGCGCGGCGCACTGGGCGAGGGCCGGCCGCACCGGCGCATGTACCTCACGTCCGTCTTCCGTCTGGAGGGCCCGCACGGCGAGGTGCTGGGGCTGGTGGCCGCGGCCTCCGACGTCACCGAGCGGCAGACGAGCCGCCGGCGGATGGCCGTCCTGGACGCGGTGCGCGAGCGGGTGGGGCAGCGGCTGGACGTCGTCGCGGTCTGCGAGGAGCTCGCGGAGACGGTGGTCCCGGCGTTCGCCGGGATCGTGGTTGTGGAGGTGGTGGAGGACGTCGTGCGCGGCGAGGTGCCGCCGCTGGTCCCCGTCGACCGCGACGTGCCGCTGCGCAGGGCCGCCTACCGCGGGAAGATCTCGGCGTACCCCGTGGGGGACGTCCGGCACCTGCCCTACGGCACCCCGTTCGCCCGCGTGCTGGCCGATCTGCAGCCGCGGCTCATCCACGTGGACGAGAACAGCATGTGGCTGGCGGCGGACCCGGCCCGGGCCGACGCGATCCGCCGGCAGAACGTGCACTCCCTGATCGTGGCGCCGCTGGCGGTGCGCGGTGAGGCGCTGGGCCTGGTCAGCTTCTACCGGCACGAGGACGAGGACCTCTTCGACGAGGAGGACGTCAGGCTGGCGCTGGACGTGTGCACCCACGCGGCGCTGTGCATCGAGAACGCCCGGCGCTTCACCCGCGAGCGCACCATCGCCGCGACCGTGCAGCGCCGGTTGCTGCCGCAGCGGCCGGCGCCGCGGATCGCGCTGGAGACGTCCCACCTCCACCTGGCGGGCGTGGAGGGCGGAGGGGCGTGGTTCGACGTGATCCCGCTGCCCGGGGCACGGACGGCGCTGGTCGCCGGTGACGTCAAGGGGCGGGGCGTCGAGGCCGCCACCACCATGGGGCAGTTGCGTACGGTGATCCACTCCCTGGCCGCGCTCGACCTGCAGCCCGAGGAACTGCTGGCCCGGCTGAGCGACACGGCGACCCGGCTGGCCGAGGAGCGGGCGGCGCTGCCGGCCGGGGACCCCCTGCACCGCGAACCGCTGACCGCGGAGTGCGTCATCGCCGTCTACGACCCGCTCGACCTCACCTGCACGATCGCCCTCGCGGGCCACCCGCAGCCGATCGCCGTCTTCCCCGACGGCGCGATCGAGTCGCTGTCCGTCTCTGCCGGTCCGCTGCTGGCGGAGACGAGCAACACCCCTTTCTCCGCCGCCACGGTCGCGCTCCCCGAGCACACCACCCTGGTGTTCGGCACCTCCCCGCTGACGGACCTGCTCCACCCGGGCTCGGGAACGCTGCACGGCCTGCTGGAGCGGTACGGCCGGGGCCCGCTGCAGGAGCTGAGCGACGCCTTCGCGTACGCCATCAGGAACGGCAGCCAGCCCGGGGACCTGCTCATGCTGCTCGCCCGCACCCGGGGGTTCCCCGGCGACCGGGTGCTGACCTGCCCGCTGCCCAGCGACGCGGAGGCGGCGCCCATCGCGCGGTCGTTGGCGCGGCGCCGGCTGGCGCAGTGGGGGGTCGACGAGGAGACGGCCTTCACCACGGAGCTGATCGTCAGCGAACTGGTCGGCAACGCGGTGCGGTACGGGGCCCCTCCCCTGCAACTGCGGCTCGTGCTGGACGCCACGCTGACCTGCGAGGTCAGCGACGCGGGAGCCAGCGCGCCGCACTTGAAGCACGCCCGCACCCTGGACGAGAGCGGGCGCGGCCTGTTCATCGTCTCCCGCTGCGCCGACCAGTGGGGCACCCGCTACCACGGCGAGGGCAAGACCATCTGGGCCGAACAGTCCCTGCAGACCCCGGTCCCGCCCCTACGGGCCGCCTACGACGGCGCGGGGCCCTGATCACACGTGCGGAGGTGCGGGCGCCGGCCGTTTCGCGAGGGAGCGCAAGGCGAGCGCCGCCGCCACCTCGGCCAGGCCGAGCAGCACGAGCCACAGCCCGACCAGCCGGGCCAGTGCGACCGCCGACTGCACGGGGAAGGCGAGCACGACGATCCCCGCGACGACGCCGAGCGCGGCCACGGCGAAGGCCATGCCCCGGTGCGGCATGTCCCGTCCCGCGACGGCGATGAAGCCCACGAGCAGGCCGGACACCAGCCAGTAGGCGCCGAGGACGAGGGAGAGCACAGCGGCGGTCTGCAGCGGGTGCCGCAGGCACAGCACCCCCGCGAGCACGGCGACCACCGCGACGATCACCGCCGTCACCCTGCTGCCGCCGTCCCGGCGGGAGAACGCCGTGACGAAGTGGAAGACCCCCGTGACCAGCAGGTACAGGCCGATGACGACCGCCAGCACGTGCAGCGTCTCGTCCGGCCAGACGAGCACGATCACCCCCGCCACGAGCGTCGCGAGGCCGAAGCCCAGGGACCACCCCCAGGAGCCCCCCAGCTTGCCGAGCACCTCGTCGGGGTCGGCCGGCCCTTGCGTCGTGGCGTGTCCGTACGGTGCGTTCATCGTGTCTCCCGGCGGTGCCCGCGGCGGCGGACGCCGCCGCGGGACGAAGGGCTGGGACGGCTCAGTGCAGGACCTTCTCCTTGAAGCGCTGGAACTCCTCCTCGGTCAGGTCGCCCCTGGCCTTGAGCTCCGAGAGCTTGGCGAGCGCGTCGACCCCGCCCGTCGCCGTGCCGGCGCCGCCCGCGGTCTCGCGGATGTAGTCGTCGAACGCCTTCTGGCGGGTGCGCGCCTGCTCCGCCTCGCGCTTGCCCATGCCCGAGCCGCGGAAGAGGAGGTAGGCGAGGATCCCGATGAAGGGGAGGACGAGCACGAAGAGCAGCCAGGCCGCCTTGGCCCATCCGTTCATGGTGTCGTCGCGGAAGACGTCCATCACGACGCGGACGATGAGGAAGATCCAGATCACCCACAGGAAGATCCACATCATCGTCCAGAACGCGCCCAGGACCGGGTAGTCGTAGGCCAGGTACATGTGACCGGTCATTTCCGTCTCCTCCTGGCGCCCGCCCCGTGCGGTTCCGGGGAGAGCGCGGGCCCGTGGCGGATGCCCGCCCGTGAAGCTGCGCGGTGGGCCGGGGTCAACCGTCCGACGCCGCCGCCTCCTTGGCCGGCTCCCGCGGTTCGCCCTCCTTGAGGCCGAGGGACAGCTGCCCGTCCTTGACGTCGGCGACGACCGTGTCCCCGGGGTTGATGGTGCCGTCGAGCAGCATGTTGGAGAGCCTGTTGTCGAGTTCGGTCTGGATGGTGCGGCGCAACGGCCTCGCCCCGAACTCCGGTTGGTAGCCCCGGTCGGCCAGCCATTCCTTGGCGGCCTGGGTGACCTCGAGGCCGACCTGCTGGGCGTGGAGCCTGCGGCGGCTGCGCTCCAGCAGGAGGTCGACGATCTGCACGAGGTCCGGCCGGGTCAGCGCGTGGAAGACGATGATCTCGTCGATGCGGTTGAGGAACTCGGGCCGGAAGTGCGCCTGGAGCTCGGCCATCAGGTCGTCCCTGATGTCGTCGACGGCCCCTTCGTGGTCGAGGATGTGCTTGGAGGCGATGTTGCTCGTCATGATGACCACGGTGTTCCGGAAGTCCACCGTGCGGCCCTGGGCGTCGGTGAGGCGCCCGTCGTCCAGCACCTGCAGCAGCAGGTTGAAGACGTCCGGGTGGGCCTTCTCGACCTCGTCGAACAGCACGACGCTGTACGGCTTGCGGCGCACCGCCTCGGTGAGCTGCCCGGCCTCCTCGTACCCGACGTAGCCGGGCGGGGAGCCGACGAGCCGGGAGACGGTGTGCTTCTCCTGGAACTCGCTCATGTCGAAGCGGATCATGCGTTCGGGGTCGCCGAAGAGGAGCTCGGCGAGCGCCTTGGCGAGTTCCGTCTTGCCGACGCCGGTCGGTCCGAGGAAGAGGAAGCTGCCGGTGGGCCGGTCGGGGTCGCCCATGCCGGCGCGGCCGCGGCGCACGGCCTGGGCGACGGCGTCGACCGCCTCGTCCTGGCCGATCACCCGCCGGTGGAGGTCCTCCTCCAGCTTCATCAGCCGCTCGCGTTCGGTCTCGTTCAGCTGGGAGACGGGGATGCCGGTGCGCGCGGACAGCACCTCGGCGATGTCCTCGGCCGTGACGCCGGGGGGCTGTTCCCGTTCCGCGGTGACCGCGGCGCGTTCGTTCTCCAGCTCCCGGATGCGCTCCTTGAGGCCGCCGGCGCGTTCGAAGTCCTCGGTGCTGACGGCCTCGTCCTTCTCGCGGCGGAGCTTGGTGAGGCGCTCCTCCAGCTCGTCGGACGGGCCCGGGCCGCCCAGGGAGCGCAGGCCCACGCGGGCGCCGGCCTGGTCCATGAGGTCGATCGCCTTGTCGGGCAGGAAGCGGTCGCTGACGTACCGGTCGGACAGGGCGGCCGCGGCGTCCAGTGCCTCGTCGGTGTAACGCACCTGGTGGTGCGCCTCGTAGGAGTCGCGCAGCCCGCGCAGGATCTCGACCGTCTCGTCGACGGAGGGCTCGGGGACCATCACGGGCTGGAAGCGGCGCTCGAGGGCGGCGTCCTTCTCGATGTACCTGCGGTACTCGTCGATGGTGGTGGCGCCGACCACGCTCAGGTCGCCGCGGGCCAGGGCGGGTTTGAGGATGTTCCCCGCGTCCATGGCGCCCTCGCCGCCCGCCCCGGCGCCGACGACGGTGTGGAGTTCGTCGATGAACAGGATGACGCTGCTCTTCGCCGCGGTGACCTCGTCGATCACCTTCTTCAGGCGTTCCTCGAACTCGCCCCGGTACTTGGAGCCGGCCACGAGTCCGGCCAGGTCGAGGCCGACCACCCTGCGGTCCCGGAGCGTCCTGGGCACCTCGCCGGCCACGACGCGCTGCGCGAGGCCCTCGACGATGGCGGTCTTGCCGACGCCGGGTTCGCCGATGAGCACGGGGTTGTTCTTCGTCCGCCGGGACAGCACCTCGACGGTCTGCTCGATCTCCTCGCCCCGGCCGATCACCGGGTCCAGCCGTCCGGCGCGCGCCTCCTCGGTGAGGTCCCGGCCGTACTCGTCCAGGGTCGGGGTGTCGGTCGGCGCGGACCGGGGGCCGCCGCCCTTGCCGGCCAGGGCCGTGGGATCGGCGCCCTCGGAGCGCATCTCGAGGCCGGAGCGGGGGTCGTCCGCGAGCGCGGCGAGGATGTGCTCCGGGCCGATGTAGGAGGCGCCGGAGGCCTGGGAGCGCGCATGGGCGGCGAGCAGGGCGCGTTTCGCCGCCGGGGTCAGCGCCGGCTCCCCGCTGCCGGTGCCCGAGGGCAGGATCGCGCCCACGTCCTCGGCCAGCCGGTCGGGGTCCACACCCGCCTGCTCCAGCAGCTGCCTGCCCGCAGGTACGCGGGTGGCCGCCCACAGCAGGTGCTCGGTGTCGAGGTCGGCGCCGTCGGCGGCCGCCCGGCTCGCGGCGGCCGCCAGCAGTTCGTTCGATGAGTCGCTGAGCAGGCGCCCGATGGGGACGCGCTGGACCGCGGGCGGCGATGCCGCGGGACTCATCCCGAAGAAGCGGTTGAAGAGGTCGGAGAACGGGTCGCCGGACCCGAAGGGGGAAGTCGTCACCTTGCCCACCCGTCCGGCGGGCCCACAACGGCTGAGTGGCGCCCGCCGTAGTCGATTTGCCCGTACTCCACCAGTGTTGGCCCGATCGGACGCGCGTGCCACCGGGGGTCCCGGCCGGTCACCGGACGCGGCGCGGCGCCGCCGCTCATCCGGTCCGGGCGGCGGTCGCGGCGTCGCGGTGCGCCGGGGGCACCGGCAGCACGTCCGGCATCTCCCGGGCGGGGTTGCCGGCCCAGTGGGCCCCCGGCGGCATCTCCTCGCCCTTCATCAGGAAGGAGTCCGGCGCGAGGACCGCCTCGTCGCCCATCGTCACCCCGTAGTGCACGAGGGAGCCGACGCCGAGCGTGCAGCCGGCCCCGAGGGCGCTGTGGTCGGACTTGAAGGTGCCGTCCTCCTGGGAGTGGCACTGGATGCGGCTGCCCTCGTTGAGGACGCACTCGTCCCCGACGGCGACCAGGGAACGCTCCGGGAAGTAGCAGCCGTCGTCGAAGACCCGCCGGCCCACCCGGACGCCGAGCCAGCGCCAGATGACGCTCTTGAAGGGCGTGCCGTTGAAGACCATGATCGCCTCGCTCACGCTCGTGACCTTCCAGTACCGCTCGTGCTGCCAGAAGGGACGTTCGTAGATCGAGCAGTACAGCGGCCGCAGCCCGCGGAAGCCGGTGGCGATGCGTTCGGACAGCACCATGTTGGCGACCGTGAAGGCGAGCGTGAGGATGTTGGCGAGCGCGATCACCGACACCCCGAGCGCGTCGTAGAGGTCCGCGGCCACCGACACCACGAGCGCCACCCAGAAGAAGAACACCCACCGCGCGAGCAGGTGCAGCGCCATGGTGGAGACGTTGTGCTTGTTCTTGGCCGCCAGGCGCCGCCGGAAGGTCTCGCCGTCCTTGAGGTGGTCGAACTTGCTGTCGCGCAGGACGGACCGCGGGATCTCGAAGCTGGGAGAGCCCAGCAGGCCGACGCCCTCCCGCACCTTCCCGTCCACCGGGACCATGACCTTGGTCGCCAGGAGGCAGTTGTCCCCCGTCCTGCCCTGCGACGGGTAGGCGACGTAGTTGCCGACGAAGTTGTGCGGCCCGATGGTGACGCGCGAGACGCAGAAGGACGAACTGGAGAAGTCGGCGTTGATGATCGACAGCCCGTCGGCCACCATCGTCCCCCGGCCGACGGCGCTGAGGAACGGGTTGTCCTGCTTCATGATCGTGCCGAAGTTCGACCCGGTCTGCTCCACGTGGGAGAGCCGGTAGCCCAGGCCGCCGAGGTAGTGGACGATGGCCGAGCTGTCGCCGAACAGGGTCTTGAAGAAACGCCGGTTGGTCAGGAAGCCGATGGTCCGGTGCATCCCGTACCGGAAGCCGAACAGGGGGTAGACCGTGTCCGGCCGGACGGCGCGGTTCAGCACGCGCGGGACCGTCACCGTGAACAGCAGGCCGAGCACCACCGCGCCGAAGAAGAGGGCGACCGAGGTGACCAGGGCGTCGGAGTAGAACGACCAGGTCGTCAGCGCCCTGGGGTCCGGCTCCAGGAGCGAGGCGAACTGCGGCACGGCGGCGAACAGCAGCACCGAGCCGGCGACGGCCAGCGGCACGTAGACCAGGACCGCTCCCAGCAACTGCGAGAGGGAGTAGCCCGCCCTGCGCGCGGTGCCGCAGCGGGCCGGGCCGACGGCCCGGTAGTCGACCTCGGCGGGCTGGGCGGGGGAGCCGTGCCAGTGCTCGCCGTCGGGGACGCGCTGGCCGGCGTGGAGCGAGGAGGCGTGCCCGAGCTGGGTGCCGTCGCCCATGACCGTGTCGATGTCGATCACCGTCACCTCGCCGACCAGCACGTCCTTGCCGAGCGTGACGGGGCCGGTCCGGATCACCCCGGACTCGGCGCGGTAACAGGAGAAGAACACGTCCTTGCGGATCACCGTGTCGTCGCCGATGGTGAGCAGGTCGGTGCAGACCGGCACGCGCCGTGACAGGACGGTGACCCGGCGTCCGATCTTCGCGCCGAGTGCCCGAAGGTAGAGCGTGTACAGCGGCGACCCGTGGAAGAACACCAGCGGATCCGACCGGATGAGGGTCTTGACGCACCAGAAGCGCAGGTAGGACAGGCTCCAGATGCGGATCTGCCGGGGCCGCCACCGGCCGACGAGCACCCACTTGGCGACGATCGGGAGCACGCACACCGCGACGAAGGTCATGCTGCCGAAGGCGATCGCCCGCAGGTAGGTGTCGACCAGGCCGGAGGCTCCGGCGATCCAGTCCACGCCCTTGGTGAGGACGAGCGCGGCCCCGAAGGAGTACGCCACGAAGAAGGCCAACTGCAACGTGGCGCACAGCACGTAGTGGGGGGTGCCGGACGGCGGCCCCACCGCCGGCCGTGGCACCGCGGCGCGCGACGGGTCGGCGCCGGTGTACCCGTTCACACCGGGCGCGGAGGGGGCGGGCGCCGCGGCGGAAGCGGCGGGGGCGGCCGGTGCGGCCTCCTCGAGGGCGGCCGCCAGGCTGCGGACGGTGGGGTGGCGGTAGATCTCCTTCATCGACACCGACGGCGCGTCCGGCCGTTTCCTCAGCCGTGCGCAGAAGTGGGCCATCACCAGGGAGTCGGCGCCCAGGTCCTCGAAGAAGTGGCTGTCGACGCGGACCTGCTCGACGTGGACGACGCCGGCCAGGGTCTCCGCGAGGATCCTTTCCGTGCCGGTCCGCGGACCGGCACGATCACCCCCGGCGGCTGAAGCTTCATCCTGGTCACGCCGACCGGCTTCGGCTGATTTGTCCACCATGTGATCCCCTGAGGGTCTACGACCATCCGCGTCCCAGCGGCCCGCTGCCACGAGGGGTCGTGGGCGCCTGTCCGGCCGTACGGGAAGAAGTCGTCTCCTTGCAGTCTCGAACGTCCGGCGCCGGGGCGCCAACCGCCGGGCCCGCGGCCGCCGGAGCGGTCACCGTGCGTAGGGCGGGCGCGCGCCGCGGAACCCCCGCGCGGGCCGCGGTCCTGACCCGTGGCCCGTGCGACAGGCCACCGTCGCGGGCTCGTGCCACGATGTGCGGGTGAGCGCGTTCTCGTCACTGCGGGCAACGGGGCAGACTCCGCGCCGCCCCGGCGTGACCACTCCGCGCCTGCGGTTCCTGCGCACCGAGACGGCGGGCGCCGGTTTCCTGCTGGCCGCCACGGTCATCGCCCTGGCCTGGGCCAACCTGGCGCCGGACAACTACGAGTCGGTGTGGCACACCCATCTGTCGCTCACGCTGGGTTCACGGGGGGTGTCGCTCGACCTGCGGGAGTGGATCAACAGCGGGCTGATGACGCTGTTCTTCTTCATCGTGGGCCTGGAGGCCCGCCGGGAGTTCGACCTCGGCGAGTTCCGCGAGCGGACCCGGATCACCCTGCCGACCATGGCCGGACTCGCCGGGATGCTCGTACCGCTCGGCCTCTACCTCGCCTTCACCCACGGCACCCCCGAAGCGCGCGGCTGGGGCACCGTGATCTCCACCGACACCGCGTTCGCCCTCGGGATGTACGCCCTGCTGGGCCGCAGACTCCCCGCGGCCACCCGGGCGTTCATCCTGACCGCGTCCGTCGTCGACGACTTCATCGCGCTCGCCGTCATCGCGTTCGCGTACACCAGCGGCATCTCGTGGCCCGAACTGTTCGTCGCCATCGGCCTCTTCGCCGTCGGGATCGGGGCGGCCAACTCCATCGTGCGGACCTGCGGCGAGTTCCGCGGCGCCGCCTACGCGCTGACCGGCGTGGCGGTGTGGTTCGCCCTGCTCGGCTCCGGGGTGGACCCGGTCGTGACGGGGCTGGCGCTCGGTCTCATGGCCTGCGACCACCCGGCGCGCGGCGCCGACCTGCGCCGGGCCAGCACGCTCTACCTGCGCTTCAGGGAGCAGCCCACACCCGCACTGGAGCGCAGCGCCCGGCGGGGTCTGGCGCTGTCGGTCTCGCTCAACTCCCGGCTGCAGGAGCTCTTCCGGCCCTGGACCAGCTATCTCATCGTCCCCGCCTTCGCCCTGGCCAACGCCGGCATCACCATCGACGCACGGCAGTTGGCGGCCGCGTTCACCTCCCCCGTCACCCTCGGCATCGTCGTCGCGTACGTGGTGGGCAAACCGCTCGGGATCGTGGGCGCCTCCGCGCTGACCACCCGGCTCAGCCGCGGCCGGCTGCGCCCGGCGGTCGGCTGGGGAGCGGTGACGGCCGGCGGCACCATCTCCGGCATCGGCTTCACCATCGCCCTCCTCATCGCGGACCGGGCGTTCCAGGGCGGACGGCTCGCCGAGGCGAAGGTCGGCATCCTCGCCGCGGTGGTCCTCTCCTTCCTGCTCACCTGGTGCGTCACGCTCGTCCTGAACCGGCTGCCCCGGGCGGTGCGCCGGCGGGCGCTGCTCGGCAAGTCGCAGCAACTGGAGGACCTGGCCGTCCCCGTGGACCCGGAGCGCGACCACGTCCGCGGCCCGCACGACGCCCTGGTCACCGTCGTCGAGTACGGCGACTTCGAGTGCCCCTACTGCGGCGAGGCGGAGCCCGTCATCCGCGACCTGCTCGCCGACTTCGGCGACGTCCGTTACGTGTGGCGCCACCTGCCGCTCGCCGACGTGCACCCCCACGCCGTCCAGGCCGCCCGCGCCACGGAGGCCGCCGCCGAGCAGGACCGCTTCTGGGAGATGCACGACCAGATCTTCGCCCACCCCCAGGCGCTCGACTCGCGGGGACTCGAACGGCTGGCCACGGCGATCGGGCTCGACATCGAGCGCTTCCGGCGCGACGTCGAGACCCGCTCCGTCGCCGTCCGGGTCGCCGAGGACGCCGAGTCCGCGGACCTGAGCAATGTGTCGGGGACCCCGACGTTCTTCATCAACGGCCGCCGCCACTACCGCGCGTACGACATCGAGAGCCTCTCGGCCGGGGTCCGCGGCGCGCTGGAGCGCGCGAAGGCGGCCCTCCACCACTGACGCCCCGCGGGCACTGTCGTACCGGGACCGTAGGCTCCCGGTACCGCAAGCACGAACCGGGAGGGACGCCCCATGGACGAGACGGCGGTCGCCGACCTCGAGGCCCTCGCCACCGGACTGGCGGACCCCGACGCGGACCTCGACGCCCTGCACGTGCTGGAGGGGCGGGTGCTCGCCGCCCGCGCCGCGGCCCTCGTCCCGGCGCTGGAGGCCCACCTCGCGGCCGCGGTGGAGGCGCGGGGCTGGTACGCGCGCGCCGTACTCGCCGGGATCCTCGTGCACACGGCGGGCCGTGCCTCGCTGCCGGCACTGCTGCGCGCCCACGCCCGGGACCTCGGGGACGACCAGGACTCCCTCACGGCGCAGCTGACCCGCCTCGCCGAGGAGGACCCCGCCTCCGCCCGCGCGCTGCTGCTCCCCTGGACCCTCGATCCGGACCCGGAACTGCGGCGGACGGCGTTCTGGCTGCTCGGCTACGTGCGGCACGCGTCCGACGTCGAACGGCTCGCGCGGGCCGCCGCGGACCCGGACGAGGGCGTCCGCCGCGCGGTGGCGGGGGCGCTGACCGGGCATTGCGGGACCGATCCGCGGGCCGCCGACGTCCTGACCGGGCTGCTCTGCGACGTATCGCCGGGCGTGCGGATCTCTGCGCTGAGCAGCCTCGGTTCCGCACGGTGCCCGCGGACCCTGCCGGCGATCCACGGGCTCGCGGACGACCCCGACGTCAGGGTCCGTTCCTGGGTGCCCGTCGCACTCGCCCGGTTCCCCGCCCGGGACGACGCCGGTTGATCAGCCGGGCCGGAGGGCCGGGGCGGCGCACGGGGGAACACGAACCTGCCGGGCACCGCCGGACCGCGCGCGCCGTGGCCCGCGGAGCACCCGGTGTTACGTTGGTCAGTGCTCCAGGGTTGTGGAAACCGCCCGCGGCACCCCGTCGGGCAGTCGTCCGGAACCGCGCCCGCCCCCGACCGGCGCTCCCCGTCACCTGGCCGGACGCGGCCCGGCGCCCTGCCGGACGGCGCGTGGCGTGGTAGGAATCGGGCAGGGGTCCGGTGGCGAGTGGAGCACGCGTGATCCGGGTATTGGTGGTCGACGACGAGGCCCTGATCCGTACGGGCTTCCAGCGCATCCTCGACGCGGCGGACGACATCGAGGTCGTGGGTGCGGTGCCCGGCGGGCAGGCGATCCGTACGGCGCAGGACGCCCAGCCCGACGTCGTCCTGCTGGACATCAGGATGCCCGACGTGGACGGGCTCACCGTCCTGGCCGGGCTCCGGCGGCTGCCGCAGCCTCCGGTGGTGGCGATGCTGACGACCTTCGACATGGACGAGTACGTGACCACGGCGCTCCGCTCGGGCGCGGCCGGTTTCCTGCTGAAGGACACCGACCCCGAGGAACTGCCCTTCCTGGTGCGAACCCTGGCCGACGGCGGCGCCGTGCTGTCCTCCAAGGTCACCCGGACGGTCGTGGACGGCTACCTGGGCGCGGGCCCGCAGGAGTCGGCGGCCCGCGGCGTGGCCCGGCTGACCGAGCGCGAGCGCGCCGTCCTGCTCCTGGTCGCCGAGGGCCTGTCGAACGCGGACATCGCCGGGCGGATGCACCTGGGGACGGGCACGGTGAAGGACCATGTGAGCGCCATCCTGACCAAGCTGCAGGTGGGCAGCCGGGTGCAGGCCGCGCTGCTCGCGGAGCGCGCGGGGCTGCTCAAGCGGCCGCAGGACGGTGAGGGCGGATGAGGTTCCGGCGTCCGACACCCGTGGTGGTGGACCTCGTCGTCGTCGCGGTCGCGCTGTTCGACATCTGGGTCAACGTCGACCCCGAGGAGCCGGTGCGCCTCGGGTGCGCCCTCGGCGGCGCCGTCGCCCTGATGCTGCGCCGGCGTCTGCCGCTGATCACCTTCGTCCTGGCGTTGCCCGCCGTGCTGGTCTCGGACGCCGCCTTCGCCACGCTGGCCGCGCTCTACACCCTCGCCTCGCTCTCCCAGCGCCGGTGGCTGCTGGCCGGCTGCGCGCTGGCCTTCACGATCGCCGACATGGCGCCGTGGCCCGCGCCGAAGTTCGACCTGTCCGAGCCCTCGACCCTGATCACCCTGAGCTACACCGCCGCGACGGCCGCCGCACCGGTCTTCCTGGGCCAGCTCGTGCAGGCCCGGCGGGACCTGTCGCTGCGGCTCACCGAGATCTCGGAGGCCCGTGACCACGAGCGGCTGCTCACCGCGCAGACCGTACTGGCCAAGGAACGCGCCCAGCTCGCGCGGGAGATGCACGACGTGGTCTCCCACCAGGTCAGCCTGATCGCCGTACGGGCCGGGGCGCTCCAGGTCGGCACGCAGGACGCCGAGGTCAAGGAGGCCGCGGCGACGATCCGGCGGCTGAGCGTGCAGACCCTGGACGAGCTGCGGCACATGGTGAGCGTGCTGCGCGCGGCCGGTGGCCGGCCCACGGAGCTGACCCCGCAGCCCTCCCTCGCGGACCTGGAACGGCTGGTGAGCGGCAGCGGCATCGAGGCCGAGCTGCAGCCGGACCTGCCGGACGGGCTGCCGCCGACGGTGCAGCGCGCGGTGTACCGCACCGTCCAGGAGGCGCTGACCAATGTGCGCAAGCACGCGCCCGGGGCCTCCGCACGAGTCCGGATCCACCGCCAGGGCGGCACCGTCCGGGTCACGGTCACCAACACCGCCCCCACCCGGCCCGCACTCCCCCTGCCCAGCGCCCACTACGGCCTCGTGGGCCTGCGGCAACGCGCCGCGCTGCTCGGCGGCACCGTCACCTCGGGCCCGACGGCCGACGGCGGCTACGAGCTCAGGCTGGAACTGCCCGCCGCGGGCACCTGAAGCGGCGCCGCCCGGCCCCGCTCCGCGGCCGCCGCATGCACCCGGCGTGCCAGGAGCTTGCCGAGCTCCCACAGGAGCAGCAGGACGACGGCGGACAGCAGGGCCCAGCCGAACTGCCGCAGGTTGATCCCGGTGGTGCCCAGGATGCGCCGGAAGCCGTCCATCTGGGTCACCAGGACGGCGAGGACGAACTCGCCCAGGGCCGCCCAGTTCATCTGCTTGCTGTCGAAGGTGGTGGTCGTGAGGACGGAGGCGGTTTCGCTGCGGCACTCGAACGCGGCCACGATCAGGCAGAGCGCGAAGGCGGTGAAGGCCATCGAGTTGCCGACGGCGGCGCTGTGGAAGTGGCTCTCCCCCACCTTGATCAGGGCCAGCAGGATGACGGTGACCGCCAGCCCGCTCAGCCCCACGGTGATCAGCACGGGCCTGGTGAGCACGGACTGCCCGCGGGGCCGGGGCGTGCGGCGCATCAGGCCGGGGCTCTCCTGGTCGAAGCCGAGGGCGAAGCCGAAGGGGGCGTTGACGACGAAGTGCACCCACAGGACCTGGGCAGGGGTGAAGGGTTCACCGGCGGCGATGTTGAGCAGGGTCGCGCCGAGGAAGGTCAGGACGAAGGTGACCAGCAACAGGAGGACGAAGCGGATGTACTTGGTGAGGTTGTCGTAGAGCTTCCGGCCCTCCTCCACCGCGTGGATGATCGTGGCGAAGTTGTCGTCGGACAGGATCATGCGGCCGGCGTTCTTGGCGACGTCGGTGCCGCTGCCCATGGCGATGCCGATGTCCGAGGCCTTGATGGCGGGGGCGTCGTTGACGCCGTCGCCGGTCATCGCCACTACCTCGCCCTTCTTCTTGAGGGTGTCGGCGAGCAGGACCTTGTGCTCGGGGGCGACCCGTCCGACCACGCCGATGTCGTCGATGCGGGCGAGGCGTTCCTCCTCCGGCAGCGCGGCGAAGTCCGCGCCGAGCATCGCCTCGCCGGGGATGCCGAGCTGCCGCGCGATGGCGGCGCCGGTGGTGACGTCGTCGCCGGTGACCATGCGGACCCTGATGTGGGCGGCCTGGGCGTCCGCGACCGCGTCCCGGGACTCCTCGCGGGGCGGGTCGATCATGCCGACGAGGCTGGTCATCCGCAGGTCGGTGACGAGGGCGAGGAGGTCGCCGGCGGGGTCGAAGCCGGCGGGGTCCAGGTCGCGGGTGGCGGCGGCCATGACGCGGCGTCCCTCGCCGCCCATCCGCTCGGTGGCCCCCTGGGCGCGCCGGCTGAGGTCGTCGTCCCAGGGCACGGTCGTACCGGCGGACAGCGCGGTCGTGGCCCGTGCCATCACGGCCGGCGCCGCGCCCTTGACGAAGCACCGTACGACCGGGCGGCCCGAGGCGTCGGTGGCCGAGTGGAAGGTGGCCATCAGCTTGTAGCCGGGGTCGAACGGCAGGGTGGCCAGCCGGGGCAGCCGTTCGCGGGTGGCCTCGATGTCCAGCCCGGCCTTGTGGCCGAGGACGAGCAGCGCGCCCTCGGTGGGGTCGCCCACCACCGTGCCGTCCACCAGCTTGGCGTCGCTGGCCAGCACGTACGGCAGGATCGCGTCCTCGATGCCCGCGGAAGAGCCCGCGGCGTGGTGGATCCTGCCCTCCAGGCCGTAGCCGGTGCCGGAGACGGTGTAGCGGTCGGTGGGGCTGACCACCTCGACGGCGGTCATCTGGTTCATCGTCAGGGTGCCGGTCTTGTCGGAGTTGATGGCGGAGGTGAAGCCGAGGGTCTCGACCGAGGGCAGTTCCTTCACGATCGCGTTGCGCCGGGCGAGGTTGAGGCTGCCGACCGAGAGGATCACCTGGGTCACCGTGGGCAGCGCCTCGGGGATCGCGGCGATGGCCAGGGACACCGCGCTGACGAACAGTGCGTCCCACTCCTGGCCGCGGGCACGGCCGAGGGCGAACATCACGACCATCGTCAGGCCCGCGGCCGCGGCGATCCACAGGGTGAGGTCGTCGAGCTCCTTGGTCAGCGGCGACTGCTCCTTGGCGGTGGCCGACAGCATCCCGGAGATCTTCCCCAGCTCCGTGCCCGAGCCCGTGCCGGTGACGATCAGGACGCCGCTCCCGTGCGTGACGGGGGTGTTCATGAAGGCCATGTTGGTCTGGTCGCCGGGCCCGAGGGGGGTGGCGCCCGCGGGCAGGGCGCCGGTGTCCTTGACGGATGGGACGCTCTCGCCGGTCAGCGCGGACTCGTCGATCTGCAGGGCGTTGGCCCGGACGATCCGCCCGTCGGCCGGCACCTGGTCGCCGGCGGCGATGAGCACGATGTCGCCCGCCACGACTCCCTCGGCCGGGATCTCCGACTCGGTGCCGTCCCGCCGCACCCGCGCGGTCGCCTTCATCATCGACTTCAGGGCGTTCATCGCGCTCTCGGCCTTGCCCTCCTGGCGCAGCCCGACGACCGCGTTGAGCAGGGTCAGCAGGACCAGGAGGATGCCGGTGCTCCACTGGGCGATCAGGAACGAGACGACGGCCGCGGCGACCAGGATGATCTGCATGTAGCTGCGGTACTGGTCGAAGAAGCGCCGCCACGCCGGCGGCGGTTTCTCCTCGGGCAGCGCGTTCGGGCCGTGCGCGGCCAGCAGTTCGGTCACCCGCGCCGCCGGCAGGCCGGCGTCCGGGTCGACCTCGAACGCCATGGCGACGTCCTGCGGGGACCGCGCGTACCAGCCTTCCGGTGACGCGGGCGGTTCCCCCTCCGGGTGGGGCTGCACCGTCATCGTCCTGCCTCCGATCCGGTCGCTGCGTCGGGCCGTCCGGCGGTCCGGCGGTCCGGCGGCCCCGGCCCTAGGGGCGCCGCGCGTCCTTCGTCCGCCGCCGGGCCGCGTACGGGTCGGCCGGCGCCCCTTGCGGGGCCTCGGCCTCCAACTCCCGCCGGGCGGCGAGCAGGTCGCGCCGGGCCTCCTCGCCGACCGTGGGGTACTGGGGGTCGATCTCCATCAGCGTGTGGGCGAGCACCGCCGCGGCGCAGATCCGCGCGAACCACTTCCGGTCCGCCGGGACGACGTACCAGGGGGCGTGCTTGGTGCTCGTCGCCGACAGCATCTCGGAGAAGGCCTTCTGGTACTCGTCCCAGTGGCGGCGCTCCCGCACGTCGGCGGCGGAGAACTTCCAGTTCTTCTCGGGGAGGTCGATCCGCTTCAGGAAGCGGGCGCGCTGCTCCTCCTTAGAGAGGTTGAGGAAGACCTTGAGGACCTTGAAGCCGTTGTCGGTCAGGTAGCGCTCCCAGTTGTTGATCTCCCGGTAGCGCCGCTCCCAGATGCCCGCGCCCTTGGGCTGCTCCGGCAGCTTCTGCCGCTGGAGGACCTCGTGGTGCACCCGGACGACGAGGACCTCCTCGTAGTGCGAGCGGTTGAAGATCGCGATCTCGCCCCGCGCGGGCAGCCGCTGCGCGTAGCGCCACAGGTAGTCGTGGTCGAGCTCCTCCGCGGAGGGCACCTTGAAGCTGCTGACCCGCACGCCCTGCGGGTTCACCCCGCTCATGACGTGACGGATGGTGCCGTCCTTGCCCCCGGCGTCGAGTGCCTGGAGGCAGAGCAGCACCCCGTAGGTGTCCTGGGCGGCCAGCCGCGCCTGGTACTCGGCCAGCAGCGACACGCCCGTGCTCAGCAGTCCGACGCCGTCCCGCTTCTTCAGGCTGCCCTTGTACCGGGGGTCGAAGTCCCTGGCCAGGTCCACGGTGGACCCGGGCTCCACGCGCAGCGGCTCGATGAACGCGGCTATGCGCCTGGCCTGAGTGTCCGCCATCGCCGTCCGGCCTTTCTACGAGCGGGGATACCCGCCACGGTCCGCCGCCCCGGACGGTGCGTCAAACGGACCGGGTCCGTTCGCCTGAACGGGCGGCGCCGGCCGCGGACCGGATCGGCGGCCCGGCCTGCCCGCACCTGCGCCACTCCCGCGGGCTGCAGCCGAACCGGTCGTGGAACCAGCGGGAGAACGCGCTCGGCGACGAGAAGCCCAGCAGACGGGAGACCTCCGTGAGCGACCGGCACGGGCCGGCCGTGAACTGCCGCGCCAGGTCCATGCGGGTGGCGTTGAGCAGCGAGGAGAACGTCTCGCCCGAGCGGGCCAGGTGCCGGTGGAGGGTGCGCCGGTCGACGCCGAGGCTGCGGGCGACCTGCTCGATCGAGCAGCGGCCGGAGGGCAGCAGCACCTCGATCAGTTCCCGCACCCGGTCCACGACGGCGGCGTCCCGGGGACTCGCGAGCACCTGCGGCCGCCCGCCCGCGTACCCGGGCGGGCGGTCCGTGGTGGCGTTGCGGGCGTCGAGGTCGTCGTCCCGCGGGAGGATGCCGTCGAACTCCCGGTCGAACTCCACGACCGGGCCGAACAGCCGCCGGTGGGTCACCGTGTCCGCCGGTGCGGGGTGGGCGAACCGCACCGAGAGCGGCTGCCAGTGGGGGTGCAGCACCTCGCGCAGGGTCCGGTGGTAGGCGGCGACGGCCAGTTCCGTGGCCTGCCGGGCCTCCATCGGCACGCCGAGCCGTACGCCCACCCTGAGGGCGGCGAGTCCGTCCGCCTCAAACAGCCGGGCGTCCAGCACCTCGTTGTACACGCGCTGGTGCCGGATCAGGACGCCGAGCACACCGCGGACGTCGGGCTCCTGACGGACGACCAGGCCGATGGGGCCCAGGTCGCGGAAGCGGCGGAACTCCGCGAGGAGCAGCCCGAAGGCCTCGTGCCCGGAGGCCTCCGCCGAGAGTTCCAGCACCTGGGCCACGGCCGCGCCGGAGATCCACCGCTCCGGGACGGCGAGCGTCGCGACGTCCAGGCCCACGCGCCTCATCAGTGTCCGCGGGTCGATGCCGAGGGAGCGGCTCAGCTCGGCGTATCCGCTGAGCGCGGCAGTACGGACCAGGGGCCGCAACGGCGCACACCCCCTCTCCGTCCGGGAATGACGGGCCCGCCGTCACGCCGGGCCGGGCACGCGGCGGAGTCGGCAACCTGGCACGGCCCCCGGCGCCAGGCCAGCCTTCGCGGACCTCGCCGCCGGCGGGCCGGTCAGCCCGCGGGCGCGGGGAGGGCCTGCTCGGTCCAGATCGTCTTGCCGTCCTC
Source organism: Streptomyces sp. NPDC001902 (assembly GCF_042891295.1). Classification (NCBI taxonomy): domain Bacteria; kingdom Bacillati; phylum Actinomycetota; class Actinomycetes; order Kitasatosporales; family Streptomycetaceae; genus Streptomyces; species Streptomyces sp. NPDC001902. Next base: position 35,770 of record NZ_JBIATA010000034.1, on the reverse strand, counting down.
CGCGTACCGCGTGCCCCACAGGTCGGCGAGCTGCGCGACGATGAACAGCCCACGGCCGCCCTCGTCCACGGTGCGCGCGTGCAGCAGGTGCGGGGCGGCGGGGCTGGTGTCCCGGACCTCGCAGGTCAGCATCCGGTCGTTGATGAGGCGCAGCCGCATCGGGGGGCTCCCGTAGCGGATCGCGTTGGTGACCAGTTCGCTGACGATCAGCTCGGCGTTGAAGACGGTGTCCTCGTCCGCTCCCCACTCGGCGAGCCGGTCGCGGACCAGGGCCCGCGCGGTGGCGACCGCCGTGCGGTCGTCCGCGAGCGGCCAGGCGGCGACGCGGTCCTGCGGGAAGGGGCGTGTGCGGGCCAGCAGGAGCATCGGCACACCCTGGTCGACGCCACCGGGAAGCGTGTACATGATCTCGTCGCAGAGGTCCTGGAGCGGACGGTCCGGCCCCGGCCGGCCGCCCTTGAGCGGTGTGGAACCGCCCGCCAGGTGCAGGGACAGCACCGGCGAGCTGGTGAAGGCCAGGACGCTGCCCTCCGGGATGTCGAGCTCGGCGGCGGCGAAAGGCGTCCCCCCTGCGGTGCCCAGCCGCGGCCCGTCCGGGATCTCCGGGATCTGCGCGCTGCCGTCCGGCCGTACGATCACCGGCGCGAGATGACCGGCACGGGCCATCGTGCATCTGCGGGTCAGCGGGTCGTACACGGCGTACATGCAGGCGGCGGTGAGGGCCTCCCGGTGCAGCGGGTCGGCGGACGGCAGCGAGGCGCGCTCGGCCGCCAGGTGCGTCGTGATGTCGTTGAGCCGGGCCAGCAGTTCGTCGGGCCCCAGGTCGAACGCGCTCAGCGAGCGGATGACGGTACGCAACTGGCCCATGCCGGCGGTGGCGTGGATGCCCTGTCCCGCCACGTCCCCGACGACCAGCGCGGTGCGGGCACTGGACAGCGGGATCGTGTCGTACCAGGACCCCGCCGCGCCCTCCCTCGCCGCCGACAAGTAGGCGGTCTCCAGCGCGGTGTGCGAGACGGGGCGACGGGGCAGAAGCTGCCGCCGCACCGTGGCGGCGACGCTGTGCTCCCGGGTGTAGCGGCGGGCGTTGTCGATGCACAGGGCGGTGTGGTCGGCCAGCTGCAGCGCGACCTCCACGTCGTCCTCCGTGAAGGGCTCCAGCCGTTCCGTGCGGTAGAGGCTGATCAGCCCGAGCACCGTCCCGCGCAGTGTCAGCGGCACCGTGAGCAGCGTCTGCATCCCCGAGGCACGGATCGCCTCGGCGCGGGCGGGGTCGGTGGCCAGCCACGGCAGCCCGGAGTGCAGCCGCACCACGCGGGGACGCAGGTCGGACAGCGCCTGGGTGTACGGGGTCGGGTCGGGCAGGCTCCGCACGTCGCCCACCGGGTACGCCTGGGGCTGCCCGAGGCCGGCGCTGCTCCCGAACGCGGCCCGCCGCAGCGGGGTCCCCGGGGGCAGCGGCGACAGCGGCGGGTCGTCGCCGCGGACCACGTCGTCGACGACCTCCACCACGACGACGTCGGCGAAGCCGGGCACCACGGCGTCGACGAGTTCCTCACAGGTCACCACCACGTCCAGGGTGCGGCCCACGCGATCGCGCACCGCGTTGAGGACGCGCAGCCGGGCACGGCCCTTCTCCCGCTCGGTCACGTCGACCACGGCGAGCGCGACGCCCAGGACCGTCCCGTCCGGGTCCTCCAGCCGGAAGACGGAGAGCGAGTAGGAGTGCGCCTCGCCGTCCCCGGTCAGCGGGTACGTCCGCACGAGGTCCTCGATCAACGGGACGCCGGTCTCCAGCACCCGGCGCAGGCGCACCTCCACGTCGTCGGGCGAGACGACGGGATAGGCGTCGCGGAAGTACCGCCCGAGGAGGTCCTCCGAGCGCACCCCGCGCATGGCAGGGGTGCCCATGTTGACGCGGACCACCCGCAGGTCCGGGTCGAGGACGTGCAGGCCGACCGGCGACTGGGTGAACAGGGCGCGCAGGATCGCCGCCTCCGCGTCACCCATGGGAGCGGGCGGGCTGCCGTGCGCCACTGGAACCACCTCCGTCGGCACCCGCCCGGTGGACACGGGACGGGCGCCGCCTACGGCCGTCCTCCCCAGGTTTAGTGCGAACCACCGCAACCGGCGACCCGGGCGGCCCGGATGCCTGACACCGCCAGGACACGCCGCCCCGCCCGCCTCAGGACTCGGACAGCGGTTGCTCCGCCCAGATGGTCTTCCCGCCCGCCGTGTAGCGGCTGCCCCAGCGGCTGGAGAGCTGGGCGACGAGGAACAGCCCGCGGCCGCCCTCGTCGGACAGCCGGGCCCGGCGCAGCCGGGGCTGGGTCTGGCTCGGGTCGGACACCTCGCAGACCAGGGTGTCGTCGCGGATCAGGCGCAGCCCGACGGGGTCGCCGCCGTAGCGGATCGCGTTGGTGACCAGCTCACTGGTGATGAGTTCGGTCGTGAACGCCAGGTGCTTGAGGTCCCACAGCTGCAGCTGGCTCTCCACCGCGGTCCTGGCCCGCGCCACGATCGCGGGATCGGCGGGGAACTCCCAGGTGGCGACGGAGCCGGGCGGCAGGGGGCGCATGCGGGCGACGAGCAGCGTGACGTCGTCCCCGGGCGGTTCGGCGAGGAGTTCGTCGAGGATCGCGCGGCCGGTCTGGGTGGGGGTGCGGGTCCCGCCGGGGTCCGTGGCGAGCACCGAGCACAGACGCCCGAGCCGCTCCTGCGCGGAGCCGTCGGGGTGGGACAGGAGCGGCTCGTTGAAGAACGCGAGCAGACTGCCCGGGGGGACCTCGAAGCCGACCGGCTCGAAGGGCAGGCTGTCCACGCCCAGCGCCGGACCGGGCTTGAGGCCGATCACCTGGGCGGGGGCGCCCGGCGCGGCGTACACCGGCGCGGGATGCCCGGCGCTCGCCATCTCGCAGCGGCCCTCGACGGGGTCGTAGACGCAGTACAGGCAGGTGGCGCCGACCGCGCTGCCGCCCGCCGTGCCGTCCTGGTCCTCGCCGTGCGGCGGGGCGACGTCGCCGAGCCTGACGACGAGGTCGTCCATGTGGGCCAGGAGCTCACCGGGCGGCAGGTCGAGGTCGGCCAGGGTCTGCACCGCCGTGCGGAGCCTGCCCATGGTGGCCGCCGCGTTCAGGCCGTGGCCGGTGACGTCCCCGCTGACCAGCGCCAGCCGGCTGGAGGACAGCGGGATCACGTCGAACCAGGCGCCGCCGACCGCTTCCGTCGTGCCCGCCGGTACGTAGCTGCCGGCGGTCAGCACCCCGGTGGTCTCGGTGATCGACGGCGGGAGCAGGCTGCGCTGGAGCGCCTCGACGGTACGGTGCTCGCGCGTGTAGCGGCGGGCGTTGTCCAGGCCCAGGGAGGCCCGTGAGGCGAGCTCCTCCGCAAGGCCGGCGTCGCCCGGGCCGTACGGCGGGAGGGCGGCGGTCCGCCACATCACCAGGACGCCGAGCACCAGGCCGCGGGCGATCAGCGGCACGCTCAGGAAGGACGCCGCCGTGTCGGGCAGCAGCAGCCGGCTGCGTTCGAGGTCCCCGGCCAGGCCCTCGCGCCAGGAGGTCAGGTCCGACCTGAAGACGGCGGCGCCACCGCGCAGGTGGTCGCTCTCCAGGCTGCGCAGGCGGAAGCCGGCGCCCCGGGGGTGGATCTCGGGGGGCCAGGAGCCGTCGGAGGAGGCCACGGCGACCCTGCGGAAGGGGGCACCGAGCCGGAACTCGCCGGGTTCCTGGCCGATCAGCACGGTGTGGGTGAGGTCCACCGCGGCCAGGTCGGCGAAGCGGTGGGAGACGAGCACGTCCACGAGTTCCTGGGCGACCCTGGCGACGTCCAGGCTGCGGCCGATGCCCTCCGCAACGGCGTGCATCAACTCCATGCGCTGGCGGGCGGCGTGCTCCTGGGTGACGTCGGTGAAGATGACGGCGACCCCGACGGGGCGGTCGTTCGCGCCGTGCAGCCGGAAGGCGGAGAAGGACGCCACCCTTTTGACGTCCGGTGTCCCCTGGCGCCGGGCGCTGTGCACCCAGGCGACCAGCGGCTCCCCGGTCTCGGCCACGTGCCTCAGCTGCTCCCGGAGCGCCGCCGCGTCCTTGGGGAGCAGCACGTCCTCGACGGTCCAGTCCGTCGGATCCACGCGGACGCCTGCTTCCGGCGGGAGGTCGATGCCGGAGACGAGGTTGAACCGGGTGGTCTCCAGCGCCATGTCGTGGATCGCGAGGCCGACGTGCCGCTGCTGGAAGAGGGCCCTGAGCAGCGCCTCGTCCTCCCTGCGGCGTTCGGCCACCGCGCGGGGTGTGACGGTCACGACCATCCCCCCGGTCGGGCCGCCGCCCGCGGCCGTCGGCTGCACCCGCAGCCGCACCGGGACCGTGGTGCCGTCGCTGTGCCGCAGCTCGGCGTCGTCCTCCGCTTCGGCGGCGCCGGCCGCGGGGAGGAGGCGTGCCCACACCTCCGGGGCCGTCAGGAGTTCGGCGACCGGGTGTCCGCACACCGCCCCGGGGGGCCGTCCGGTCAGCTCGTGCACCGATCCGGTGCACATGAGCACGTCGCCGTGCCCGTCGACGACGAACAGGGCGCCGCTGCCGTCATGCGGCGAGCCGAGGTTGTCCAGGTCGGTGTGTGTAGTCACCCGGTCGTCCGATGTCGTGGTTCCCCCTCCCATTCAAACCCCCGGGAGCCCGCACGCGCATCGCCACCGGGCCCGGTCGGGCGCCGTCGCCGCCGGCGGCTCAGGGCGCGGGGCGGCCGGTGACGTCGACCCGGCCGAACGCCGCGCCGGCGCCCCTCAGGGAGAGTTCGCCGGGGGCGAGGCGGTCCACCCCCGGGACGCGGCCGTCCGGGGTGCCGGACAGGAGGGCGGCCAGCTCGACGGTGGTGACGGGGGTCCCGGGCAGCACGCCGGGCGGGGCGGCGGACGCCGTGACCGTCCACAATGCGGGCCCGGCGAACACCGACTCCTCCACGCCGCGCAGCCATCTCACCAGGGCACGGCGCGACGAGGACGCGGCCCGCTGGTGGACGACCACCCCGAGCAGCGGCCCGGCCCACCGCGCGAGCCGCTCCGGGGGCCCGGAAGCGGTCACCTCGGGGCCGAAGGGCCGGCCGACCATGAGCAACGGCGTCCCGTGCTCGATCTTCCGCACCTCCGCGCGGAGATCGCCGTACGGCAGGACGGCCCGGGCGGCGCGGCCGGTGAGCGCGGAGAGCGCCGGCCGCTCCCCCCACGCCGCGTCCAGTTCGCCGAGCCACCGGGCCAGTTCGCCGGCCGTGGTGACCGGCCTGCGTTCGAGGACGGCCGGGTGCAGGAGAAGCCCGGACTGGTGTGCGAGGGTGTCCGGTCGCGTGAGGACGAGCACCCGGCCGTCCGCGGGGCGCGGCCCGGAACCGGCCGGACGCCCGTCGCGTGCCTCCAGGCCGATCAGGACGTCGCCGGAGCGGTGGTACAGGGTGACGGCGAGCGCCTCGGACAGCGGGTGGGCCGGCGCCTCCCGGCGCGGGACCGGTACGGGGAGCAGCGGCGACAGCTGGTGCAGCCATGCGGCGAGCGCGGCCGGATCGGCGACCGGGGCCGTGAGGCGTACCGTGCCCGCGCGCTCGCCCGACGGCACGACGCGCAGGGCGTCCGCGCCGGTGCGGCCCTCGACGCGGAGCTCGACCGAGGTCTCCCCCTGCCGGGCACCCCGGTGCGTGGTGGCGCGCAGCGCGTCGGCGCCCGCGGCGGTGAGGAACCGGGCGAGGGCGCCGGTGTCACCGGCCCGGTGGATCACGCTCCCGTAGTCGGGGAAGGCCGGACCGCTCCACACGTCGTACCCGGCGACCGTGTCCCCGAGCAGCTTGCGCCGCGCACCGTCGAGCCAGTCGGCCAGTTCCCCGGAACCGGCCCGCCACAGCAGTGGATCGTCCACCGCGCCCCCTCCCCCGAGTTTTCCGGCACATTAAGTCCAGGGTGTGCCAGGGCCGTCAACTCCCGGCGGCGGATGACCCGTACTGGGGGGCGCGTGGTCGCACGCCAGGGTGCTCCCTGCGCACTTCTGTGTGCAGAGCGCTTACGGAGGCCTACTGTGCGCACATGTCAGCAACCCCGCTAGAACGCGCCGAGCATTTCGTGTGGCTGACCGCACGCGTGCTCGAGCAGCGCAGGTTCGCGTACCACTTCCGGAACGGCCCGGCGGACGCGGTGGAGACCGCGCTGACCGCCTACCGCAACGGCGACGACGGCTACGGCCACGCCCTCGAGCCCGATCTGCGCGGCACGGTCAGCCAGCCGCTGCACGTGGCCCACGCGCTGCGCGTGCTCGACGAGATCGGCAGGTGCGCCGGCCAGCGCGCCGAGCGGATCTGCCGCTACGTAACGGCCGTGTCGACCCCGGAGGGCGCGCTGCCCGCGCTCCACCCCTCGCTGCGCGGCTTCCCCGTCGCTCCCTGGCTGCCCCTGGTCGACAGCCCGCCGGGCGACCTGCTGGCCACCGGGCCGGTGGTGGGCACGCTGCACCGCAACGAGGTCTGGCACGCCTGGCTGTTCCGCGCCACGGACTTCTGCTGGGAGGCGATCGAGACCCTCGACAAGACCCACCCCGCCGAGGTCGTGGCCGCGATGGCGTTCCTGGACCACGCGCCCGACCGGGCGCGGGCCCGGGCGGCGGCGGCGCGGCTGGGACGGATCGTGCGCGAGCAGCGGCTCGTCGTACTGGACCCCGGGCGGCACCCGGACGCCGCGCCGCCGTCCGGATCCTCGGACGGCGAGCACCGTTTCGCGTACGACTACGCGCGCACGCCGGACTCCCCGGCGCGGGAGTGGTTCACGGACGCGGAGATGGAGCGCGCGCTGGACTTCCTGGCGGCCGGCCAGCAGGACGACGGCGGCTGGCCGGCGCGCCGGGCCGCGTGGGCCCCCGGGACCCTGCTGGAGTGGCGGCCGCTGGTCACCCTCGACGCGCTGCTCACCCTGCGGGCGTACGGACGCCTCGCCTGAGGACGGCTCACCCGGCGGCGTCGCGCAGCAGCAGCGCGGCCAGTGCCAGGGCCGTGCCGTGCGGCGCGGCGAGGTCGAGCCCGGTGAGTTCGCAGATCCGGGCCAGCCGGTTGTCGACGGTGTTGGGGTGCAGCCCCAACTGCCGCGCGGTGCTGCGGCGTTCCTGCCGGCTGCCGAGGTAGGTCCGCAGCGTCTCGACCAGGTCCTGGCGGCCCGCGATCGGGTCGAGCAGGGCCGCTATGCGGTCGCTGCTCTCGTCGCGCCGTGACAGGTGGTACTCCAGCAGCACGTCGTCGAGCCGGTGCAGCCCCGGCGGCAGCCCTCCGGCGCGCGCCACCCTCAGCACCTCCGTCGCCGTGCGGGCGGCACCGGGGATGTCCGCGGGGCCTGCGGCCGTGACGGCGGCCAGCCGCACGTCCGGGGAGCAGGCGCGGCGCAGCGGTGCGAGCAGCGCGTCGTCGCCGCCCGGCAGCACCGGGCGGCCGGGGACCACGGCGTGGCCGCCGGTGTCGTCGAGCAGGGCCGGCACCTCGGTGCCGAAAGCCCGGTCCAGCGCGGCCTGGGCCCGGCGCGACCTGCGGTGCGCGGCCGCCGGGGGGCGGCCGGCGGCGTCCTCGGGCGGGAAGTGGAGGGCGAGCACGAGGGCGCCGCCCGCCAGGCCCAGCCGCCCGGCGGGGAACCGTTCCGGCGGCAGGGAGCCGTCCAGCAGCGCCCGCACCAGGGCGCGGCGCTCCTCACGGCGTTCGGCGGCGAGCGTGCTCTGCTCGTCCAGGTACGTCTCGGAGACGGCGCCGACGATGCCCTCCTGGATGCCGATGAGGACGTCGGCGAGTTCGGCGAGCGCGGCCTCCTCGCCCGGCCGCGCCGCCTCCCGCAGCGCCCGCCACAGCACGGCGGTGCCGCGCAGATGGCCGCGCAGCACCAGGTGCAGGGGCAGCCCCTCCTCGGCCCGCTGGGCGGCGCGTTCCCTGAAGCGGTCGAAGTCGCCCCGCTCCGGCCGCTCGGCGGGAGTGCCGTGGACGACCCGGCGCAGGAAGATCCGCAGGCCGTGGCGCGCGGTGGCGGCGAGCTCCCCGTCCTTGACGTCCGCGGGCAGCTCGGCATAACCGGGGAGGTCGGCGAAGGCGCGCGTCGTCATGGAGCGGGCGATCTCGTTCACCCTGTGCTCGCAGCGCGCCGCGAGGGCGCGGGCCGCGTCGGAGAGGACCGGCAGGGAGTCGACCGCCATCGTCCCACCCTCACTTGCGCATCCGTTGTGACGGGTCACACTAACCCGTCACCCGGTGACGGCCCGCAGCGCTCCGGTCACCACCACCGCGACGGCGACGACCACAAGGAAGGGAGCGCGCAGGAGGAGGGCGACGCCGGCCGCCGCCAGACCCGCGGCGCGCGCGTCGAGCACCAGGCCGCGCCCGTCCCCGAAGGTCTGCAGTGCGGTGAGGGCCGCCAGCAGGGCGATGGGCAGCAGCGCGGCCAGCCGCCGCACGACGGGGCGTTCCAGGAAGCCCGCGGGAACGGACAGGCCCAGCAGTTTCACGGCGTAGCAGCCGAAGGCGGTGACGCCCACGGCGATCCACGTGCTCATCGGTCGGCCTCCTTGCGCCGGGTCGCGGCCAGGACGAGCGGTGCGGCCAGCGCCGCGACCAGGACGGGCACCCCGGCGGGGAGCAGCGGCAGGCACACCAGGGCGAGCGGTACGGCGACCGCTGCCGTGGCCCGCTCGCGGCGGCCCCGCAGCATGGGTGCGAGCAGCGCGAGGAAGACCGCCGGACCGGCGGCGTCCAGGCCCCAGTCGGCCGGGTCGCCGAGCGCGGCTGCGCCGAACGCGCCCAGGAACGTGGTCAGGTTCCACAGCACGTAGAGGGTGGCGCCGGTGACCGTGAAACCCAGCCGGGCGCTCGCCCGGTCAGGCTGCGCCAGGGCGACGGCGGACGTCTCGTCGATCACCCACTGCGCCGCGAAGGGGCGCAGTGCGCGCGGGACGCGCAGCAGTTCGGACAGCCGCAGCCCGTAGAAGGCGTTGCGCACCCCGAGGAAGAGCGCCCCGGCGGCGGCCGCCAGGGGAGCGCCGCCCGCGCCCAGGGCGCCGACGAGCGCGAACTGCGAGGCGCCGGTGAACACCAGCAGGCTGAGCGCGCAGGTCTGCAGCAGGCTCAGGCCGGCCCCGGCCGAGGTCACTCCGAACGCGAAGCCGGACAGGCCGACGGCGACGCCCACTCCCAGGGCGTCGCGGACCACCGCGGAACGCGGCTTGACGGACGGCGGTGGGTGCGGCCGGTGCCGGCCGGCTTCCAAGGGTGCTGCGGTCACCTGCCCGACGCTAGGCCGCGCCCTTGGGGCCGTCTTGTACGTTCTTGCGCTCCCGCTGGTACGCGCCCGGCGGCACCCCCACGATCCGCGTGAAGTGGCGGTTCAGATGGGGCTGGTCGCTGAAGCCCACGGCGACCGCGGCATCGGCCGGTGCCGTCCCGTCGTCCAGCAGCCGCCTCGCGCGCCGGACCCGGGCGTCGGTGAGCCAGGCGTGCGGGGGCATGCCGTACAGGTCGCGGAAGCCGCGCAGCAGCGCGAAGGGACTCGTGCCCAGCCCGGCCGCGAGCTCCGCCAGCGGCGGCGGGTCGGTGAGGCGCGCCTCCAGGATCTGCCGGGCCCGCTCGGCCTTGCGGGCGCCCGCGGTGAGAAGGGCGCGCTCGGGCAGCGTGCCCCCGTGGGCACGCAGCAGCCGGGCGACGGCGAGCCGCATCATGGTGTCGGCGGCGAGCGCGTTGCCCTGGTCGGCCGCCCGCAGCACCTGGGTGACCAGGTGCACGGCGTACGGGTCCTCTGCGACGGCGACGGTGAAGCCCGCCGTCCCGCGGATCGCCGTCGTCTCCGCCGCGACGGAGGCCACGACGTCCGCCCCGGGGTAGAGCACGCTGTACGTCCACCCCTCGGGCACGCCCGCGTGCCCGGTGTGCGCGGTGTCGGGGTTGATCAGTGCCACCGCCCCCGGCCCCGCCCGCTCGATCGTGCCGTGGTGGTGGAAGGCCTCGACTCCCTGGGTGATGCCGGCGATCACGAACGACTCGTGCGTGTGCCGGACGAACGTCTTGCGCACGTACCGTGCCCGCAGGAGATCGACGTCCGGCAGGCCCGGATGCCTCCAGAACCGCGCCCGCTCGTCCGACCCCATCCCGCCATTCTGCGCCGTACCCGCCCTCCGCCCGCCCGCCCTGCCCGGCAAGGACCGCGTGCGCGCACGGAGGGGGGCGGTTTGTCAGTGGGGCGAGGCAGGATGGATGGCATGTCGCGACGGAGCACTGGGGCCACCCCGGAGGAGCGGGATCCGGCGGGGGCCCTCGACGCGTTCGCCCCCGCCACGCGCGCGTGGTTCACGGGGGCCTTCAGCGCGCCCACCGCCGCGCAGGCGGGGGCCTGGCGCGCGATCGCTGGGGGGTCCGACGTGCTCGTGGTGGCCCCCACGGGCTCCGGGAAGACGCTGGCGGCGTTCCTTGCCGCCCTGGACCGGCTGGCGTCGACGCCGCCGCCGGCCGAGGCCAAGCGCCGATGCCGCGTGCTGTACGTGTCCCCCCTGAAGGCGCTCGCCGTCGACGTGGAGCGCAACCTGCGCAGTCCGCTGACCGGCCTGCGGCACGAGTCCGTGCGGCTGGGGCTGCCGGAGCCTGAGGTGCGGGTGGGCATCCGCTCGGGCGACACCCCGGCGGCCGAGCGGCGCGCGCTCGCCACCCGGCCGCCGGACATCCTGATCACGACCCCCGAGTCGCTGTTCCTGATGCTGACCTCCTCGACCCGGGAGTCGCTGCGCGGCGTCGAGACGGTGATCCTCGACGAGGTGCACGCCGTCGCCGGGACGAAGCGCGGTGCGCACCTGGCGCTGTCGCTGGAGCGGCTGGACGAGCTGCTGGAGCGCCCCGCGCGGCGCATCGGCCTGTCGGCGACGGTCCGCCCGGTGGACGAGGTGGCGCGCTTCCTGTCGCCGCAGCGCAAGGTGACGGTCGTCCAGCCCCCGTCGCAGAAGGAGTTCGACCTGTCAGTGGTCGTCCCCGTCGAGGACCTGGGCGAGCTCGGCGGCTCCCCCGCCACCGAGGGCGACGACCCGCGGCCCTCGATCTGGCCGCACGTCGAGGAGCGCATCGCCGACCTGGTGCAGGACCACCGCTCCACGATCGTCTTCGCCAACTCGCGCCGCCTGGCCGAGCGGCTGTGCAACCGGCTCAACGAGATCGCCTACGAACGGGCCATGGGCGAGCCCCTTCCCGAGGGCGCGCCGCCCGCGGAGATCATGGCGCAGTCCGGCGCGGCACGCGGGGCGCCGCCGCTGCTGGCCAGGGCGCACCACGGCTCGGTCTCCAAGGAGCAGCGCGCCCTGGTGGAGGAGGACCTCAAGGCCGGGCGGCTGCCGGCCGTCGTCGCCACGTCCAGCCTGGAGCTGGGCATCGACATGGGCGCGGTGGACCTGGTCGTCCAGGTGGAGTCGCCGCCCTCGGTGGCGTCCGGGCTGCAGCGCGTGGGCCGGGCAGGACACCAGGTGGGGGCGGTCTCGACCGGGGTGGTCTTCCCCAAGTACCGCGGCGACCTCGTGCAGTCGGCGGTGGTCACCGAGCGGATGCGGGAGGGCGCGATCGAGGCGTTGCGCATCCCGGCCAACCCGCTGGACGTCCTGGCGCAGCAACTGGTCGCGATGACGGCGCTGGACGCCTGGGACGTCGACGAACTGCTGGCGGTGGTACGCCGGGCCGCGCCCTTCGCCGCGCTGCCGCACTCGGCGTTCACCGCGGTTCTGGACATGCTGGCCGGGCGCTATCCGTCGGACGCCTTCGCGGAGCTCCGGCCGCGCGTGGTGTGGGACCGGGTGGCGAACACGGTGGCGGCCCGGCCCGGCGCGCAGCGCCTGGCGGTGACCTCGGGCGGCACGATCCCCGACCGCGGGCTGTTCGGGGTGTTCCTGGCCGGCGCCGACCCGAAGAAGGGCGGCGGCCGGGTCGGCGAGCTCGACGAGGAGATGGTCTACGAGTCCCGGGTGGGAGACGTCTTCACCCTGGGCACGACCTCGTGGCGGATCGAGGACATCACCCGCGACCGGGTGCTGGTCTCCCCCGCCCCGGGCGTGCCCGGGCGGCTGCCGTTCTGGAAGGGCGACCAGCTCGGCCGCCCGCTCGAGCTGGGCCGCGCCCTCGGCGCGTTCCTGCGCGAGGTCGCCGCCCTGGACCCGCGCAACGGCCGGGCCCGGCTGGCCGCGGCGGGGCTGGACCCGTGGGCGGTCGACAATGTGCTGGCCTACCTGGAGGAGCAGCGCAAGGCCTGCGGCCATGTGCCCGACGACCGCACCATCGTGGTGGAGCGCTTCCGGGACGAGCTGGGCGACTGGCGGGTGGTCGTCCACTCCCCCTTCGGCGCCCAGGTCCACGCCCCCTGGGCGCTCGCGCTGGGTGCCCGGCTCGGTGAGCGGTACGGCTTCGACGCGCAGGTGATGCACGCCGACGACGGCATCGTGCTGCGTCTGCCGGACGCGGATCTGATGGGCCTGGACCTGCTGGACGTGGACCCGGCGCGGCAGGGCACCGAGTACGACGCCGACCAGTCCCCGGTCGGCGCCGCAGACGTCGCCTTCGACAAGGGCGAGGTCGAGCAGCTCGTCACCGACCAGATCGGCGGTTCCGCGCTGTTCGCGTCCCGGTTCCGGGAGTGCGCGGCCCGTGCGCTGCTGCTGCCCCGCCGGGACCCCGGCAAGCGCACGCCGCTGTGGCAGCAGCGCCAGCGGGCCGCCCAATTGCTCCAGGTGGCCTCGGAGTTCGGTTCGTTCCCGATCGTGCTGGAGGCGGTCCGCGAGTGCCTGCAGGACGTCTTCGACGTCCCCGGGCTGGTCGAGCTGATGGGCGACATCGAGTCCCGCAAGGTGCGGCTGGTCGAGGTGACGACGCCCGAACCGTCGCCGTTCGCCAAGTCGCTGCTCTTCGGCTACGTGGCGCAGTTCCTCTACGAGGGCGACTCGCCGCTGGCCGAGCGGCGCGCCGCGGCGCTCTCGCTGGACTCCCGGCTGCTGGCGGAGCTGCTGGGCCAGGCCGAGCTGCGCGAGCTGCTCGACGCCGACGTGATGGTGGAACTGGAGCAAGAGCTGCAGTGGCTCACCGAGGACCGGCGGATCAAGGGTCCCGAGGGGGTCGCCGACCTACTGCGGCTGCTGGGCCCGCTGGACGACGCCGAGCTGGCCGCGCGCGGAGCGGAACCGGGCTGGGCGGCCGGGCTGGAGGGCGCGCGCCGGGCGATCCGGGTCCGCGTCGCGGGCGTGGACCGCTGGGCCGCCGTGGAGGACGCCGGGCGGCTGCGGGACGCCCTGGGCACCGCCCTGCCGGTCGGTGTGCCGGAGGCCTTCACCGAGCCCGTCAAGGACCCGCTGGCGGATCTGCTGGCCCGCTACGCCCGTACGCACGGGCCGTTCACCTCGGCCGAGGCCGCCCAGCGCTTCGGCCTGGGCACCGCCGTCGCCGACGGCACCCTGCACCGGCTCGCCGCGTCCGGCCGGGTCGTGCAGGGCGAGTTCAGGCCCGGCGGCGCGGGCCACGAGTGGTGCGACGCCGGTGTGCTGCGGCGGCTGCGGCGGCGCTCGCTGGCGGCGCTGCGGCACGAACTGGAACCCGTGCCGCCGGCCACGCTGGCCACCTTCCTGCCGCAGTGGCAGCACGTGGGCACGCACGGCCTGCGCGGCCTCGACGGCCTGGTGCGGGCCGTCGAGCAGTTGCAGGGCGCCGCCGTCCCCGCCTCGGCCCTGGAGAAGCTGGTCCTGCCCGCCCGTGTCGCGGACTACACCCCGGCGATGCTCGACGAGCTGACGTCGGCGGGCGAGATCGTGTGGGCGGGGGCAGGCGCCCTGCAGGGCAAGGACGGCTGGCTGTCGCTGTATCTCGCGGACACCGCACCCCTGTTGCTGCCGCAGCCCCAGCCGCTGGAGCTCTCCCCGGTGCACCACGCGGTCCTGGACGGGCTCTCGGGCGGCTACGGACTGTTCTTCCGGCAGATCTCCGAACAGGTCCGCGCCGCCGGGCACGAACTGTCCGATCCGGAACTGGCCGAGGTGGTCTGGGAGCTGGCCTGGTCGGGCCGGCTGACCAATGACACGCTCGCGCCGCTGCGCGCCCTGCTCGGCTCCGGCCGTACGGCGGGCTCCACCGCGCACCGGGCGCCGCGCGCGGTGCCCCGCGGCCGCTACGGCGCCTTCACGGCCCGCACCGGCCGGCCCGCGCCGCGGGTGACGGCGTCACGGGGCGGGCCGCCGACGACCGCGGGCCGCTGGTCCCTGGTACCGGAGGCGGAGCCCGACGCGACGCACCGGGCGCACGCCCTCACCCACGCGCTGCTGGACCGGCACGGCGTGGTCACCCGGGGGGCGGTGGCCGCCGAGGGTGTGGAGGGCGGCTTCTCCGCCGCGTACCGCGTCCTGTCGGCTTTCGAGGAGACCGGTCAGGCGCGCCGCGGCTACGTCGTGGAGGGGCTGGGCGCGGCCCAGTTCGCCATGGACGGCGCGGTGGACCGCCTGCGGGCCATCAGCAACGCCCGGGACCGCGAGGACGCCCGGCACGACAAGGCCCGCACCGTGGTGCTGGCCGCGGCCGACCCGGCCAACGCCTACGGCGCCGCCCTGCCCTGGCCCGAGCAGCCCGCCGGGGTGACCCACCGGCCGGGACGCAAGGCGGGGGCCCTGGTCGTCCTGGTCGACGGCGAGCTCACGCTGTACGTGGAGCGCGGTGGCAAGACCCTGCTGGCCTGGCCCGGCACCTCCGCGGCGGAGGGCGACGGCCGGGGCGGCGGCGGCGCGGACGAGGAGCGGTTGCAGGCGGCCGCCGACGCGCTCGCCCTGGCTGTGCGTGACGGTGCGCTCGGCCGGCTCACGGTGGAACGCACGAACGGCGAGTCCGCCCTCACCTCGGTGCTCGGCCGGGCCCTGGAGGCGGCGGGCTTCCATGCGACACCCCGCGGCCTGCGGCTGCGGGCCTGAACGGGACAGGGGGATCCGTGCCCGAGGGCGACACGATCTGGCTGGCCGCGCACCGGCTGCACTGGGCGCTGGCGGGGCACGTCCTGCTCCGTGCGGACCTGCGTGTGCCGCGGCTGGCGACGACCGACCTGTCGGGACGCCGCGTGGAGAAGGTCGTGGCCCGCGGCAAGCACCTGCTGATCCGGGTCGAGGGCGGGCTGACCCTCCACTCGCACCTGCGCATGGACGGTTCCTGGCAGTTGTACGCACCCGGTGAGCGCTGGCGGGGCGGTCCCGACCACCAGGTCCGGGCGGTCCTCGCCAACGCCGAGCGGGTCGCGGTCGGCTACCGGCTGCCCGTGCTGGAGCTGCTGCGCACCGCCGAGGAGGACCGGGCCGTCGGCCACCTCGGCCCCGATCTGCTGGGCCCGGACTGGGATCCGGCCGAGGCGCTGCGCCGGCTGACCGCCGACCCGGCCCGGCCGGTCGGGGAGGCGCTGCTGGACCAGCGCAATCTGGCGGGCATCGGCAACGTCTACAAGTGCGAGGTGTGCTTCCTGCGCGGCGTCACGCCCTGGATGCCGGTCGGGGAGGTCCCCGAGCCCGAACGGGTCGTCGAGCTCGCCAGGAAGCTGCTGCAGGCCAACAAGACCCGGCACGGCCACATCACCACCGGCGACACGCGGCGCGGCCGGACACACTGGGTGTACCGCCGGGACCGGCACGGCTGCCTGCGCTGCGGGACGGCGATCCGCGTCGCCGAGCTGGGCCCGCCCGGCCAGACCCGTGCGACGTACTGGTGCCCGCACTGCCAGCGCGGCCCCGCGCCCGCGTCCGCACCGGCGCCGCGGCACACCAATTGACGGACCGTCAGATCAGGCCGTACGGTCGCCGCATGACCGTACCGGCGTACGACCTCACCGGGCGCACCGCTCTGGTCACCGGCGCCGCCAGCGGCATCGGCCGGGCCTCGGCGCTGCTGCTCGCCCAGGCCGGGGCCACCGTGACGTGCGCGGACGTGGACGAGCCGGGCGCCCGGCACACCGCCGGGCTCGCCGTGAAGGCCGGCGGCGCGGCGGAGGCGCGTGCCGTGGACGTCACCGACCGCGCCCAGGTGGCCGAGGCGGTCGCGGCGATCGTGGCCGCCCACGGACGGCTGGACGTCCTGGCCGCCATCGCGGGCGTCATGCACTCCAGTTCCGTCCTGGACACCGACGAGGCCGACCTGGACCGGGTGCTGTCGGTGAACTTCAAGGGGGTGCTGCACTGCGCCCGCGAGGCCGCCCGCCCGATGGCCGAGCGCGGTGCCGGCAGCATCGTCACCATGGCCTCCGGAGCCATCGACACCGGCGCCCGCGGGCTGCTCTGCTACAGCGTCTCGAAGGCCGCCGTCGTCCAGCTGACCCGGACCCTCGCCACGGAGCTGGGACCCCGCGGCGTGCGGGCCAATGCCGTGGCGCCCGGCTTCGTCCGCACGCCGATGACGAGCCACCACGGCACCGGCCCCGACGGCCTCTTCGACGAGCGGGCCCAGGCGCGCGCCGAGGAGGCGCTGGTGCGCGCCGCGCCCCTGGGCCGTGTGGGCGACCCGCAGGACGTGGCGCACACCGTGCTCTTCCTGGCCTCCGACGCCTCAGCCTTCACGACCGGCCAGATCCTGCGCCCCAACGGGGGCGTCGTCATGCCCTGGTAGTGACTGACTTCGCGGACCCGGAAGTCTTCCCGGCAGCCCTCCCGGCGCCGGGCCCTCAACCTCACGGACGGCCGCCGGAGCGGCGGCTGATGATCCCCGTGACCACCTCGCCGTGTGCAGGGGGACGATGCTGAGCCCCCAGCCACCGGCGACGACCAGGCCCTCGAAGGAGCCTGCCTGCGCGGGCTGGGCGATGAGCCTCAGCAGGGCCCACCACCACACCACTCCCGCGACGAAAGCGATCGCCCAGCGGACCGGCCGCCGGGCCCACAGCTCGTGAAACAGGCGGAGAACGTGCATGGCCGCCTCCTTCGGAGCCCCGAGGTTGCGGCGGGTATCACCAGGGACCCAATCCCGGGCTTTCCCCGTACACAGGTGCGATCCCCTTCCGGCAAGATCTCTAGACCTCTGCCGCCCCACCCCGCACGACGTTCACCCAGAAGGAGGACACGTACGGCTACTACCTGCGACATTCCGCCGCCCGAGCGCAACCCAGGGCGACCGGCCCCGATGCTCCCGCCGACGACGCCCCGCCGGCCTAGACGTTCTCGGCCTGGAACATCCAGTGGTGCTTCTCGAGCTCGGCGGCGAGCCCGATCAGGATGTCCTGGCTCACCGGATCGGGCTTCTCCGTCGCCTCGATCCCCTGGCGCACCCGCCTGATCACGGCGTCCAGCGCCACGATCATGACCGAGACCACCTTCTCGTCCTTGATCCAGCCGTCCGGCACCTCGTCGATCCTGCTGCTCTTGGAGACCGTCCCCGCGCGCCCGTCCGGCGTCACCCCGATCGCGGCCGCCCGCTCCGCGACCGTGTCGGCGTAGGTCCGCGCGGTGGTCACCACGTCGTCGAGCTGGAGGTGGACCGACCGGAACCGCGCCCCGACCACGTTCCAGTGCACCTGCTTGGCGACGAGCGACAGGTCGATGAGATCGCTGAGGGTGTGCTGCAGGGCCTCACCGACGGTCTTGCGGTCGGCCTCGGGCAGCGTGCTCTTCACGACGGTCATGCTGCTCCTCCTCGGGAATTGCCTGGCGTCGCAGGACCACCTCCACGGCGGCCCCGCCTCATGAGCGCCTTCCCCGGATCCGCGGACCACACGCGGACACGCCGTGGCCCCGGCCGGTTGCCCACCGGCCGGGGCCACGGTTCGGAACTGCTTGGTGTCGCTCAGGCCGCGACGACGTCCACGGCCTCGGTGGGCGCCTTCGGCGCCTTGATGGTGACCCGCTCGTCCGGACCGGACGGTACGGACGGAACCGCGCCCAGCAGCGGCCGCATAGGCGCGGCTGCCGACCCGACAGCAGCCGACTCGGCGAGTTCGGCAAGCGCCAGATCGTCGCTGACCTCCCGCATCACCTCGGACATCGGGACGTCCAAGGCGTCACAGATCGCGGAGAGCAGTTCGGAGGAAGCCTCCTTCTGCCCTCGTTCGACCTCCGACAGATAGCCCAGGGAGACCCGGGCGGATGAGGAGACCTCACGCAGGGTGCGGCCCTGACGCTGGCGCTGCCGACGCAGCACGTCACCGAGCAGGCGACGGAGCAGAATCATCGGTGGCTCCCTCCTCGGACCGCGAATTCGCAACCTTCTTGCCCCACCGTACCGCCTCCGACACCGGCCGTGCGGGGAGCGATGACGTGTTCACTCAGGGCTGCAAACATCCCTTCCCCCCGCTGTCTTCCCTACCCTTCGCCGTCGGGGATTCGTCGGGTGTTCCCCCGCCCGTCAGGAGCGTCTGCTGCAAGAGGGTCAGAACGGCGTTCACGGTGGTGGTACGGATTTCGGCACGGTCGCCGTTCAACTGCAGTCTCTCGCACCACGAGCCGGTCGGCCCGGCGACCGCCACGAAGACCGTCCCGACCTGCTGTCCGTCCTGCGGGTCCGGGCCGGCGACTCCGGTGGTGGACAGCCCCCAGTCGGCGCGCAGCACGCGCCGCACGCCCTCCGCCATCCCCCGCGCGACGTCGGGGTCGACGGCCCCGCGTTCGGCCAGCAGCGCGCCGTCCACGCCCAGCACGTCCCGCTTCAGTTCGGTGGCGTACGCGGTGACCGAACCGCGGAAGGACCTGGAGGCGCCGGGCACCGAGGTCAGCTCGGCGGCGACCAGGCCACCGGTCAGCGACTCGGCGACGGCGAGCCACTGCTGCCGCCCCTCCAGCAGCCCCAGCACCTCGGCGGCGACGTTCACGCGCCCTGTCCCTGCTCCTCCGGGAACTCCAGCGGGACGTCCTCCGCGAGCGCCCCCTCCTCCTCGTCCGCGCCCTCGCGCGCCCGGCGCACGGCGGCCGCGCGCTGCGCGGCCAGTCCGGCCCGGCGCATGACGACGGCCTGGCGCACGTAGTCCAAGCCCGTCACCACGGTCAGCACCACCGCGGCGCCCATCAGCACCGCCCGCAGCGTCGCCAGCGGCCCGGTGAGGATCAGGATGTACATGCCGACGGCGACGCCCTGGGTGAGCGTCTTCAGCTTGCCGCCCCGGCTGGCCGGGATCACCCCCCAGCGGATCACCCAGAACCGCATCAGCGTGATGCCCAGCTCGCGGAAGAGGATCACCGCGGTGACCCACCAGGGCAGGTCCCCGAGGGCCGAGAGCCCGATCAGCGCCGCGCCCATGATCGCCTTGTCGGCGATCGGGTCGGCGATCTTGCCGAAGTCGGTGACCAGCCCGTAGCGCCGGGCCAGCTCGCCGTCGAAGAGATCGGTGATCATCGCGATGGCGAACGCCGCCCACGCGAAGGAGCGCCACGCCGGGTCGTGCCCGTCGTCGTGCACGAGCAGCACGACGAAGCCCGGCACCAGCAGCAGCCGCACCATCGTCAGGACGTTGGCGATGTTCCACAATGAAGGCCGCCGGACCGCGGCCGCCGGGGCGGCGGGTGCGGACCGGTGGTTGCCGGCGGCGGACGCCGGGACTCCCGTCATCTGCGCGCCTCCTGCGTCGTGCCAAGCGGCTCCGCGACGAGGTCGACGCCTTCGGTGTCCACCACCTTCGCCGCGACGAACGATCCGGGCACCAGGCCCGCGCGGGAGGTCAGGACGACCTGGCCGTCGGTCTCCGGCGCCTGGTGGGCACCGCGGCCGACCGCCCCCTCCTCCTCGTCGACGGAGTCGACCAGCACCTGCACCGTCGAGCCCAGCCGCTCCTCGGCGCGCTGCGCGGTCAGCTCCTCGGCCAGCCGCGAGACCCGGGCCAGCCGCTCGGCGACGACGTCCTCGTCGAGCTTGCCGTCGTAGCCGGCCGCCTCGGTGCCCTCCTCGTCGGAGTAGCCGAAGACGCCGATGGCGTCGAGCCGGGCGGCGCCCAGGAAGCGCTCCAGCTCCTCCAGGTCCGCCGCCGACTCGCCCGGGAAGCCGACGATGAAGTTGGAGCGGACCCCGGCCTCCGGCGCCTTGGAGCGGATGGTGTCGAGCAGCTCCAGGAAGCGCTCGGTGTCGCCGAAGCGGCGCATTGCGCGCAGCACCCCGGGGGCGGAGTGCTGGAAGGACAGGTCGAAGTACGGCGCGACCTTGGGCGTCGAGGTCAGCACGTCGATCAGGCCCGGGCGCATCTCGGCGGGCTGCAGGTAGCTGACCCGGATCCGCTCGATGCCGTCGACGGCGGCCAGTTCCGGCAGCAGCGTCTCCAGCAGCCGGATGTCGCCGAGGTCCTTGCCGTACGAGGTGTTGTTCTCGCTGACCAGCATGACCTCCTTGACGCCCTGCTCGGCCAGCCAGCGCGTCTCGCCGAGCACGTCCGAGGGGCGGCGGGAGATGAAGGAGCCCCGGAAGGACGGGATGGCGCAGAAGGAGCAGCGGCGGTCGCAGCCGGAGGCCAGCTTCACGGAGGCCACCGGGCTGCTGTCCAGGCGGCGGCGGAGCGGTGCGCGCGGCCCGGAGGCGGGCGCGACGCCCTCGGGCAGGTCCGCGGGGGCGGGGACCGGCTCCGTGGCGCTCTGCGCGTGGCCGGGCAGCGCGACCTCGCTCACGGCCTGCCGGGCGGCCGGGCTGACCGGGAGCAGCTTGCGGCGGTCGCGCGGGGTGTGGGAGGCGTGGACACCGCCGGAGAGGATCGTCTGCAGGCGGTCGGAGATGTTCGCGTAGTCGTCGAAGCCGAGCACGCCGTCCGCCTCGGGCAGGGCCTCGGCCAGCTCCTTCCCGTAGCGCTCGGCCATGCAGCCGACCGCGACGACGGCCTGGGTGCGGCCGTGGCCCTTGAGGTCGTTGGCCTCCAGCAGGGCGTCGACGGAGTCCTTCTTGGCGGCCTCGACGAAGCCACAGGTGTTCACGACGGCCACGTCGGCGGCGGCGGCGTCCTCGACGAGCTGCCACCCGTCCGCCGCCAGCCGGCCGGCGAGCTCCTCGGAATCCACCTCGTTACGGGCGCAGCCGAGCGTGACAAGAGCGACGGTACGGGGTTCGGACATAGGCTCAGCCTACTTTGTCCCCGACGGGGCTCCGACGCGCAGCGGCGCCCGGCGCCGGGACGGGTGTCCCGCGCCGGGCGCCGCGGTGTCCGTGCGCGCCCGTGGAACCGGGCGTCACCCTGCTTCCGGGTCGCCGGGGGTGAAGGTGAGGCGCTGGACCTGACCGGGGTCACCCGCGGGCCCGAGGTCCTTGCCGTTGACGAAGAGGTGGACCGCGCCCGCGTTGCCGATGATGAGGTTGATCTTGCTCTTGTCGGTGAAGGTCTTGGAGTCGCCCGGCTCCAGACTGCCCTGGTAGAGCTGCTTTCCGTTGCTGTCCACCGCCTGGATCCAGCTCTTGTCGTTCTGGGCGGTGAGCTTGACCGTGACCTTGTCGGCCGGCGCCGCGGCGATCGCGCTGTCGGACTCCTCGGGCCTCGGCGCGGAGCTCGTGGGGTTGCCGGACGGCTCGGCCGCCGGGCTCGCCGCGCTCGGCTTGCCCGCCACCGGTTCCTTGCCGCCGTCCTCGCCACCGCTGAACAGGGTGAACCCGACGAAACCGATGACGGCGACGATCGCCGCGACCATGGCGGCGGTCCAGTTGGGGCGGCGCGGCTCGGACCTCATCCGCTCCGCCTCGTACAGCGGCGCCACCGGGGTGGGGGCGGGCGCACTGCCGTGCTCCGCCGAGAACTGCTGGATCAGGGCCTCGGGATCGAGGCCCACGGCGCGCGCGAGCGCCCGGATGTGGCCGCGGGCGTACACGTCGCCGCCGCAGCGGGAGAAATCGTCCTGCTCGATCGCGTGCACGATGGGCGGGCGCACACGCGTTGTGGTACTGACCTCGTCGACGGTCAGACCCGCGGCGATGCGGGCCTGGGCGAGGGCGCGACCGACCGAGAGCCGGTCGTCGGGGGGCGGGTTGCCGATGGACACGGGGGCGCCTTTCGAGCGTGCAGCCACCTGCTGGAGACTCAGTCTAGGGGGGTGTGCAAAAGGACGGGCAAGCGGGCGGGCGTTGTTTGTCCGCCATCAGGATTGCCGTCTTTCCCGGCGCCGATGACAGTCGGCCATACGCCTTCCCCCTGCACTAACTTGACGTACGGGCGGGAGCAACGGTTGCGTCCAACCCACTTACGAGTGAGCCACGGAATGGCTACGAACCGGCCTCGCCCCGGAGCAGGGCGAGCACTCCGTCCATCTCGTCCGGCTTGACCAGTACGTCACGGGCCTTCGACCCCTCGCTGGGCCCGACGATCCCGCGCGATTCCATCAGGTCCATGAGCCTGCCCGCTTTCGCGAAGCCGACACGCAGTTTCCGCTGGAGCATCGAAGTCGAGCCGAACTGCGTGGAGACGACCAGTTCCGCGGCCTGGCACAACAGGTCCAGGTCGTCGCCGATCTCCTCGTCGATCTCCTTCTTCGGGCCCGAGCCGACGACCACGTCGTCACGGTAGGCGGGGGTCAACTGCGCCTTGCAGTGGGCGACGACGGCGTGGATCTCGTCCTCGGTGACGAAGGCGCCCTGCATGCGGACCGGCTTGTTCGCGCCCATCGGCAGGAACAGCCCGTCACCCTTTCCGATCAGCTTCTCGGCGCCGGCCTGGTCGAGGATGACCCGGCTGTCGGCGAGCGACGAGGTCGCGAAGGCCAGCCTGGAGGGCACGTTGGCCTTGATGAGACCCGTGACGACGTCCACGCTGGGCCGCTGGGTGGCCAGCACGAGGTGGATGCCGGCGGCCCGGGCGAGCTGGGTGATGCGGACGATCGCGTCCTCGACGTCCCGTGGCGCGACCATCATCAGGTCGGCGAGCTCGTCCACGATCACCAGCAGGTAGGGGTAGGGCGCGAGCTCCCGCTCGCTGCCCTCCGGCGGCTTCACCTTGCCCGAGCGCACCGCCGCGTTGAAGTCGTCGATGTGCCGGAAGCCGTAGGCGGCGAGGTCGTCGTAGCGCAGGTCCATCTCGCGCACGACCCACTGCAGCGCCTCGGCGGCCCGCTTGGGGTTGGTGATGATCGGCGTGATGAGGTGCGGGACGCCCTCGTACGCGGTCAGCTCGACGCGCTTGGGGTCGACCAGCACCATCCGCACCTCGTCGGGCGTGGCGCGCGCCAGGATCGAGGTGATCAGGCAGTTGATGCAGGAGGACTTGCCGGATCCGGTGGCGCCCGCGACGAGGATGTGCGGCATGCGCGCGAGGTTGGCCATGACGTAGCCGCCCTCGACGTCCTTGCCGAGGCCCACCGTCATCGGGTGCTCCTCGCCGGCGGCCTCCGCCGAGCGCAGCACGTCGCCGAGGTTGACCATCTCCCGGTCGCTGTTGGGGATCTCGATGCCCACCGCCGACTTGCCGGGGATCGGGCTGATGATCCGCACGTCCGGACTGGCCACGGCGTACGCGATGTTCTTGGCGAGGGCGGTGATCCGCTCGACCTTGACGGCCTGGCCGAGTTCCACCTCGTAACGGGTCACCGTCGGACCCCGCGTGAAGCCGGTGACCCGTGCGTCCACCTTGAACTGCGAGAAGACGCTCGTCAGCGACTCGACCACGGCGTCGTTGGCGGCGCTACGGGTGCGTCCTGGACCGCCGCGCTCCAACAGGTCCAGGGACGGCAGGCCGTAGGTGACGTCGCCGGACAACTGGAGCTGCTCGGCGCGCGGCGGCAGCGGCGGGCCCTGCTCGGGCGCCGCGCGCTTGGTGAGGTCGGGCACGGACCGGTCGGCGGAGTCCTCGGCGGCGGCCTCCCCGGTGTCCCGGGCCTGCGGCAGGGAGTGGCTGACGAGGTCCGCGACGACGGAGGAGCCGGGCACGCCGTAGGCGAGGGCGCCGTCGAGGTCGGCGGCCACGCCGTAGGCGAGGTCGACCGCGTCCAGTCCGTCGCTGGGCCTGAGATCGGGCAGTTCCGGCCGCTCCTCGCGGCGCCTGGACCGGCGGCGCGACTTCTCCCCGCCGTCCTGCGGGGCGGTCTCCTCCTCCAGCAGGTCGCTGAACGGCACGGCGTCGTCCTCGGTCCCGGCGCTGCCCTGGTCCTCCACCAGGCCCAGCCGGATGCCGAGTTCGCGCAGCCGCCGGGGGATGGCGTTGACCGGGGTCGCGGTGGTGACCAGCAGCCCGAAGAAGGTGAGCAGCGCCAGCAGCGCCACCGCCAGCGGTGCGCCGACGGTGTAGTCGAGCGGCGCGGACGCCGCCCAGCCGATCAGGCCGCCCGCGTCGCGGATCGCGTCGGCGCCCTGCCCGCGGCCGGGGGAACCGCAGCCGATGTGCACCAGGCCCAGTACACCGACGGCGAGGGTGGTCAGGCCGATGACGATGCGCCCGTTGGCGTCGGACTTCTGCGGGTGGCGCATCAGCCGCCAGACGACGGCACCGACGAGGAACGGCACGAGCAGGTCCA
This sequence comes from Streptomyces sp. NPDC001902, assembly GCF_042891295.1. Lineage (NCBI taxonomy): Bacteria > Bacillati > Actinomycetota > Actinomycetes > Kitasatosporales > Streptomycetaceae > Streptomyces > Streptomyces sp. NPDC001902. Next base: position 11,357 of record NZ_JBIATA010000034.1, on the reverse strand, counting down.
GCCGCCCGAACAGCCCGGTGATCAGTATCTCGACCAGATCGCCCACCGGACCGCGCAGGTCCGACCACGTGCCGGTGGCGACGACCAGCGCGAGGCCGAGCAGCAGCAGCGCCAGGCCGTCCTTGCGGTGCGCCGGGTCGAGCCCGCGCGCGCCGCGCCCGACGCCGCGGAAGAGGGCGCCCACGGTGTGCGCCAGGCCGAGCCAGACCGCTCGCGCGAGCCGGTAGACGCCGCCGGTCGGGGACGGCGCGGGCTTCGGCGCGGGTTTGGCCGCCGCCGCCTTGGCAGGCGGCTTCTTGGCCGCCGCCTTCTTCGCGGGGGCCTTCTTCGCCGCGGGCTTGGCCGCAGGTTTGGCGGCAGCCTTCTTGGCGGTGCCGGACGTACGTGAGGCCATGGTGGTGAGGTTACCGTTCCGCCCCGTGCACGACACGCGTGGCCACGCATACCGCCATTCGTGTCGTGCCCCTGTTGCGCCATGGATGACACTGCATCAAGTGGCGCACACGCTTCACTCTTGCGGGGGAATCTTCTTGTCGCCGCCGCCCGTGCCCGGCTCCAGCGCGTCCAGCGCGCGGCGCAGGCCGGTCAGCTTCCGCTCCAGATGGGCGGCCGTGGCCACCGCCGCCGCGTCCGCGGACTCGTCGAGCTGCTTGGACAGCGCCTCCGCCTGCTCCTCCACCGCGGCGAGCCGTGCGGAGAGCTCGGCGAGCAGGCCCACGGGCTCCTTGGCGCCGTTGCCGCCCTGCCGCGCGCCCTGTTCCAGCTGCAGCCGGAGCAGGGCGGCCTGCTCGCGCAACTGGCAGTTCTTCATGTAGAGCTCGACGAAGACCGAGACCTTGGCGCGCAGCACCCACGGGTCGAAGGGCTTGGAGATGTAGTCCACCGCGCCGGCCGCGTAGCCGCGGAAGGTGTGGTGCGGCCCGTGGTTGATGGCGGTCAAGAAGATGATCGGGATGTCGCGGGTGCGTTCGCGCCGCTTGATGTGCGCCGCGGTCTCGAACCCGTCCATGCCCGGCATCTGGACGTCGAGCAGGATCACCGCGAAGTCGTCGGTCAGCAGCGCCTTGAGCGCTTCCTCCCCGGACGATGCCCGCACCAGGGTCTGATCGAGCGCGGAGAGGATGGCCTCCAGCGCCAGCAGATTCTCCGGCCGGTCATCGACCAGGAGGATCTTGGCCTTCTGCACCATGGCCCGCCCTCCTCGCCCCGGCACTGCACCGGTCGCCGCCCCCATGGACGACTCCTGAGTGCCGCCCGTCCTTGTGCCGGTCATGGTAGCCGCACCCCGCTGTCCGCCACACCCTGTCACCGCCATGTCACTGTGCACGTAGCAGAAACGCAAGCGGAGACCAGAAGGTTCCCAGAATCCCGCACTCTCACACCTCTTCACACACGCCGAGTCATGGGCGTTCACCGTCCATTGCCCGGCCGCTCACCCAACGTGGCGTCACCTGGACTGCATCCACTGCTCCATCACCGCGAGGAGGTGGTCGGTGTCCACCGGCTTGGCGACGTAGTCGGACGCCCCGGACTCGATGCTCTTCTCGCGGTCGCCCTTCATCGCCTTCGCCGTCAGCGCGATGATCGGCAGCCCCGCGAACTGGGGCATCCTGCGGATCGCGGCCGTGGTCGCATAGCCGTCCATCTCGGGCATCATGATGTCCATCAGGACGACCGCGACGTCGTCGTGCTGCTCCAGGACCTCGATCCCCTCCCGGCCGTTCTCGGCGTACAGCACGGTCAGCCCGTGCTGCTCCAGCACGCTGGTGAGGGCGAAGACATTGCGGATGTCGTCGTCCACGATGAGCACCTTCTCACCGCTGAACCCGCCCGCGAAGCCGGTGTAGGCGTCGCTGTGCGCCCCCTCCACCCACGACTCGGGCAGCGCGGCGCGCGCCACCGGCCCGGCGGCCGCGGCGGGCCGCGGTGCCGCGGAACGCCGGCGCAGCCGGGCCAGGCTGCTGCCCGCGCCCCGGCCGCGCACGGCCACGTGACCGTGGGCCGGGACGTGGAACGGCTCGGCCGGCGCCCCCTCGAGCTCCACGGCCTCGCCGCCGGGGAGCTGCGGGTAGCCCTGGGGCGGCAGTTCGGTGGTGTTGAGCGGCAGGTAGAGGGTGAAGGTCGAGCCGCGGCCGGGCTGGCTGTCGGCGTGGATCTCGCCGCCGAGCAGCCGGGCGATCTCCCGGCTGATGGACAGGCCCAGGCCCGTGCCGCCGTACTTGCGGCTGGTGGTGCCGTCCGCCTGCTTGAAGGCCTCGAAGATGACCCGCATCTTGCTCGCCGCGATGCCGATGCCCGTGTCGGTCACCGAGAAGGCGATCAGCGGCTCGTCCGCGCCCCGCAGCGAGCCGGACTCCAGCAACTGCTCCCGGATGGCCTGCGGCACGTCGGGACCGGCCGGGCGGATGACCAGCTCGACCGAACCGCTGTCGGTGAACTTCACCGCGTTCGACAGCAGGTTGCGCAGCACCTGCAGCAGCCGCTGCTCGTCGGTGTGGAGCGTGGCGGGCAGCTCCGGGGAGACCCGTACGGAGAAGTCCAGGCCCTTCTCCGCGGTGAGCGGGCGGAACGTCGCCTCCACGTAGTCGACCAGCTGGACCAGGGCGATGCGGGTCGGGCTGACGTCCATCTTGCCCGCCTCGACCTTGGACAGGTCCAGGATGTCGTTGATGAGCTGCAGCAGGTCGGAGCCGGCGCCGTGGATCGTCTCGGCGAACTCGACCTGCTTCGGCGACAGGTTGCCCTCGGCGTTGTCCGCGAGCAGCTTGGCCAGGATGAGCAGCGAGTTCAGCGGGGTGCGCAGCTCGTGCGACATGTTGGCCAGGAACTCGGACTTGTAGCGCATCGAGACGGCCAGCTGCTCGGCGCGCTCCTCCAGGACCTGCCGGGCCTCCTCGATCTCGGTGTTCTTCACCTCGATGTCCCGGTTCTGGCGGGCCAGCAGCTCCGCCTTCTCCTCCAGCTCCGTGTTGGACATCTCCAGCTGCTTCTGCCGGTTCTCCAGCTCCGCCGAGCGCTCCCGCAGCTGTTCGGTCAGCTCCTGCGACTGCTCCAGCAGGTACTCGGTCTTGGTGTTCACGCTGATGGTGTTCACGCTGACCGCGATCATGTCGGTGATCTGGCCGAGGAAGTCCTTCTGGATCTGCGTGAGCGGCTGGAAGGAGGCCAGCTCCATCACACCCAGCACCCGGTCCTCGAACACCACCGGCAGCACGATGACGTGGGCCGGCGGCGCCTCGCCGAGCCCGGAGGAGATCCTCAGGTAGCCCGGCGGGACGTCCTCCACCAGGATCGAGCGCTTCTCGACCGCCGCCGTGCCGATCAGTCCCTCGCCGGGCAGGAACACCGTCGGCATCGTGCGCTTGGAGAAGCCGTACGAGCCGGACAGCCGCAGCTCGTAGCCCTCCTCGATCTCCTCCCCGCCGGCCGGCTCCTCCGCGATGAAGAAGGCGCCGTGCTGGGCGGAGACCACCGGGGTCAGCTCGCTCATGATGAGCGCCGCCACGTCGTTGAGGTCGCGGCGGCCCTGCATCAGACCGGAGATGCGGGCGAGGTTGCCCTTGAGCCAGTCCTGCTCCTTGTTGGCGAGCGTGGTCTCGCGGAGTCGGACGATCATGGTGTTGATGTAGTCCTGGAGCTCCAGGATCTCGCCCGCCGCGTCCACGTCCGTGCGGATGTTGAGGTCGCCGCGGGTCACCGCGGTGGCCACCTGGGCGATGTTGCGCACCTGACGGGTCAGGTTGTTCGCCATCAGGTTCACCGACTCGGTGAGGTCCTTCCAGATGCCGGACACGCCCGGCACGCGCGCCTGGCCGCCCAGACGGCCCTCGGTGCCCACCTCGCGGGCCACGCGGGTCACCTGGTCACCGAAGGCAGACAGCTGGTCGACCATCGTGTTGATGGTCGTCTTCAGCTCCAGGATCTCGCCGTGCGCGTCGACGTCGATCTTCTTGGACAGGTCGCCGCGGGCGACCGCGGTGGTGACCATGGCGATGTTGCGGACCTGGCCGGTCAGGTTGGAGGCCATGTTGTTCACCGACTCGGTGAGGTCCTTCCACGAGCCGGACACACCCGGCACGCGCGCCTGGCCGCCGAGGATGCCGTCGGTGCCCACCTCGCGGGCCACCCGGGTCACCTCGTCACCGAAGGCGGAGAGCGTGTCCACCATCGTGTTGATGGTCTCGGCGAGCTGGGCGACCTCGCCGCGCGCCTCGACGGTGATCTTCTTGGTGAGGTCGCCGTTGGCGACGGCGGTGGCGACGGAGGAGATCGAACGCACCTGGCTGGTCAGGTTGTTGGCCATCAGGTTGACGTTGTCGGTGAGGTCCTTCCAGATGCCGGAGACGTCCCGCACCCGGGCCTGACCGCCCAGCTGGCCCTCGGTGCCCACCTCGCGGGCCACCCGGGTCACCTCGTCGGCGAACGCGGACAGCTGGTCCACCATCGTGTTGACGGTGGTGACCAGGGCGAGGATCTCGCCCTTGGCGTCGACGGTGATCTTCTTCGACAGGTCGCCCTGGGCGACCGCGGTGGTGACCTCGGCGATGTTGCGGACCTGCATCGTCAGGTTGTTCGCCATGAAGTTGACGGACTGCGTCAGGTCCTTCCAGGTGCCCGAGACGCCCTTCACCTCGGCCTGGCCGCCCAGGATGCCCTCGGTGCCCACCTCGCGGGCGACCCGGGTCACCTGCTCGGCGAAGGACGAGAGCTGGTCGACCATCGTGTTGAGGACGTTCTTGAGCTCCAGGATCTCGCCGCGCGCGTCGACGTCGATCTTCTGGGACAGGTCACCGCGGGCCACCGCGGTCGCCACCTGGGCGATGTTGCGGACCTGTGCGGTCAGGTTGCCCGCCATGCCGTTCACGGAGTCGGTGAGGTCACGCCACACACCAGCGACGCCCGGCACCTGCGCCTGGCCGCCCAGCCGGCCCTCGGTGCCCACCTCACGGGCCACCCGGGTCACCTGCTCGGCGAACGAGGAGAGCTGGTCGACCATCGTGTTGATGGTGTTCTTCAGCTCCAGGATCTCGCCGCGCGCGTCGACGTCGACCTTCTGGGACAGGTCACCGCGGGCCACCGCGGTCGTCACCTGGGCGATCTGGCGGACCTGCGAGGTGAGGTTGCCCGCCATGAAGTTGACGGAGTCCGTCAGCTCCTTCCACACGCCGCTCACGCCGTCGACGCGGGCCTGACCGCCGAGGCGGCCCTCCGTGCCCACGTCCCGGGCCATGCGGGTGACCTGCCCGGCGAACGAGGAGAGCTGGTCCACCATGCGGTTGACGGTGTTCTTCAGCTCCAGCATCTCGCCGGAGACGTCCACCGTGACCTTCTGCGACAGGTCGCCGTTGGCGACCGCCGTCGTCACCTGCGCGATGTTGCGGACCTGGCCGGTCAGGTTGCGGAACGCGGTGTTCACCGAGTCCGTCAGGTCCTTCCACAGACCCGCCGCACCCGGCACCTGCGCCTGGCCGCCGAGTTCACCCTCGACGCCGACCTCGCGCGCCACCCGGGTCACCTCGGCGCCGAAGGCCGACAACTGGTCGACCATCGTGTTCACGGTGTTCTTCAGCTCCAGCATCTCGCCGGAGACGTCCACCGTGACCTTCTGCGACAGGTCGCCGTTGGCGACCGCCGTCGTCACCTGCGCGATG
>NZ_JBIATA010000034.1:0-5608 GCF_042891295.1 Streptomyces sp. NPDC001902 | reverse complement strand
TGTCCCGCACCTGGCCGGTCAGGTTGCGGAATGCGGTGTTCACCGAGTCGGTGAGGTCCTTCCAGATGCCCGCCGCGCCCGGCACCTGCGCCTGGCCGCCGAGGCGGCCCTCCGCCCCGACCTCGCCCGCGACACGGGTCACCTCGTCGGCGAAGGTGCGCAGCGTCTCGGTCATCGCGTTGACGGTCTCGGCGAGCTGCGCGACCTCGCCGCGCGCGCCGATGGTGATCTTCTGCGACAGGTCGCCGTTGGCGACCGCCGTCGTCACCTGGGCGATGTCGCGCACCTGGGCCGTCAGGTTGCCGGCCATCAGGTTGACGGAGTCCGTGAGGTCCTTCCACACGCCGTCGACACCGGCCACCTTGGCCTGGCCACCCAGCTGGCCCTCGGTGCCCACCTCGCGTGCGACGCGGGTCACCTCGGCGGCGAAGGAGGAGAGCTGGTCGACCATCGTGTTGACGGTGTTCTTCAGCTCCAGCATCTCGCCGGCCACGTGCACGGTGACCTTGCGCGACAGGTCGCCCTTGGCGACCGCCGTCGTGACGAGGGCGATGTCACGCACCTGGGCCGTCAGACGGGACGCCATGGTGTTGACCGAGTCCGTCAGGTCCTTCCACGAACCGGACATACCGCGCACCCGCGCCTGGCCGCCGAGCTTGCCCTCGGTGCCGACCTCGCTCGCCACCCGGGTCACCTCGTCGGTGAACGTGGACAGCTGGTCGACCAGCCCGTTGACGGTGCGGCCCACCTTGAGGAACTCGCCGCGCAGCGGATGCCCCGAACCATCGGCACCCTGCGAGCGCAGGTCCATCCGCTGCTCCAGGTCACCCTCGGCGACCGCCGACAGCACCCGGCCGACCTCGGACATGGGGCGCACGAGGTCGTCCACGAGCGCGTTGGAGGCGTCGATGGCCGCCGCCCAGGCGCCCTCGCACGCCCCCGTCTCCAGGCGCTCGGCGAGCTTGCCCTCGCGGCCCACGACCCGCCGCACCCGCGCCAGCTCCCCGGTGAGGTGCTGGTTGCGGTCGGCGACCTCGTTGAACACCGCGGAGATCTCCGCCATGACCCCGTCGCCGGTGACCGTCAGCCGCTTGCGGAAGTTGCCGTCCCGCATGGACTCCAGCGCCGACAGCAGCCGGTGCAGGGCCGCCGAGTCGACCTCGACGGTCCCCGTACCGGCCCCGCTCTTACGCGACCGCGCGTTCTTCACCCGTGCGGAACCGCCCCGCTTCGCCGCGGATGCCGCGCCGCCTCGCGCCGATGCGCCAGACTCCACCGTGTCCCTCCCGGAGGGTCGACCGACCTGCAGGTGCCTCGTTCAGACATGACCAGTGTTTCACCATGCCCGGGCCCGGCCATAACAGTTCGGCAGCATCGCATATGACCGGCGTCATGATCGGGGCAGGAACACCCCCAACCGGCACACACGCGGTCGCCGGGGGTAAGTAACCTGGCATGCGGTTGCCCACCTTGGGCCGGGCGTACACCTCGAAGTGGGGGCCGGTGGTGACAGTACAGCGGACGACGAATGGTGACGTCCCGGGACAAACAAGGAGATCTGTGATCACGGCGCGGGCAGCGGCCACCTTCGAACCCGTGGGACGCTCGGTCGCCACCGCACGCGCGTTCGTCCGCGACACGCTCCAGGGCTGGGGCTTCTCCGAGGTGGTCGACGACGCCGTCGTGCTCACCAGTGAACTCGTCACCAACGCCGTGGTGCACGCCGGCACCGCCGCGGACGTCCACTGCCTGCGCTACGAGTCCGCCGTGCGCATCGAGGTCGCCGACCGCTACCCGGAACGTGAGCTTCCTCTCCACGACGCCAAGAAGCAGATCCACCCCGACCACGAGGGCGGCCGCGGGCTGCTCCTGTGCTCGGCACTGGCCAGCCGCTGGGGCGTGGAGTACACCGCCGCCAACAAGCACGTCTGGTTCCGCCTGGAACTCCCCCAGCGCCCCGCGGGCACCCGTTCCGCGGGTCCCGCCCTGCCCGTCCAGGCGCTGCCGCTCGCCGACGAGCGGGTCCGCGTCGCGGTCGTGCAGGTCGACCGCGCAGGCATCATCACCCGCTGGAACCAGGACGCCGCCGAGCTCTTCGGCCACCTCGGCGACCAGGTCACCGGCAAACCGCTCGGCGACTTCGCCGCCTGGCCGCAGACCCCCGGCACCGGCCATGGCATCGCCGAGGCCCTGCGGCTGTCCCGCTGGGAGGGCAGTTACGGCATCCGCGGCGCGGACGGCCGCACCCTGCCCGTCTACGGCGCGCACCTGCGGGTCCGCGACGCCTCCGGCGAGCCGTCCACCGTGTGCCTGCTGGTGCGCGAGGACGAACGCGCCGTCCTGCAGAACCCCGGCCGCGGGATGATCTCCGTCGAGGGCGGCGTCGAACGCGGCAAGACCGTGGACCCCTTCGAGTCCTTCATCGGCTCCCCCGCCCCCGACGACCTCGACGGGCTGCTGCAGCGCACCGTGGAGCGGGCCCGCGACATGCTCGACGGCGACGCCGCCTACCTGCTGCTCGCCACCGACGACGAGACCGAGCTCGAGGTGCGTGCCTCGACCGGCCTCCCCTCCGCCCGACAGCGCTTCGCACGGGTCCCCGTCGAGGCCGGCACCGGCCGCTACGGCAGCGCCCGCATGCCCGCCGTCCACGAGGACCTCACGGCGGTGCCCGGCGCCGTCCCGCTGCTCGCCGGCACCGGCATGCGCTCGATCGTCACCGTCCCCCTCAAGGTCGAGGGCCGCCTCACCGGCTCGCTCGGCGTCGCCGCGGAGAGCCCCGGCCGCTACACCAACGAGGAGGCGCTGCGGCTGCAGTTCGCCGCCGACCGCATCGCGCTGGCGGTGGAGAGCGCCCGCCTCACCGAGCTCGAGCGGCTGCGCCGCGGCTCGTTGTCCTTCCTGGTGGAGGCCTCCGACCTGCTGGCGGGCACCCTGGAACGCGACCAGACGCTCGCCCTGATGGCCCAGATGACCGTGCCCACCCTGGCCAGCTGGTGCGCCGTCTACACCATCGCCGACCAGGCCTCGGAACCCGAACTCGCCTTCGTCCTGCACGAGGACGAGGACCGCATCGACGGCATCAAGGCCCTGCTGTCCCGCCTCGCCCCGCCCGAGCCCGACCCCACCCCCGGCGCCCGCGTGTGGACCGCCCCCGCCGACGCCGCGCACTCCACCGCCCTGCGCGCCTCCCTGCGCAGCCTGGGCCTCGGCGAGGCGGGCCGGCCCGCCACGGGCCCCGGCACGGCCCTGGCGACCGCGGCCGCGGTCGGCGGCGAGACGGTCGTCCTGCCGCTCGTGGCCCGCAACCGCGTCATCGGCATGCTCACCCTCGGCAGGTCCGCCGACGAGCGCTTCCGCCAGGAGATCCTCGAACTCGCCGAGGACCTGTCCCGCCGGGCCGCCCTCGCCCTGGACAACGCCCGCCTCTACAGCGAGCGCACGGCCATCAGCCAGTCCCTGCAGCGCAGCCTGCTGCCGCCCGGCCTGCCGGTGATCCCCGGCGTCGAGGTCGAGGTCGTCTACCGCGCCGCCGGCGAGGGCAACGAGGTCGGCGGCGACTTCTACGACGTGTTCCCCATCCGCGACGGCTGCTGGGGCTTCGCCATCGGCGACGTGTGCGGCACGGGCCCCGAGGCCGCCGCCGTGACCGGTCTCGCCCGCCACGCGCTGCGCCTGCTCGCCCGCGAGGGCTTCAGCGGCCCCTCCGTCCTGGAACGGCTCAACGCGGCCATCCTGGACGAGGGGGCCCGCAGCCGCTTCCTCACCCTCCTCTACGGCGAGATGTGGCCGCAGAGCGACGGCAGCGCCGTCCTGAAGGTCGTCTGCGCCGGCCACCCCCTGCCGCTGCGACTGCGGCAGAGCGGCGTCGTGGAAGCCGCCGCGGAACCCCAGCCGCTGCTCGGCGTCATCGAGGACCTCGAACTCGTCGAGCAGACCGTCACGCTCGACCCCGGCGACGTCCTGCTCTGCGTCACCGACGGCGTCACCGAACGGCGCGAGGGCACCCGCATGCTGGGCGACGACGGCCTCGCCGACGTCCTGGCCACCTGCACGGGCCTCACGGCGGGCGCCGTGGCGGCCCGCATCCAGCGGGCCGTCGAGCGCTTCGCCTCCGACGCGCCGTCCGACGACATGGCCATCCTCACGATGCGCGTCCCGGAACTGCCCGCGTAGCGGCGGCAGTCCGCTCCGCGAAGGGCAAGGGAAACGAGAAAGGCCCCCGCCGAATGGCGGGGGCCTTTCCTCATCAGAGCCCCAATACGGAATCGAACCGTAGACCTTCTCCTTACCATGGAGACGCTCTGCCGACTGAGCTATTGGGGCGCGTCGACGTGAAGGATCTTAACGCATGCACGCCCCGGTTCGGAAATCCGATCGACCCACGGACCGACCGGGGCGGCCCGGTCTCAGAGCAGTCCGCCGAGCGTGTTGCACGCCACGGCCATCCGCTCCAACTCCTTCTCCGTCAGACCCGGGTGGACGGGCAGCGACAGCGTCTCGCCGGCCGCCTTCTCCGTGCGGGGCAGGTACGAGCTCGACCGGTACTCCGGCAACCGGTGCACGGGGGTCGGGATGCTCACGTTCGCCTGGACGCCGCGCGCGGCCAGCGCCATCGCGAACGCGTCCCGGTCCGGACGGCCGTTCCCGGGTATCCGCACCGTGTAGCGGTGGTAGACGTGGTGCGCGCCGGGCTCCACGTACGGCACGAGGACACCGGTCAGGGCCGAGTCCAGGTAACGGCAGTTGGCCCGCTGCCGGGCCACGGAACCGGCGAGCTTCGCCAGCACCCCGCGGCCCGCGGCCGCCTTGCCGTCGGTCATCCGGGCCCGGGCGTGGGCCGTGTCCCGAAGCCTCTTGACGGCACCGGCCAGTTCGGGGTGCTCCGTGGTCACCACGGCGCCCGCCTCGACGGCGAACACGCTCAGCGCCCCGTAGGTACCGACCCGGCGGCCGGCCAGCGTCGCCGCCTGGGCCTGGGTGGCGTCCTCGACGATCGCCAGGCCGTGCCGGGCGGCGATGTCGGTGATCTGGTCGACGGCGGCAGGGTGCCCGAAGAGGTGCACCGGCAGGATCGCCACCGTGAGGGGCGTGATCGCGGCGGCCACGGCCTCCGGGTCGAGGCAGAACGTCAGCGGGTCGATGTCGGCGAAGACCGGCACCGCACCGGCCAGCCGCACGGCGGCCGCGGACTCCACCGGCGCGAACGACGGCAGGATCACTTCCTCGCCGGCACCGATGCCGAGCGAGAGCAGCGCCAGATGCAACGCGGAGGTCGCCGAGTCGACGGCGACGGCATGACGCCCGTCCACCGCGGACGCGAACTCGTCCTCCAGCGCGGCTACTTCAGCACCCTGAACCAGAAACTGCTGCATCAGGCTCACCTCCACTTACCCGTTCCGGCAAGGATCACCGCAGCCGGTGATGCGTTGCTGATCTGAACATGAACAGCGGGTGTGGATACGCCAAAGAGCCGTGCCCCCGGACTGGGTCCGGGGGCACGGCTACTAAAGATTGTTCGGCGGCGTCCTACTCTCCCACAGGGTCCCCCCTGCAGTACCATCGGCGCTGAAAGGCTTAGCTTCCGGGTTCGGAATGTAACCGGGCG
>NZ_JBIATA010000033.1:0-107560 GCF_042891295.1 Streptomyces sp. NPDC001902 | reverse complement strand
ACCCACGCCCTCGACATCCGCAACCGCGTCATGCTCGAACTCGAACCCGACCACATCGCCGTCCGCCCCGACCGCCCCGAAGAGGACTGACCGGCAACCCACCCGGTTCCTGACCGGACCTCACGTCAGCAGGCGTGCGGGCAGTCCCGTCTCGCGCACCGCGCCACCGCTCCCGGACTCCACCCGGTGCAGGGTCGGACCCGGTCGTTCCGCGACGACCTCCGTGAGACCGCCGTCGGTGAACAGGGCCGCCACCCCGTCGTCGAGGGCCCAGCCGGCGGGCAGTTCCCCCTCGGCCACGGCAGCGCGGAACGCGGGCCTGCGGGCGGGCTCGCTGTCGTAGTGGGGGCAGAAGCTGCCCGACAGCAGGCCGAGGCCGTCGCGCAGCGGTGTGACGGGGCCGAAGGAGTCCGTGAGGCACGCCCCGAACCAGCAGTTGGCGCCGGCGCTGATGCCGCACAGGAGCACGCCCGCGTCGAGGGCTTCGCGGAGGACCACGTCGAGGCCGTGCACGCGCCACACGGCGAGCATGGCCGCGGTGTTGCCGCCGCCGACGTAGACGACGTCCTGGGAGAGGACGAAGGAACGCAGGTCCCGGTGGTCACGGCGGAACAGCGGCAGGTGGGCCGGTTCGCAGTCGCGCGCGGCGAACGCCGAGTGGAAGTCCTCGACGTAGGACTGCGCGTCACCACTGGCGGTGGGCACGAAGCAGACCTTCGGGCGGCGCCGCCCGGCGGGGCGCAGCACGTATGCGTCGAGCGGCGACCCGGGCGCCCAGGAGAAGCCGCCGCCCAGCAGCACGATCCTTCTCTTCGCAGCCATACGGGCATCTTTGACGGCCACTGGGCGGGCGACACCTCCTGCCCGGACCGCCGCCGGAAAGGCCCCCGGCGCGGGCGGACCAACGACTCTGACGCGAAGCCCGACTCATGTCAATATGTATTCCTAATTTAGGAGAATCCCGGAACGTGGCGTGCCCAAAACCTTGACAGGCCCTTCCCGGCGGGTGCATGTTCGGCAACGTTGTCATCGCGATGGCAACGTTGTCATCGCTTCGATGATGCCAGGCCGCCTCCTCATTGAACATCCCTGAACGGAGCCGTTGTTCATGCCGGACCAGTCCTCCCTGCCCTCCCGACGCGCCGTACTCTCCACCGGCTCCACCCTCCTCGCGGGGTTCGGGCTCGGCATGGCCTTCCCCGCCGCCGCCACGGCACAGACGCGGTCCTCGAACCCGGCCGATGCCCGGGGCGAACTCGCCGCGTACCGCCCGGTCACGGTGTCCTCCACCGACTACGCCCCCACACCGGCCGAGTTCGCCGTCGACGGCCTCGACCGGGTCGGCGTACGGGGCTCCGGCTGGCGGGCCGCCGCCGGCGACCCCCAGTGGATAGCCGTCGACCTCCAGGCCCTGTGCGAGGTCGGGTCGGTGCGCCTCACCTTCGAGGCGACGGTCGACGACCCGCCGTTCACGCCCGGGACCGGTGGCAACCCCCGCGACAACACCACCGGCCAGGAGGTGCTGTCGAGTTGCGCGGTCGCCTTCGTGATCGAGACCTCGCGCGACGGGAAGTCGTGGACCGTCGCGCACCGCACCGACGACGGCAAGGGCGGGGTCGTGGAGATCGCCCTGCCCCGGCCCGTCACCGCCCGCTGGGTGCGGATGACGGTCACCAAGCGCTCCAACGCCAACCCTCTGGGCCTCAACGGCTTCCAGGTGTACGGCACCCCGCGCGGACACCGCCCCGAGGCCACCGGCTGGACCGACTGGGGCACCCACCACCGCACGCCCCCGGCCCTGGAGGTCGCCGACGACGGCACCGTGCCGCTGGAGTCCGGCTGGGACCTGACCATGGACGACTGGGCGGGCGGCAGCGCCGCGGAACTGTCCGCGCCCTCCGTGGACACCAGCGCCTGGCTGCCGGCCACCGTGCCCGGGACCGTCCTGTCCTCGCTCGTGGCCGAGGGCCACCTGCCCGACCCGGTCGCCGGCTTCGCCAACCTGCACATCCCCGAGGCCCTCTCCCGCCACTCCTGGTGGTACCGACGCGAGTTCCGCCTGCCCAAGGGCCTGCGCACCGGGGCCGGGCGCCGCGTCTGGCTCGAGTTCGACGGGGTCAACCACGAGGCGGACATCTGGCTCAACGGCAAGCAGGCCGGCACCCTCACCTTCCCCTTCGCCCGGGCCGCCTACGACGTGACCGGGCTGCTGGCGGCGCAGGGCCCGCAGGCCCTCGCGGTGAAGATCAGCCCCATGCCGTTCCCGGGCAGCCCCGGCGACAAGGGCGCGGCCGGCCTCGCCTTCGTCGACGCCGGCGCGAACATGATGAACCGCAACTCGCCGACCTACCTGGCCTCCTCCGGCTGGGACTGGATGCCCGCGGTGCGCGACCGGGCCGCCGGCATCTGGAACCACGTACGGCTGCGCTCCACCGGCGACGCCGTCCTCGGCGACCCCCGCGTCGACACCGTCCTGCCGGACCTGCCCGACACCCGCACGGCCGAGGTGACCATCGTCGTACCGCTCCGCAACGCCGCCGCGGAGGCCAGGTCCGTCACCGTCACCGCCGCCTTCGACGGCGTGCGCGTGCAGCGGACGGTCACCGTGCCGGGGGGCGGCAGCACCGACGTCGTCTTCGACCCGGCCTCGGACCCGAAGCTGCGCCTGCGGAACCCGAAGCTGTGGTGGCCCAACGGCTACGGTGAGCCGGAACTGCACCGGCTCACCCTCACCGCCTCCGTGGCCGGGCAGGAGAGCGACCGGCGCACCACGCGCTTCGGCCTGCGCCAGTTCGGCTACGAGTACGACACCCCGCTCACCTTCCAGTCCGGCTCCGACGCCTACGCGCAGACGGTCACGTTCACCCGGCGGACCGCCCGCTACGTGCGGATCCTGTGCCGCACCCGGGCCACCGACTGGGGTTCGTCGATGTGGGCGCTGTCGGTGGCCGACAGCAGCGTGCCCGACCTCGACCTCGCCCTGCACAAGGAGGCCACCTCCTCCTCCACCGACGACCCGAACAACCGCCCCGGCAACGTCACCGACGGGGACCCGGGCACCCGCTGGTCGTCGAAGTTCGAGGACGACCAGTGGGTCCAGGTCGACCTCGGCTCCGCGGTGCCCTTCGACCGCGTCGTCGTCACCTGGGAGCAGGCGTACGCCGAGACGTACACCGTCCAGGTCTCCGACGACGGCGACGACTGGACCGACGCCGCGTCCGTCGACAACGCCGCGGTCCCGCTGCCCTTCCAGACCTCGGGCGCGGCGAGCCTGCAGGACGTGGAGTTCGCCGCGACCACGGCCCGCTACCTGCGGATCCTCTGCCACACGCGCGCCACCAGCTGGGGCTCGTCGATGTGGGGCCTGTCGGTGGTCGACAGCGGTACACCCGGCACCGACCTGGCGCTGCGCAAGGAGGCCACCGCCTCGTCCTCCGAGGGCGACGGCAGCGGGCCGGGCAACGCGGTGGACGGCAAGCCGGGCACCCGCTGGTCCTCGAAGTACGAGGACGAGCAGTGGATCCAGGTCGACCTCGGCTCCGCGGTGCGGTTCGACCGGGTCGTCATCACCTGGGAGCAGGCGTACGCCAGGACCTACACCGTCCAGGTCTCCGACGACGGCGACGAGTGGACCGACGTGAAGTCCGTCGACAACTCCACCGTGCCGCTCAAGATCAGCGTCAACGGCGTCCGCGTCTTCGCCCGCGGCGGCAACTGGGGCTGGGACGAGCTGCTGCGCCGCATGCCCGCGGAGCGCATGGACGCGGCCGTGCGCATGCACCGCGACATGAACTTCACGATGATCCGCAACTGGGTCGGCAGCAGCAACCGCGAGGAGTTCTACGCCAGTTGCGACGAGCACGGCCTGCTGGTGTGGAACGACTTCCCCAACGCCTGGGCGATGGACCCGCCCAACCGCCAGGCCTTCCTCGACCTGGCGCGGGACACCGTGCGGCGCTACCGCATCCACCCCAGCGTCGTGGTGTGGTGCGGCGCCAACGAGGGCAACCCTCCGGGCCCGGTGGACGAGGGGATGCGCTCCGCGGTCCGCGCGGAGGCCCCCGCCCTGCTCTACCAGAACAACTCGGCCGGCGGCATCGTCTCCGGCGGCGGCCCGTACGGCTGGGTCGAGCCCGAGCGGTACTACTCCGCGTCCACCTACGGCAGCGGCAGCTTCGGGTTCCACACCGAGATCGGCATGCCCGTCGTGTCGACCGCCGAGACGATGCGGCGCATGGCCGGCGACGAGCCCGAGTGGCCGGTCGGCGGCGTCTGGTACCACCACGACTGGAGCACCCGCGGCAACCAGGCCCCGCAGAACTACCGCGCGGCCATCGAGGGCCGGCTCGGCACCGCGGAGGACCTCGACGACTTCTGCCGCAAGGCGCAGTTCGTCAACTACGAAAACTTCCGCGCCATGTTCGAGGCCTGGAACGGCCGGCTGTGGGACGACGCCGGCGGCCTGATGCTGTGGATGTCGCACCCCGCCTGGTACAGCACGGTGTGGCAGACGTACGACTACGACTTCGACGTCAACGGCGCCTACTACGGGGTCCGCAAGGCCGCCGAGCCCGTCCACGTGCAGGCCGATCCCGTGACCGGGAAGGTCGTGGCGGTCAACCACACGCCCGCGGCTCTCAAGGGTGCGACGGTGTCCGCGCGGCTGCTCGACCTGTCCGGTCATCCGCTGTCCGCGGAGCGTCGCGGCACGGTGGACGTCGCGGCGTCCGCGAAGGCGGAGGCGTTCACCGTGGCGTGGACGGACGGCCTGCCGGACTTCCACCTGCTGAAGCTGCGACTGACGGACCGTCACGGCGACGTGCTGTCCGAGAACGTCTACTGGCGCTACCGCAAGCCCGAGCACATGCAGGCGCTCAACAAGGCCGCGCGGACCCGGGTCCTGGCCGACGTCACGGACACGGACCTCTCGGGCGACCGCCACGGGCTGACCGCGCGGCTGAGCAACCGGGGGTCCACGGTCGCCGCCCTGGTCCGGCTCTCCCTGCTGGACTCCCGTGACGGGGACCGGGTGCTGCCCACCCTGTACAGCGACAACTACCTGTGGCTGCTCCCTGGTGAGAGCCGCACGGTGACGCTGTCCTGGCCCGCCGGGGCGCTGCCGTCGAAGCGTCCCGAGCTGCGGGTCGACGGCTACAACGTGCCGCCGGTCACCGCGCAGCCGTAGTCCCCGTCGCCGCCGTGGCGGTCACCTGCCGGGTGACCGCCACGGCGATGCGGCGCGCCGGGAACCCGTCCCACATCGCGGACGTCTGACAGGAGGTGACGACTTCTCCAGCCCTGATGCGCCCGGCGCGGTTCGGCGACCTGGCGGCCATCGTGGACGTGCACACGCAGGCGCGTGCCGCGTACTACCAGGCGGGCGGCCTGCCCGGTTCCGAGATCGACAGCCCCGACGGGTGGGCGCGCCGTCGCGCGTCCTGGGCGCACGCCATCCAGTCGAGCGCGACGACGGTGCTGTGCGCCGTCGAGGACACCGAGGTGGTCGGCGTGGTGGCCATGGGGCCGCCCAAGGAGGGCTCGGAGGCCGCGCCGGCGTGCGGTGAGCTGCACTGGATCCACGTACGCCCCGACCGCTGGGGCCGCGGCGTCGGGGGGCGGTTGCACGCCGAGTTCGTGCGCTTCCTGCGGGACTCCTCCCTGGAGACGGGGCTGTTGGACGCCTGGGAGCGCAACAGCCGCGCCCTCGCCTTCTACACCCGCCACGGCTGGGTCCCGGAGGGCGGTCGCCGCCCCGGCCCCGGCGGCGCCGACTTCGTACGTCTCCGTCTCGACCTGCGCGGCCGCGTGTCCGCCGCCGCGTCCGCGGGCAGTAGCGTGCCACTGGCCTGACCGGCGGCGTCTGGCATCCTTTCCGGTGTGCTGATCAAGGGGTACGACCACGGACCGCTGACGGCCGGTGAGCCGCTGACGGACCGTCCCGGCTTCTGGGCGAACCACCTCCTGGGGTGGTGCGAGGCCGGGCCGTCCGACGAGCGTCCCGAGCCGGAGTGGTTCGGGGACGACGGGGCCGACACCGACGCCCTGGCCGAGGTGCTGGACGACGAGCGGGCCTGGCCGGTCCTCAGGGTGCCCTTCGGGGACGGCCACTGCGTCGTCCTGGTCCACCGGAACCTCGACGGCGACGCCGGGCTGGACTTCCTTCTCACCCACCCCGGCTGGGTCCGCGCGGAGACCCTGTTCTCGTACGCCGGCGACGCCTACGGCCCCGGTCTGCGGTGGCGCCAACTGGTGCACGTCGCCGAGGCGGTGCCGGGTGCCGGCCCGGACGAGGGCCTGTCCGATCCCGCCGCCCGGCTGCTGCTCCTGCTGCCCGTGCTCACCGACGGCCGGCGGCACGCCACGAAGGCCCTGCCGCGGATCGCCGCCGCGCTCACGGCGGTCGGCGCGCCGCAGGAGACGGCGGCGCTCGCGGCCCGGTGCCTCATCGGCGGTCCGGGGGACGGGATCTGGCACGACCCGGCGTGGGGCTCGCCGCTCAGCGGTGGCGGTTCCCGTACCGGGGAGGGCGAGGGGCGGCCGTACCCGGAGCCGTTGCCGGGCCTCGGCGTGACCGCCGCCCAGGGGGAACGGCTCGCCCGCGCCCTCGGCGGGCACGGGGAGCCGTCCACCGGGGTCAGTGAGCCATGGACTTGACCCATTCCTCCACGGTGACGACGTCGGCCTGCCGCGGGAACACCTTCTCCGTGAGCACGCGGTGCACCTCCGGGTCGGCGTCCAGGCATCCGTCGGACAGGACGGTGAGCCCGTAGTCGAGGTCGGCCGCCTGGCGCAGCGTGGACAGGACCACGCCTGAGGTCGCGATGCCGGTCAGGACGAGGCTGTCGATGCCACGCGCCCTCAGGACGACGTCCAGGTCGCTGCCCGCGAAGGCGCTGACGCGCTTCTTGGTGACGACGATGCCGCCGGGGGCGGGCGCGACGTCGGGGTGGATCTCGGCGCCCGGGTCGCCCGCGGCGAAGCCGCCCGCCTGCGCGAGCGCGCCGAAGGTCTTGTTGCGGGAGCTGATCTCCGGATGTCCGGCGCGGAAGCCGATGACGACGTGGATGACGGGGACGTCCGCGGCACGCGCGGCGTCGATCGCGTCACGCACCCGGGACAGGTAGCCGGTGTCCCCGGTGAAACGGTCGGTGATGGCTCGCTGGACGTCCATCACGAGGAGTGCGCTGTGCGCCATTCTTGCTGTCCTTTGTCCGTGACGTTCGGGTCGTTCGGGTCGTTCGTGTCGCCACCGGGACGGCTCGCCGCGGGAGTGTCGCGGCGGCCGCGCAGCGCCGAGGCGAGCGCGGCGATCAGGGCCATGACGGTGGCCGCGCCGAAGACGGTGACGAGTCCGTGGTGGAAGGGACCGGAGACGAGCGTGGGGAAGAAGGCCGTGCCGGTCAGGACGTGCACCTGGTGCTCGGGCAGGGTGCCGAGGACCCCGCTGGGCGCGAGCAGGTGGCCGATGGGGTTGTCGCCGAGGAAGGTGGCGAACAGGGTGCTCACCGGCGGCAGTCCGGCGACCTGCTCGGCGGTCCCGGCGGGCACGCCGTTCGCCCGCAGTCCGTCCGCGAGCGTCTGCGGCAGCGAGCCGGCCAGGCCGGCGATCATCAGCGAGAAGCACAGGCCGATGGAGAGCGCGGTACCGGAGTTCTGGAAGGTGGAGCGCATGCCGGAGGCGACGCCGCGCTGATCCGGCGCGACGCTGCCCATGATG
Organism: Streptomyces sp. NPDC001902; assembly: GCF_042891295.1. NCBI lineage: Bacteria > Bacillati > Actinomycetota > Actinomycetes > Kitasatosporales > Streptomycetaceae > Streptomyces > Streptomyces sp. NPDC001902. The sequence goes on along the minus strand of NZ_JBIATA010000033.1, from coordinate 99,843 downwards.
GCCGAGGTGTTGGGGGCCGAGAACATGCCCTGCCCGATGCCGCTCACCAGCAGCAGTGCCGCGAAGGCGGGGTAGGGGAAGTCGACCGGGAGCGCGAGCAGGCCGACGAACGCGGCCGCCACGAGGACCAGTCCAGTCGTGGAGAACAGCCGGGCGCCGAAGCGGTCCGACAGGTACCCGGACACCGGCCCCGCCACGAGGAAGCCGACGGTCAGCGGCAGCATGAACAGGCCCGCCCACAGGGGCGTCTGCTCGAAGTCGTAGCCGCGCAGCGGCAGCCAGATGCCCTGCAGCCAGATGATGAGGGTGAACTGCAGGCCGCCGCGGGCGATCGCGGTCAGCAGCACCGCCAGGTTGCCGGCGGCGAACGCCCTGATGCGGAACAGGCCGAGCTGGAACATCGGTTCCGCGACCCGGGTCTCCGCGACGCAGAACGCCACGAGCAGCAGCACGCCCGCCGCCAGGCCGCCGAGCACCCAGGGGTTGGTCCAGCCCGTGGGGTGGCCGCCGTAGGGCTGGATGCCGTACGTGATGGCGGCGAGCAGGCCCCCGGCGCCTGCGGTGAAGCTGAGGTTGCCGATCCAGTCGACCCGCCCCCGCTTCCGTGCGCCGGTCTCCCGCAGGCTGCGGTACGACCAGACGGTGCCGACGACGCCGATGGGCACGCTCACCCAGAACACCGCGCGCCAGTCGATGGTGGCCAGCAGCCCGCCGGCGATCAGCCCGAGGAACTGGCCCGCGAGCGCGGTGATCTGGTTGATGCCCAGCGCCATGCCGCGTTGCCGGGTGGGGAAGGCGTCGGTGAGGATGGCCGCCGAGTTCGCGGTCAGCATCGACCCGCCGACGGCCTGCACGATCCGGAAGCCGATCAGCCACAGGGCTCCGCCCCCGCCCCTGAGCGGGTCGAGGGACAGGGCGAGCGAGGCGCAGGCGAAGATCGCGAAGCCCATGTTGTACATCCGGACCCGGCCGAACATGTCGCCCAGGCGGCCGAGCACGACCACCAGCACGGCGGAGACCAGCAGGTAGCCCAGGATCATCCAGAGCAGGTAGCCGATGTTGCCGGGGGCGAGCGGGTCGAGGCCGATCCCGCGGAAGATGGCCGGCAGGGAGATGATCACGATCGACGCGTCGATCGTCGCGATCAGCACGCCGAGCGTGGTGTTCGACAGCGCCACCCACTTGTAGCGGCCGCCGGCGACGTCCGCGCTGGTCACAGCTGCTCCGCCAGCCGGTCCAGCAGCGGCAGCGCGTCGACGAGCTGCCGCCGCTCCTGCGCGGTGAACTGCCCGCCCAGCACGGCGGCCAGCCGCTGCACCGACTCCGACCGGCGGTCCGCGAGCACCTTGAGCCCCGCCTCCGTCACCGTCATCACGACGCGCCGCTTGTCCTTCGCGTCCGGCCTGCGGCTCACCAGCCCGCGTTCCTCCAGCCCGGCCAGCGTCGTCGCCATCGCCTGCGGGCGCACCCGCTCCAACTCGGCCAGCGACCCCGGAGAATCCGGGCCGTCCCGGTCCAGCCGGGCGATCACCGACACCTCCGACAGCGTCACGTCCCCCACGGCGTGCGCCTGGCGCAACCGCCGCGCGATCCGGCCCACGCTCAGCCGCAACGCAGCCCCGACCTCGGTCGGGTCACCCGCTTCGAGTGCCTTCGCATCCATGATTAGTAACAATAGATTAATCAATCTGATGTAACTATCGAGCTCCGGTCAAGACCGGACCAAGAGGCGGCGCCGGGACCGGGCGGGAGCGCCCGGGGACCCCCCGCTTGCGGAGGGCGCACAGGCAGCGCATAAGGTTAGGCTCGCCTAATGCTTCAAAGGTGAACCACGTACAGGAGCCTCCACATGTCTCTTCGGCGCCGCGGCACAGCCGCCGTCGCTGTCGCCATCGCCGCCGCGCTCTCCCTCGCGGCCTGCGGTGGATCCAGCAGCAACGGGAAGGAGGGCAGCGCAGCCGCCTCCGCGACCGCCGGGTCCAAGGACTCCAAGTCCGTCGCGCAGGGCGGCGAGGACTTCGGGGACGCCGCGGAGAAGACCGCGGCCATGGGCACCACCGCCGAGCCGGGCGAGTGGCCGCGCACCATCACGCACGCCATGGGCAGCACCGTCCTCAAGGCGCAGCCGAAGCGCGTCGTCGTCCTGGATGTAGGCGAGCTCGATAACGTTGTCTCGCTCGGCATCAAGCCGGTCGGCCTCGCGCCCACCGAGGGCTCGCCGGAGCTCCCGTCCTACCTCAAGGGCGCCGCGGGCAAGCCCGCGAACATCGGCACCATCAACAGCCTCAACCTCGAGGCGATCGCCGCGCTCAAGCCGGACCTGATCCTGGGCAGCCAGCTGCGCGCCGCCGACTCGTACGACGAGCTGTCGCAGATCGCGCCGACCGTCTTCTCCATCCGCCCCGGCTTCACGTGGAAGGAGAACTACCTCCTCAACGCGGCCGCGCTGGACAAGACCGCGCAGGCCAGGGCGAACCTCGACGCGTACGCGAAGAAGGCGGAGGCACTCGGCACGAAGCTGGGCGCCGACAAGCCGACCGTGTCGATGGTGCGCTACATGCCCGAGGGCAAGATCCGCCTCTACGCGAACGACTCCTTCATCGGCACCATCCTCAAGGACGTCGGCATCCCGCGGCCGAAGAACCAGGACATCGAGGACCTGGCCGCCGAGATCAGCGCCGAGAACATCGACCAGGCCGACGCCGACTACATCTTCACCGGCGTCTACGGCGACCCCAAGGCCACCGAGAAGTCCAAGGCCCAGGGCAACCCGCTGTGGAAGAACCTGAACGCGGTCAAGGACGGCCACGCCTTCGACGTCCCGGACGAGACCTGGTACCTCGGGCTCGGCGTCACCGCGGCCAACGCGGTCCTCGACGACCTGGAGCAGCGCCTCACGGCGTGAGCCCGCGAGGCCACCGAGAGCCGTACGCCGGGCGCCGGCGGGCCGGCGTGCCCGCCGGCGCCCGGCGCGCGCCCGTACGACCCGCAATCCGCAACGCGGAACCCGGAAAGAGAGAGTGAGCGCGGCGCATGGCGCGACCGACCCGTCGCCGTATCGCCTGGCTGGTGGGGTGCGCGGTGATGCTGCTGATCGCCGTCCTGCTGAGCCTGGCCGTCGGCAGCCGACAGATCGCCCCCGGCGAGGTCATCCAGGCCCTGCTGCACGGCGGCACCAGTGACGACGCCCAAGTGGTGCGGGCGTTGCGCGTGCCGCGCACCGTCATCGGAGTGCTGGCCGGCGCCGCCCTCGCCGTCGCCGGGACCGTGATGCAGGGCGTCACCCGCAACCCGATCGCCGAACCCGGCATCCTGGGCGTCAGCCAGGGCGCGTCCGTCGGGGTGGTGTGCGCGATCGCGTTCCTCGGCGTGCACACCCTCACCGGGTACGTCTGGTTCGCCTTCGTGGGCGCGGCGGTCGCGGCGGTCGCCGTGTACGCCGTCGCCGCGGGCGGTTACCGCGGCGCCTCCCCCGTGAAGCTCGCGCTGGCGGGCGCCGCGATGAACGCCTTCCTCGCCTCCGTGGTCTCCGGGATCGTCACCACCGACGCCCACGCCCTGGACGAGTTCCGGTTCTGGCAGGTCGGCTCGATCAGCGGCCGCGGCAGCGACGTCATCGGCCAGATCTGGCCGTTCGTGGCGGCCGGACTGCTGCTGGTCGCGACGATGGCCCGGGGCCTGGACGCGCTCGCGCTCGGCGACGACGCCGCCAAGGGCCTCGGCCACAACGTGGCGCTGCTGCGCGTCCTGGGCGCGGTGGGGGCGACCGTGCTGACCGGCGCGGCCGTGGCCGCCGTGGGGCCGATCGCCTTCACCGGCCTGGCGGTTCCGCACATCGCCCGGGCCCTGGTCGGTGCGGCGCACCGCTGGGTGCTGCCGGTGGCCGCCCTCCTCGGTCCGGTGATGATCCTCGCCTCCGACGTGCTCGGCCGTATCGTCTTCCCGCCCTCGGAGGTACCGGTGGCCGTCATGACCGCCCTGCTCGGCGTGCCGTTCCTCATCGCGCTGGTGCGGCGCCGGACGGTGGTGGCCGCATGAGCCGCGCGACCGCGCCCACGACCTCGCCGACGCCCACGCCCGCCCGGCTCTCCGTACGCCCGGCCGGGCACGCCCTGTTCCGTCCCGGGCGGGGCAGTTTCCTGGTCCACCGCCGGGCGGTCCTCGTCGCCGTCGTGCTCGCCGTGCTGCTGCTCGCGGCCGTCGTGCTCTACCTCTGCGTCGGCGAGTCCTTCGTCTCCCCCGCGGAGGTCGTCAACGTCCTCCTCGGCCGTCCCAGCCCGGACCAGCTCGTCGTCGGCACGCTGCGACTGCCCCGCCTGGTCGTGGGCCTGCTCGCCGGGGTCGCCTTCGGCGTCGCCGGGGCGCTGGTCCAGGCCGTCGCGCGCAACCCGCTGGCCAGCCCCGACGTCATCGGCGTGACCCACGGCGCGGGCGCCGCGACGGTCGCCGCGATGAGCTTCGGCCTCGCCTCGCACACCGCGCTCCCGTACGTGTCGATCGCGGGCGGGCTGGCGGCCGCGCTGCTCGTCTACGTCTTCGCCTGGCGCCGCGGGCTCCACGCGTCGCGCTTCGTCCTCGTCGGGATCGGCGTCTCGGTCGCCCTGGGCTCGCTCACGCAACTCTTCCTCACCAAGGGCGACTTCCTCGTCGCGCAGCAGGCCAAGGTCTGGCTGACGGGCTCGCTCAACAGCCGCGGCTACGACCAGGCCGCTCCCCTGGCGACGGTGCTGCTCCTGGCGATCCCCGCGGCGCTCTGGGCGGCCAGGGCCCAGCGCGGCGCCTCCTTCGACGACGACACCGCCTTGGCCCTCGGCATCCGGCTGGACCGGGTACGGCTCGGCCTGACCGCGCTCGGCATCGTCCTGGCCTCGGTGGCGACGGGGGCGACGGGACCGGTCGACTTCGTCGCCCTCCTCGCCCCGCAGATCGCCCGGCGGCTGACCCGCACGGCGCAGATCCCGCTGCTGTCCTCTGCGCTGACCGGCGCGCTCGTGGTCGTCGTCGCCGACCTGCTGGCCCGGCGCCTGTTCTCCCCCGTCGAACTCCCCGTCGGCGTCCTCACCGCAGCGGTGGGCGCCCCCTACCTGATGTGGCTGATCGCCCGCACCCGCAGCCGTTCCGGAGGCACCACCTCATGAGCCGTACCAGCCGACTCACCGCCCGGGAGCTGACCCTGGCGTACGAGGACCGCACCGTCGTCGACGGCCTGGACCTGGAGGTCCCCGACGGGCGGGTCACCGTCATCGTCGGCCCCAACGCCTGCGGCAAGTCCACGCTGCTGCGCGCGCTGGGCCGGCTGCTCAAGCCGCGCTCCGGCACGGTCCTGCTGGACGGCACCGAACTCGCCCGCATCCCCGGCCGGCAGATCGCCCGGGCGATCGGCGTCCTGCCGCAGAGCCCCACGCCGCCGGACGGCATCACCGTCGCCGACCTCGTGGCGCGCGGACGCCAGCCGCACCAGAAGTGGTGGCAGCAGTGGTCCGAGGCCGACGAACGCGCCGTAGCGGAGGCGCTGGAGCACACCGGCACCGCCGACCTCGCGGACCGGCCGGTCGACGAGCTGTCGGGCGGGCAGCGCCAGCGGGTGTGGATCGCCATGGCCCTCGCCCAGGAGACCGACCTGCTGCTGCTGGACGAGCCGACCACGTACCTCGACATCGCCCACCAGGTGGAGGTGCTGGACCTGGTCCGCCGCCTCAACCACGGGCGGGGACGCACGGTCGTCGCCGTGCTCCACGACCTCAACCAGGCCGCCCGCTACGCCGACCACCTCATCGCCATGAAGGCCGGCCGGATCGTCGCCCAGGGCCCGCCCCGCGACATCGTCACGGCGGACCTCGTCCACGAGGTCTTCGGCCTCACGTCGGTCATCGTCCCCGACCCGGTCACGGGCAGCCCCCTCGTCGTCCCCGGAGTCCCCTGGCAGCCCGCCGCGGCACAGTGACCCCTCCGCCGTCGCACGGCACGGCGGAGGCCGACGGCCTCCGCCATACTGCCCGGATGACCGCACCGACCGGCCCCGTGATCCTCTTCGACGACGACTTCCACATGTACGTCCTCAGGGACGTCGCCCACGCGGAGGCCTACTGGGAGATGCCGGACGAGTACACCTGCGGATTCGACGCGCAGGCACGCCCTCTGAGCATGGCGGGCGAACCCCATCGGGTCACCCTCGAACTCACCGGCGCCGCACCGGCCGAGACGGCACTGCGCCGCCTCGTCGCCGACCACTACCGGCGCTTCCTCCCCCGCGAGGCCCCGCCACAGGCGGCGGACCTGGCGGAGTTCGTGGCGGCACTGCCCCGCGACGGCGGCTGACGTCCGCCCGGCCGGGCGGACGTCAGCGCGGCGGCGGCAGGGGTTCCTCCTCGAACCGGGCGTCACTGGGTCCGTCGGTGCGCCCCTGCTCCTGGGCCGTCCCGGGTCGGACAGCGCGGTCTGGGAACATCGGACCATGAGCGGAACCCACCTGAGCGTCAAGGACGTCGTCGTCGACTGTGCGGATCCGGAGCGGCTGGCCGCGTTCTGGGGCGAGTTGCTGGGGCGGGCGGTCGTGGCGCGGATCGGCCCGTACGTGTGGCTCGCGCGCGGCGAGGGGCCGGGCCTGGGCTTCCAGCGGACCGAGGAGCCCAAGTCCGGGAAGAACCGGGTCCACTTCGACGTGGCCTCGCCCGATCCGGGGGCGGAGCGGGCGCGGATCGAGGCGCTGGGCGGGCGGGTGCTCGAGGAGTACGCCGAGGGCGGGTTCCTGGTCATGGCCGACCCCGAGGGGAACGAATTCTGCGTCGTCCCCGAGGGGCCATTCGAGCTCGACGACGAGGGACGCGCGAGCTACCTCCGCGACGGCGGCTGACCAGGGCGAGGCCCCGCAGCGATGTGCCGCATGACTTCCGGCGGCGGCCCCGGGCGGCGCGGAACCGCCGCCCGGCGGACCGGGGCGCGCTCTCAGCTCGTGGCGGGCAGCGCGGCGACGAGGAGGTCCCGCAGCGGATCGCGTTCCGTGGGGAGTCCCGCGGCCCGCAGCCAGGAGACTCGGTTGGCCATGGTGCCCCAGCAGGCGTCCTGGCCGACCAGGGCCTCCAGGAAGGCACGTTGGGCCTCCGTCAGCGGCCGGCCGGGGGCGTACGGGGTCGGGAAGGCGCACGCGAGGAGCGGGCCCCACTCACTGTCGACGGTGTGCTGGTGGTACTTCGGCACCAGCGCGAGGGCGGCCGGGAGGACCTCGTCGAAGTGCCGGGCGCGGTCGAGCAGTCCGCGCAGCAGGGTGAAGCGGAACCAGCCGTCGAACTGGGGCAGCGGCTCGTCGAACCACGCGTCGGCGGCCGTGGGGTCCGCGAGCGCGTCGAGCAGCGCCGGCACGGCCTCGGAGCCGGAGGTGCCCAGCGCGGCGCAGGCGCGCACCGCCGGGTCGGGGTCCGCCAGGAAGCCGCCGGTGTCATGCCCCCAGGCGCGCAGCGACAGGAGGGCGCCCGCCCGCTCGCGGCGGTCTCCGTCGGCGCGGACGATCCGCTCCAGGCGTTCGGCCGCGGCCGGTACGCGGTCGGCGAGTTCGGGCGCCCGCAGCAGATGCGTCACCGCGCCGAGGGCCGCCTCCCTGACGGTGGCGTCCGCGTCGTCCAGCCAGGGCAGGACCGCGCCGAACAGTTGCGGCCGGACGGCACGGCACGCCTCGATCGCCGCGATCTCCTCGGCCCAGTCCTCGTCGCCGTCCTCCTCTGCCCCCTCGTCCTCCTCGTCCTCCTCGTCCGCCGCGGAGTCGGCGAGTTCGCCCAGCCACTCCAAGAGCGCGGCACGCAGCGGCCGGACCCGGTCGTCCCAGGAGAAGTAGCTCTCGTGAACGGCGAGCGTGCGGGGGTCGCCCAGGATGCCCGCGACGAACAGCGCGGCGGGCGCGGTGGCGGAGTACAACGAACCCTGGTGCAGCACGGACATCTCCAGCCGGCCGAGCGACTCCGCCTGCACCTCCGGGTCGTCGTGCAGGAGCCCGAGCAGGTCGTCCGGGGTGCCGTCCGCGGATCCGTAGGCGTGGGCGAGGGCTGCCCAGTCGGTCGCCGGCAACAGGGCGGCGGGTTCGGGCAGGGCGGTGGCGGCGTCTTCGTTCGCGGACATGGCGGCAGTCTGCCGCAGAGGTCCGACAACGGCCGTGCACATCAGGCGAATCCGGCCCTTTCACCCGTGTTCCCGCGTTAACTGTGGGGCGGCAGTGAGCGATGTGGGGAGGGGGGAGTACATTGCGGCTGCCATTGGCATCGGAATTCACCACAGCCTGGAGAACTTGTGACCGCATCCCCCCGCCGTGCCTGGTACCGCCCCGGCACCCTGATAGCAGCCGCCGCGACCGGTGTCATCGGTCTCGGCCTGTGCGCCACCCCGGCGTCCGCCCACACGCCCAACTGGAGGGCGGACTGCCACACGGTGGAACTCCACCTGAAGGCGTACAACGGGCGCGTCACGAACACCGTCACGGTCACCGCGGACGGCAAGGAACTCCTGAAGACCACGGAGTTCGGTTCGTCCTTCGACTGGACCCACGAAGTGCCGGCCCACACCGCCGACGTGCACCTGCACCTCAGCGTGGTGGCCGGGGACGGCAAGCAGTTCTCGAAGGAGGACGACTTGACCGTTCCGGCGTGCCAGGACCAGAGCACGCCCACGCCCACGCCCACGGAGACGAAGACCACCGAGTCTCCCAAGCCCAGCGAGACGCCCAGCGAGTCGGCCAGCACGGCCCCCTCCGCTGCGCCCTCCACCCCGTCCACCGACGAGTCCCCGGCCGGCGACCTCGCCGAGACCGGCGCCTCCAGCTCCACCCCGCTGATCGCGGGCGGTGCGGCCGTCGCGCTGCTCGCCGGCGGCGGTCTGCTCTTCGCGAACCGCAAGCGTCGCGCCGCGGCCCGTCACTGACCCCCGGTCGCTGACGGCGGTGCGGTGACGCGCCGTGCATGACACAAGGGTGCCGGACCGTGCTCCGTACGGTCCGGCACCCGTCCTTTTGATTCCCGAGCCGGACGCCCCGCGTCAGGCCACGGGCCCCGGCGCGGCGGAGGCCTCGAACTCCCCCTTGCGCAGCCGGTACACCTGCAGCCGCAGGTCGTAGTACTTCTCGGTCTCCCCGACCCATTCCATGCCGACGCTGCGGGCCGTGGCGGCGCCGCGGTCGTTCCGCGGGCGGACCACGGCGAAGAGTTCGTCGACGCCCGACCCGAAGGCGTAACCGGCCAGGGCGCGCCCGGCCTCGGTCGCCAGGCCCCTGCCCCAGTAGGGGTGGGCGAGCTGCCAGCCGATCTCGAGGTCGACGCCGTAGGGCGGGAGCGGCAGGACGGCGGCTCCGCCGACGAGTTCGCCGCTCTCGCGCAGTTCGATCGCCCAGCGCCCGGCCGGCCGTTCGAGGGCGGCACCGCCCTCCTCCCAGGAGCGCAGCAGTTCCCGCATGGACGCGACGTCGGGCTGCCGGGTCATCGCCGGAGCGAGCCAGCGCGTCACGTCGTCCGCCCCGTAGACGGCCAGCGCCGCTTCGGCGTCGTCGCCGCGCCATGGCCTCAGGACGAGCCGGGGGGTGACGATCCGGGTTTCCTCGTTGCCCTTCGCGCGCTGCGCCGTGGCCGTACCAGTCATCTGCGTCTTCCGTCCCTGTCGCGGGCTCCGCCGGCCGTACGTCCGGCGGGCGCCCGAAGTCCCCTGTGCCCTTGCACAACACCAGGAGGCCGCCGTCACTTCCCGCCCCGCTCCCACCTAACCCTCATCACTCGCTTGACAGGTTACCTCGACCCTGTTTCGATGTAACCATCGAAGTGAATCGAAGGGGTTAGACATGGTCACCGTGCACCACCGCTACGCCGAGGTCCAGGGGCACCGGCTCTTCTACCGGGAGGCGGGCCCGGCCGACGCCCCCGTCCTCGTGCTCCTCCACGGCTTCCCGACCAGCTCGTTCATGTTCCGCGAGCTGATCCCGCGGCTCGCCGGCCGCTACCGCGTCATCGCGCCCGACCACCTCGGCTTCGGATTCTCCGACGCCCCCGCCGCCGACGCGTTCGCGTACTCCTTCGACGCCCTCGCCGGACTCACCAAGGGCCTGCTCGACCGGCTGGGCGTCACGCGCTACGCGCTCTACGTCCAGGACTACGGAGCGCCGATCGGCTGGCGCCTCGCGCTGGGCGACCCCGGGGCCGTCACCGCGATCGTCACCCAGAACGGCAACGGCTACGAGGCGGGGTTCATCGAGGAGTTCTGGAAGGACGTCCACGCCTACCAGCGCGAGCAGACCCCCGAGACCGAGGCGGGCGTCCGTGCGGCACTGAGCCTCGAGGGCATCAAGTGGCAGTACGTCACGGGAGTGGCGGACGGGACCACCGTCAGTCCCGACACCTGGCACCACGACTTCCAGCTGGTCTCCCGGCCCGGGAACGACCTCGTGCAGCTCACGCTCTTCCGTGACTACGCGTCGAACCTCCCGCTCTACCCGCGCCTGCACGAGTACCTGCGCACCCACCCCGTGCCCGTGCTCGCGGTCTGGGGCGAGAACGACCCCATCTTCGGGCCCGACGGCGCCCGGGCCTTCGCCAAGGACGCGCAGCGGGCGGAGGTGCACCTCCTCGACGGCGGCCACTTCCTCCTGGAGACGCACGTCGAGCCCGTCGCGGAGCTGATCCTGGGCTTCCTCGACAAGGCCGGCCTGCCCCGCTGAGTTCCCGCATCCCCCACCCCACCGCCGTACGACGATTGCGAGGGCCATGACCCGCCATACCGGCTTCCACGAGGGCGAACTCGCCGTCCAGCGACGTGCCGGCGTCGCACACGAGGCCGCGCGCCTGCGGGGCATGCTCGACCCGCCGCACCTCGGCGGCGGCGTGGCCCACTTCCTCGCCGAGCGGGACCTGGCCGTGCTCGGCGCGCACGACGAGGACGGACGCCTGTGGGTCTCCCCGCTGACGGGGACCCCGGGCTTCCTCTCCACCCGGGGCGAGCTCGTACGGGTCGCCGCCCGTCCGCGTACGGGCGACCCCCTCGCCGTGCTCCCCGTCGGCGGGGCCGCGGCCCTGATCGTGATCGACTTCGCGATCCGCCGCCGGCTGCGTCTCAACGGCACCCTCGCCGCGGCCGACGACGCCGGCTTTGAGCTCGCCGTCGACCAGGCGTACGGGAACTGCCCCCAGTACATCCAGCAGCGCCTGCTCGGCCCGGCGCCGGCGGACGCCCCCGACGGCGAGGACACGCCCACGACCGGGGCGCGGCCCGCCGACCGGCTCGACGCGACGCAGGCGGCCCTGGTGGGTCGCGCCGACACCTTCTTCCTGGGCACCGCCCACCCCGAACACGGCGCCGACGTCTCCCACCGGGGCGGCCCGCCCGGATTCGTCCGGACGGCGCCCGACGGCAGCCTGTGGTGGCCGGACTACCCCGGCAACAACATGTTCAACAGCCTCGGCAACCTGGCCGGCGACCCCGCCGCGGCCCTGCTCTTCGTCGACTTCGCCGCCGGGACGACGTTGCAGCTGTCCGGCACCGCGGTCGTCGACTGGACTGCGCCCGGTGCCGCCGGCGACGACGGGGGCACCGGCCGCCGGGTCCGCTTCACCCCGCGGCACGTCGCCACCGGGCGGGTCCCGGTCCGGGCAGACGCCGTCCTGCCCTACCGGCTCAACCCGCCGCTCACCGCCTGACCGGGATCAGCCGCCCGTCACCGCGGCCAGCAGTCCGCGGAAGTCCTCCTCGCAGGCCGGGCAGCCGCGCAGGTGCACCGCGACACCGGGGTAGTGCCGCTCCGGTGCCGCGTCCGCCAGGAACAGCTCCAGGTAGACGTCCATCAGGTCGAGCGCCGCGTCGCAGCCGGGGTCCAGGGGGTCGGTCCGCAGGAGGTCGTCAAGGCCCTGCCAGTCGTTCATGAGCGCCTCGCTGTCGTCAGGGGCAGATGTCCATTGGCTGCGAGCCGGGCACGGAGCTTACGCCGCGCGTCGAACATCGTCTTGTAGAGCGCGTTGCGGTTCGTCCCGAGTTCCGCGGCGAGCGTGTCGGCGTCCACGCCGTTGACCGCGAGCGCGGTGAACACCGTGCGCTGGCGCTCGGTGAGCTCCTCGTCGACGGCCTCACGCAGGGCGTCCACGAGTTCACGGGCCTCGCTCTGCCGGACGGGGTCGATGCCGAGCCGGTCGGGGAGCCGCTCCCACGCCTCGGGGTCGAGCTGCACGCCGGCCGTCCGCCAGAAGTGACGGCCGAGCTTGCTGGACACCTCGTTCATGACGAACTTGTACGCCCAGGTCGTGAAGCGGCTGTCACCGCGGAAATCGCCGATCTTCCGGGTGATCGACAGCAGCGCGTCGGCCGCGGCCTGGTGGGCGATGTCGTCCAGCTCCGGCCCGGTGATGCCGTGCCGCGACCCGCGCCGGTTCAGCTCGGCGTAGGCGATCCGCAGCAGCAGCGCGTGCAGCCGGCCGGTCGCCTCCTCGTACGCCTCACCGTCCGCCGAGAGCGCCCGCACCCACTGCGCGGACTCCGCGTCGAGGGACCGGCCTCCCCGGGCCCCGTCACCGGCCCGGCCGTCGTGTTCTGCGGAACCCATGCAGCGATCCTAGACGCGGCCGCCCGCCCCCACCTCCACGGCGGCGCCCCCCGGGGCCCCGCGGAAAACCGGTCGTTCCCGGCAGGTAAGACCCGCGCGTTCCCCGTCACCAATGGGCGTACGGAAAAGAGAGAGCCGCGAGCAAGGAGGGACCGTGACCGGCTACCGCAGGAACCCGGAGGCCGTCTCGCGACTGTCACCGGAGCAGTACCGCGTGACGCAGGAGAACGGCACCGAGCGCGCCTTCACGGGCGCCTACCTGGACAACAAGGAGCCCGGGATCTACGTGGACGTGGTCTCGGGGGAGCCGCTGTTCGCCTCGGTCGACAAGTACGACAGCGGCAGCGGGTGGCCGAGCTTCACCCGGCCGCTGGACCGCACCACCGTCGTGGAGCGGCCCGACCCCGCTTACGGCCGGCTGGCCACCGAGGTCCGCTCGGCGACGGGCGACAGCCACCTGGGGCACGTCTTCCCCGACGGCCCCCGGCAGGCGGGCGGCCTGCGGTACTGCATCAATTCCGCCTCACTGCGCTTCATCCACGCCGATGACCTGGAGCGGGAAGGTTACGGGGCCTACCTCGGGTTGTTCGACAATGGTGACAGGACCGATTCGGAGGATTGACATGGCAGGACAGACACAGAGGGCCGTGCTCGCGGGCGGGTGCTTCTGGGGCATGCAGGACCTGATCCGCAAGCAGCCCGGCGTCGTCGCGACCCGCGTCGGCTACTCGGGCGGCGACGTGCCCAACGCGACCTACCGCAACCACGGCACGCACGCCGAGGCGATCGAGATCCTCTTCGACCCCGAGAGGACGGACTACCGGGCGCTGCTGGAGTTCTTCTTCCAGGTCCACGATCCGACCACGAAGAACCGCCAGGGCAACGACATCGGCATGAGCTACCGCTCGGCGATCTACTACGTGGACGACGAGCAGAAGCGTGTCGCGGAGGACACCATCGCCGACGTCGAGGCCTCGGGCCTGTGGCCCGGCAAGGTCGTCACCGAGGTCGAGCCCGTCGGGCCCTTCTGGGAGGCCGAGCCCGAGCACCAGGACTACCTGGAGCGCTACCCGGAGGGCTACACCTGCCACTTCCCGCGGCCGAACTGGCGGCTGCCGGCCCGCACGAAGGGCTGACCGACCCCGTCGCGCCGCCCTGGTGACGGGCTCGGGCGGCGCGGCGGCCCGACACGGCCCGGGGCCTCAGCGGCTCCGGGCCGCCGTCGTACGTTCAGTCGGCGGCCGTGGCGCGGGCGCGACGGTGGTGGCGCCGGGCCTTCATCCGGTTGCCGCAGGCGGCCATGGAGCACCAGCGGGCGGTGTTGGCCTTGCTGCGGTCGAGCAGGAACAGCCGGCACTCCTCGTTGGCGCAGGGCCGCAGGCGTCCGGGCCTGCCCTCCTGGAGCGCGCCCCAGACCGTGACGGCCCGCACGGCCGGCCTGCGGTCCGCCGGGGCCTCCAGCTCCCAGTCGATGCCGTGCGCGGTCACCCGCGGCACCCGGACGACCCCGGTGAGCAGCTTCTGGAGGTCGCCGGGCTCACCGTCCCCGCGCGCGACGCGCTGCAGCACCTCGCGCGCCGCCAGGAGGTGGCGCAGCTCCTGCGCCGTGCCGGCTCCGCCGTGGGCGCGCAGCCAGCGGCGGCCGGCGTCCGGGCCGGCCAGCTCGTCCACCTGGGTCCCGTCGACGACCGGCGTCGTGTTGAGCAGTTCCAGCAGGAAGTCGTCGTCCGTGGTGTCGGCCGTCATGCTCGGCGCCCCCATTCCCGGGTAACCCTTCATTGCGTGTTTGAAGGTTACACCTCCGGGCACGGGCACGGCGGGGGCCGCCCGGCTCATGAGTGCGTTCCCGCTGGAGCGGCCGTGAACTGCGGCTGGAGGCCCCGATCGAACGCGCGGCGCCCTACCGACCGTCCCGACGGGCCTGGAGGGTCAGCGGTCGAGACCGGCGAGGCCGTCGCCGAGGACGCTCGCGCCCAGGAGCAGCAGCACGACCACCAGGATCGCCGTGCTGTTGGCGACCATGAACCGCCGCAGGCCGTCCAGGACGCGGGACGCGCGCTCCCCGCCGGCCAGGTGCAGGAGCACCGCGCCGAGCACGACGCAGGAACCGACGAGGACGAAGGCAACCACGGCGAGGGCGAGGTCCGTGCCCTGCGCGCCGGTCTCCGCGATCGACGCGGCGGCCGAGGCCGTCAGGACGAGGTTCTTCGGGTTCGCCGCCGACAGCAGGAGGCCGAGCAGCAGCGCGCGTGCGGCGCTCGCCTCGTCCAGCGACCTCGTCCAGCCCGGCGCCTGCGCCTCGTCACCGTTCCTCGGGCGCCGCCACCACTTGCGCGCGCCGAGGACGAGGAGCGCGCTGCCGGCGCACACCCGTCCCCAGTCGGCGACCGCCGAGGAGGGGCTGTGGGGGTCGTGGGCGCCGCCGAACGCCACGGCGACGACGGCGGCCACGGCGACGAGTCCGGCGATCCATCCGGCCGCGAAGAGCGGGCCGTTGCGCCGGCCGTCGCCTCCTCCCAGGATCATGACGACGCCGATCACGGGGAACGGGCTGAGTGCCACCGCGAGGGCCGCGGGCAGCACGGCCCCAATAGCCTGGCCGAGCACCGTTCCCCTTCCGTCCCGCACACCCGGCCGCTCCGGGTGCCCTTGGCTGATCGCGCGGTTCGCCGCGCCGTCAGAGCGCCCGCAGCTCACCACCGTCGACGGGCAGCATCACGCCGGTCGGGAAACTCGCGGCCGGCGAGAGGAGGAACGCCGCGGCCGTCGCGAACTCCCGGGGCCGCCCCGTGCGGCGCAGGGAGTTCTCCGGGCGCCTGCCGCCGGTCAGGACGGCTGGTTCCCTGGCGCGATCGGTGTCGATGTGCGCCGGCAGCAGGCCGTTCACCCTGGTGCCGGATCCGCCGAGTTCGTCGGCGAGCGTCTTTGGTCACCAGGGCCAGCCCGGGCCGCAGCCCGTTGGAGACGGCCAGCCCGGGGATCGGTTCGCGGACCGACGAGGACAGGACGAAGGCGAGGGAGCCTTCGCCGGTGAACGCGTTCGCGGCGGCCCGGGCGATGCGCACCGCGCCCAGGAACGTGGACTCGAAGGCATCCCGCCACACCTGGTCCGCGACGTCCATCACGGCGCCGGCGGGCGGCCCGCCGGCGCTACGAGGGCGCCGTCCAGCCGGCCGAGGTGCCGCAGCGCCGCGCCCACGACCTCGTCGGCGGAGCCCGGGTCGGCGTTGTCCGCGACCACGCCGACGACGCGGGCGTCACCGCCCAGGTCCCGGGCCGCGTCCGCGACGGAGGCGGCGCTGCGTCCGGTGACCACCACCCTGGCGCCCTCGGCGGTCAGCACCTCCGCCACGGCCCGGCCGAGTCCCCGGCTGCCGCCGGTCAGCAGGTGGACATGGTCCCGGCATCCCAGATCCATGACGGCGTTCCGTTCCTCGCGCCTCAGAGGGTGATCTTCTGGGGCCGGGTGGTCACCACGATGACGGAGGTGACTCCGGACTCCAGGGCGGCCGTGAACTCCTTCTCCAGCTCCGCCGTGCTCGCCACCTCGACGGCACGGCAGCCGAAGCCCCGCGCCACGGACACGATGTCCAGTCCCGGGAGGTCGAGTCCGGGCACGCCCGGGGTCTGCTCCAGGTCGGCGAAGGACTTCAGGATCGAGTACTCCCCGTTGCGCATCGCGACGTACACCACGGGCAGCCCCTGCTGCACCGCGGTCCACAGCCCTTGCACCGAGTACTGGAAGGAACCGTCCCCGATCAGGCCCACCACCGGACGCCTGACCCCGCGGTCCCGGTCGCCGAGGGCGATGCCGACGGCGGCCGGCAGGGCCCAGCCGATGCCGCCGCTCGCGGTGGCGAAGAAGGACCCGGGCTCCACGGTGGGCAGCCACTCGGCGTGCTCGGCCATGGTCGAGGTGGACTCGTTGACGAAGACGGCGTGCTCCGGGCGGACCTCGCCGAGGGCGGCGTAGACCTCGGCGGGCGTCGGCGGGCTGCTCGGGGTCTGCGGCAGCTTCCGTGGGCGCGGCATGGGCTCGGGCCGCTCGCGGTCGCCGCCGTCGGCGACCTCCTCGGTGAGGAGTTCGATCGCCATCCGGGCGTCGCCCAGGAGGCTGTCGCCGACGCGGGCGGCCGCGGCGACCGCCGGGTCGCTCGTGATGTGCAGCAGTTCGGTCCCCGGCGGCAGGATCTCGCCGGGCACGTACGGGTAGTACCGGAAGACCTCGGCCCCGATGACGACCACCAGGTCATGGCCGGTGAGCCGTTCGCCGATGGCCCGCACCGACATGCCGAGCGGGCCTCGGTAGAGGGGGTGGTCCTCGGGGAACGACGCGCGGTCCGCGAGCGGCGGGCTGTAGACCGCCGCCTTCAGCCGCTCGGCCAGCGCCACGGCGGCCTGCCATCCGCCGGCGCGGTCCACCTCGGGCCCGAAGACCAGGGCGGGACGCCGGCTCGCCGTAATGCGCGCGGCGAAGCGCCGCAGGCGCTCCGGGTCCGGCGCGTACGCCGTGCTGACGTCGCGCAGGACGGCGGGGCCGGCCAGCGGCCGGTTCCAGTCGTCGAGCGGGATGGACAGGAACACCGGGCCCGCGGGCGGCTGCAGGGCCGCGGCGTAGGCGCGCATGAAAGCCTCGGGCACGTCCTGCGCGCGCGCCGGCTCGTACGACCACTTCACCCACGGCTTGGGCAGGGTCGTCGCCTCGCGGTTGCCCAGGTAGGGCTCGCCGATGACCAGTTCGCGGTGCTGCTGGCCCGCGGTGACGATCAGCGGGGTGTGCCCGTGGTACGCGGCGACCAGGTTGCCGACGCTGTTGCCGAGGCCGGCCGACGAGTGCACGTTCACCAGCGCCGGGCGGCGGGTGGTCTGGGCGTAGGCGTCCGCCATGGCGATGACGGAGGCCTCCTGGAGGGCCAGGACGTAGGTGAAGTCGTCCGGGAAGTCCTGGAGGAACGTCTCCTCGGTGGATCCCGGGTTGCCGAAGACCGTCGTCAGCCGCAGTGACCGCAGCAGGTCGTAGGTCACCGATTGGACGGTGGATCGCTCGCTCATGGTGCGCAGTGCTCCCAGGGGCCCGGTGGACGCCGAGGCGGACGGTATCCGCCGGTCGCGGGGTGTCATCTGTCGCGACACACGGTGACGTTAGACGCTCGCACCACAACGGCCCAGCACATCGGACGTGCCGCGCGGTGCGACCATCCCAACGGGCGGCGTGGACGAACGGGCCCCGGTGGCGGCCCCCCTCAGGGGTTGCCCGTCTCCTCGTACCGCGTGTCCCAGTGCCGCGTGAGGGAGGCGACGATGAACAGACCGCGTCCGCCCTCGTCCTGCAGGCGGGCGTGGCGCAGGTGCGGCGCGGTGTCGGCGTCGTCGTGCACCTCGACGGTGAGCCCCCGGTCGAGGATGAGCCGCAGCCGGATGGGGCCCTTCGCGTGCCGGATGACGTTGGTGGCGAGTTCGCTGACGACCAGGTCGGTGACCGGGGCGTGGTCCTCCAGCCCCCACTGCGCCAGCCGGCCGTGCGCGGCGCGGCGGGCCTCGCGGACGGAGGCCGCCTCGGCGGGGAAGGTCCAGCTGGAGACGTGGCCGGGGGCGATGGTCCGGGTCCTGGCCAGCAGCAGGGCGGCGCCGTCCTGCGGGGTCGCACCGCGCAGCACCTTGTAGACGATCTCGTCGCCCGCCGGCGAGCGCCAGTGAGCACTCCAGGAGGGCGACGGCCTCCTCGTGGTGGCCCAGGACCAGGTGTCCCAGGCCCGCTCTGCGCTGCGGCTCGGGACGGTCGAGAGGGATGCGCCCGGAGTCGTCCCGGGTGATCAGGTGCTCCACGCCGTCCCGCCGCCGTGCCCCGCCCGGCTGAGGGTCAGGAGTCCGCCGTGGTGCCGTGCCCGAGGTACAGGGCTGCGCCGGCGTCCCGGTCCGAGGCGGTGAGGTAGGCCCAGCCCAGGGGGTTCCAGCGCAGACGGCGCACCTCGACGCCGTCGATCACGGCGTTCCCCCGCGCCGCGCACTCGTACGCGTCCGCGGCGCGGAGCATGGCGGTCCGCACGGCGTCCTCCGCGTCGGCGGCCTCGCCGACCACGTAGTAGTGGCTGCGCACGGCACCCCGGGCCGTGCTGAACCGCAATCCCACGAACCATCGGTCCTCGGGGGCGGTGACGGTGGCAAGCATCGGCACTGCTCTCCTCATCCGCGGTCTCCGTGGCGTCCGTCTCCGGACCACCACCCGTCGATCCGTTGGAACAGCGGGCGCGGCACCCTCCATCGCAGGTCGGGGAGGCCCCGGCGAACCTGGGAACGGCGGTACCACCCCCAGGGGCACGGGCAGCGCTCAGGCCCCGTCGGCGGGCCGGTACCGGACCGCGCAGATGAAGACACCGGAGCCGGACCGCTCGCACTCGACGTACGCAGCGGTCCCGGTCTCGGCGGCGGGCGGACGCCAGGGCATCACGGCCTCGCCCGCGAGCAGCGCGTCCAGGGTCTGCAACCGGGGGTCGCGCAGGGTGGGGTGGTGCTCGTAGCCGGCCGCACCGAGGGCCATGGCGACGGCCATGCCGAGCAGGTTGACCTCGGTCGGCTGCTCGGGCGGTGCCGAGCCCTCCGTCGGGTGGAGGCGGATGCCCTCGTCGGGCACCTCGATCACACGGGCGGCGTAGCGCTCGGTCATGGGCGGGGTGGTCTCCTTCCGGTGCGGTGGCGCGGGGTCATCCCCCGCTGGGACCGAAACGCTCGGTGCGGATCCGGTCCGGGGAGTGGCCCAGGGCCACCAGCAGGCCCGCGGCCGTCTCGACGAAGCCGGTGGGGCCGCACACGTAGCAGGTGGGCTCGAAGTCCGCGGGCCAGCCCCATTCGGCCAGGTCGCGCGCCTGGAGCCGGCCCGCGGGGCGGGTCCCGCCGTCCGGCGCCGAGCGGGTGTGGACGTACGTCGTGTCGAGGCCGGGCTCGCCCCGGTCCAGCTCGGCCGCGTAGAACCGGTCCCCGGGCGTGCGCACGGAGTACAGCAGCCGGAACGGCGCGCGGCTGCCCGCCGCGGCGCGGGCGCGGACCATCGCCATGAGCGGGACGAGCCCGGAGCCGCCCGCGACCAGCAGGACCGGTTCGGTCTGCTCGGGGCGCCAGACGAACCAGCCGCCAACGGGGCCGCGGATCTCGACGGCGTCGCCGACGGCGAGGTCGTCGGTCAGGTAGGGCGAGACCTCGCCGTCCTCGACGCGCTGGACGGTCAGTTCGATCCGGTCGCCGTCGGGCGCGGACGCCAGGGAGTAGCTGCGCTGGGTGCTGTAGCCGTCCTCCGCGGTGAGCCGGACGTCGAGGTGCTGTCCGGGCAGGTGGCCGGGCCAGCCGGGCACGTCGAACACGAGGGTCCACGCCGCCTCGGACTCGGCGCGCCGCTCCACCAGTTCGGCGGCCTGCCAGCGCAGACGGTCGCCTAGTCTCCTTGGTACCGCTGTTCGCGCCATGGGTCTCCGTAGTCGTGGTAGCCGACGCTCTCCCAGAAGCCCGGCTCGTCGTCCAGGAGCAGCCGGATGCCGCGGACCCACTTCGCCGACTTCCACAGGTACAGGTGCGGGACCAGCAGCCGGGCGGGGCCGCCGTGCTCCGGGGCGAGCTCGTCACCGTCGTACTCGTGGGCGATCCACGCCTGTCCATCGAGGAGGTCCTCCAGGGGCAGGTTGGTGGTGTAGCCGCCGTAGGAGTGAACGAGCGCGTACTCGGCGGCGGTCTCGACGTCGGCGAGCAGCACGTCCAGGGAGACGCCCCGCCAGTGGGTGCCGAACTTCGACCACTTGGTCACGCAGTGCAGGTCGGCGGTCGGCGTCTCGGCCGGCAGCGCCATGAGTTCCGCCCAGTCCCACCGGTGGCGGGTGCCGTCCTCGGTGGTGACGGTGAACTCCCAGTCGTCCCGGGTGATCCGCGGGGTGGGTCCTGCGGACATGACGGGGAAGTCGAAGGTCTCGTACTGTCCCGGCGGGAGTTCGTTGCCCGATGTGGGGCGCCGGCCGTGGAATCCCCGCGAGATGATGGGCATGCCGCGCCGTCCTTCCTCTCCTCGCCGCCCCGCAGTCGTGGTGCGGAACCCCAGCATCGCGGACCGGGGGAATCCGGTCCACCGGAGCCCCGGGCGGGCGCGGCCGCGGTCGGTCGTGACCGGGGCCGCGCCGTCACTGGGGGTCAGGCGACCGGCCGGGGCGGCTCGACCACCAGGGAGGAGTCGCCGCCGCGGACCCGCTCCAGCACGCCGGCGGTGGCCTCGTGGGGGACGCCGAGCGGTACGGCGCTGACCTCGTTCAGCCGCGTGTACTGCTCCGGGGTGAGCTGCACGTCGAGCGCGCCGAGGTAGTCCTCGAGCTGGGCGGTGTTGCGCGGGCCGATGATCGGCACGAAGGACGTCGCGGCGCGGGCGCCCCGCTCGCGCAGCCAGGCCACGGACACCTGCGCCGGAGTGGCCGCGGTCTCCTTGGCGATGTCCAGGACGGTGTCGACGACCGCGGTCTTCTGGGCGGACGACTCGGTGTGGATCAGCGTCTTCAGGTCGCTGAGCCGGCCCTCGTCGCCGCCGCGGTACTTGCCGGTGAGCAGGCCGCCGCCGAGCGGGGACCACAGGGCGGCGCCCAGCCCGAGGCTCTCGGCCATCGGCAGCACCTCGCGGTCCGCGGTGCGCTCCACGAGGCTGTACTCGACCTGGATGCCGGCGACGGGGGCCCAGTTCTTCAGCTCGGCGAGGGTGACGGCGCGGGAGACGCGCCAGGCGGGGAAGTTCGACAGCGCGGCGTGCAGGATCTTGCCGGAGCTCACCAGGTCGTCCAGGCCGCGCAGGATCTCCTCGATCGGCGTCAGGTCGTCCGGGAAGTGGACCCAGTACAGGTCGATGTAGTCGGTGCCGAGGCGCTTCAGGCTCGCGTCCACCGAGTGGATCATGTTCTTGCGGCTGTTGCCGGTCCTGGAGATGTCCACCTGCGGTGTCGATGCGACGCTGAACTTGCTGGCGACGACGAAGTGGTCGCGGTCGGCGGCGATGAAGCGGCCGAGCAGTTCCTCCGACTCGCCGAACTGGTAGTTGTCGGCGGTGTCGAGGAAGGTGCCGCCGGCCTCGGCGAACCTGTCGAACATCCGGCGGGACTCGTCCGGGTCGGCGCCGGCGCCCCAGCGGGTGCCGAAGTTGCCGGTGCCGAGGGCGTACTCCGAGACGCGCAGTCCGGTCCGGTGTCCGAAGGTCGTGTAACGCATCAGTTCTCCTTGACGGGGTGGTGCTGTCGGGGGGATGTGCGGTGTTCCGCGGGGGCGGTCACTGGGGGGGCAGTGGCGGGTGGTCACGGGGGGGGGTGGTCGCGGGCGGGGTCAACTCCGTCGGCGTGTCACGCCTTTCCCTCCTGCGGTGACGACGGCCGTATGGTCCGGGGGCTGATCCCCAGCGCGGCGAGGGCGCTCAGCGCCACGACACCGGCGGAGATCCACCAGGCGAGGGAGAACGCGTGCGCCGGGTCGCGGGGGCCGGCGGCGGCCAGGACGACCACCAGGCCGCTGACGCCGAGCACGGTGCCGATCTGACCGGCCATGGTGACGACGGCGCTGCCGGTGGCGGCCTGGTCCTTGGGCAGGCCCGAGGTGGCCGACGAGATCATCGTGGGCAGGGCCAGCCCCACGCCGACCCCGGCGACCAGCCAGCCGGGCAGGATGTCGACGGCGTAGTCGAGGCGTCCTCCGGCATGGAGTGCGGTCCACGCGGTACCGAGGGCGACCAGCGCCGAGCCGAGCGCCGCGACGGTGCCGGCCGGGACACGCCGGCCGATCCGCCGGCCGAGGGCAGAGGCGGCGAACACCATGGCCGGGCCGGGCGCGACGCCGAGGCCGGTCTCGATCGCCGACCAGTGCCACACCTGCTGCAGCCACAGGGTCAGGCCGAGCAACTGGAGCCCGAAGGCGGCGTAGAACAGCAGAGCGGCGACGTTCGCCGAGGCGAACACGCGGTCGCGCAGCAGGCTCAGGTCGACGACGGGGACGGGGTGGCGCGCCGAGCGCAGGAGGCAGGCCGCGAGCGCCGCCGCGGCGGCGGCGAAGGCTCCGACGGTCGGCGCCGCCGCCCATCCCCATTCCGGGCCCTGGACCAGGCCCAGTGCGAGCGTGCCGATCGCCACCACCAGCAGGGCCCCGCCGACGAGGTCGGGCAGCCGGGCGCCGGTGTCCGGGCGGCCGCCCGGCAGCAGCCGTACGGCCAGGACGAACGCCGCGGCGCCGATCGGCAGGTTGAGCAGGAATATCCACTGCCAGGCCACCTGGACGAGCAGGCCGCCGACCACCGGTCCCGCCGCCGCGGCGAGCGAGCCGCTGGCCGCCCAGATCTGCACGGAGCGGGTGACCTTGGCGGGTGGCGCCGTGGTCAGCACGAGCCCGAGGCTGGCCGGGGTGAGGACGGCCGCCCCCGCCGCCTGCAGGAAGCGGAACGCGACCAGGACCCACAGGTCGCCGCTGAGGGCGGCGCCCAGGCTGGCGAGGGTGAACACGCCGAGCCCGAGCAGGAATCCGGCCTTGCGCCCGTAGCGGTCGCTCAGCCGCCCGGCCGGGACGAGCAGCGCGGCGTACACGATCGCGTAGCCGTTGAGGATCCAGCTGAGCCGTGAGAGCGAGCTCTCGCCCACACCGTGCCCGATGGGGGTCAGGGCGACGTTGACGACGAAGGCGTCGAGGGCGGAGAGGAACACCGACGTGGCGAGGACCGCGAGCACGAGCCCGGGGTGCGGGGCGCTGCGCGCGGCCGCCGGGCCGCCGGGGGCGGGCACCCGCACGACGGCGGTGCCGCCGGCGGGGTCCGAGGGGGTACGGGTCATGGGTCTGTCTCCGGGGAAGAGGCACGGTCGCGCCGTACGCGGGCCGGGCGGCCCGGTCGACGGGGACAACAGGGGGCGCCGCGGCACTGCGGCGGGAAGCGGAGACGTGCGCGGGACACGGCCCGACTCCGCGGGACGAAGCGGCGGGAGGGTCCGCCGAGCCCTTAAGTAAACCGATCGGTCTCCTTACGTGCTCCACCGTAACAGCCGTTTCCGGTGAAGTAAAACGATCGGTATCCTTAACGGCATGAGCGACGCACCCTCCCCCGTACGCCGGCGCAGTGGCCGAGGCGCCCGGGAGCGGATCCTCAAGGCGGCGACGGAGCTGTTCACCGCCCAGGGGGTCAACGCGACCGGGATGGACCAGCTGACCACCGTCGCCAACGTGTCGAAGCGCACCCTGTACACGCACTTCGCGAGCAAGGACGACCTCGTCCAGGCCTATCTGCGCGAACTCGAGGACGGCCTGCTTCCCGCCGAGGTGATCCCCGGCGAGCCCTGCCCGGACCCGCGGGAGCAACTCCTGGCGATCTTCGACTGGCCGCCGGGGCGGACGGACGGACCGTTGCGCGGCTGCCCCTTCCTGAACGCCGCCGTCGAGGTGCCCGACCCCGACCACCCGGTGCACCTGCTGGTGGCCGCCTACAAGAGGGAGTTCGCCCGCAGGCTGACGGCCCTGGCACGGGTGGCGGGGGCCCGCGACCCCGAGGCGCTCGGCGAACGGCTCGCCCTGCTCTACGACGGCGCCGTCGCCCGCAGCACCGCCCTGAACGCCACCGGGCCGGGCGCCCACGCCCGCGCCATCGCCGTCGCCCTCGTGGACGCCGCGATCGACTGAGCGCCCCGCGCCCCGCGCCCCGGCCGTCCCAGCGCCTCAGCGCAGCCGTGTCGCCGCGCGGCGCCGGTCCGACAGCACCTCGCGGGCGGCCCGCGTGCCCGAGGCCAGCGCGCCCTGGAGCGACCCGGTCGCCCGGTGGTCGCCGCACACGTGGCGCCCCGGCGCGAAGCGGGTGGTGCGGGTCATCGGGTGCGGTGCCGGCATCGCGGGCAGCGCCTCGCGCACGGTGCAGCGGTGCAGCGGCTCCCAGGCGGAGGCGTCCGTGCCGTACGCGTCCGACAGCGCCGCGGTCAGGGCGGGCTCGTCGGCGGGGCCCGGCGCACCGAGCACGGAGGTCGCCACCAGGGCGCGGCCGTCCGGGGACAGTCCGGGCTGCACTTCGGTGAGGACCACGGTGTTGAGGAAGCGGCGGCGTTCGTCCACCATCAGCGTCGGTTCGGCGAGCGGCGACCGGTCGGCGGCGTGGTAGTACGTCGTCACGGTCCGCGTCGGCGGGACGGTGAGACCGGGCAGCAGCCGTGCGGCCGCCCCCGGTCCGGTGGCCACCACCACGACGGGCGCGGTGACGTCCGTGCCGTCCTCCAGCAGCACCCCGTCGCCGGTCAGTTCGCGCACCGGGGCCTCGGTGCGGACGGTGCCCCCGGGAAGTCGCCCGGCGAGCTGGACGGGCACGGCACCGATCCCCTCGGCGGGCAGGGCGAGGGTGCCCCGCAGCATGCTGCGCCACACGAAGTGGAAGAAGCGGCTGGAGGTCTCCAGTTCGTCCTCCAGGAAGACCCCCGACAGGAACGGCCGGAACAGGGTCTCCACCAGCTCGGCCGAGATGCCCGCCGCGGCCAGCGCGGTGAGCGTCGTGGTGTCCGCGCCCGCGCGCAGCCTTCCCGCGGGCAGCGCCATGTCACGGGCGCTCAGGACCGCCAGCGCCGCCAGGTCCCGCCCCGACGCGAGCCGTCCCGGCAGCAGGTCGGCGGTCGCGTACGGCGGGCGGGTCGGGTCGGCGAAGCGCAGTCGCCCGCCGGAGGTGTGCACCAGGACGCCGGGGGTGAACGGCCGCAGCCGCAGCGGCTCCAGCTCCAGGCGCCGCTTCACCTGGGGGTAGGAGGTGTTGAAGACCTGGAAGCCGCGGTCGAGGAGGAAGCCGCGGTGCCGGTCGGTGCGCATCCGGCCGCCGACTCCGTCCGAGGCCTCGAGCACCCGCACCGCCAGGCCCGCCACGGCGAGGTCCGCCGCGCACGCCAGCCCGGCGGCGCCCGCCCCGACCACGATCACGTCACAGCGGCCACCGCGCTCCTGCTGCATGGATCCGGTGCCTTTCCTCCGTGTACACCCCGATACGGGCCGGCTTTCCGTACGCTACGCGGACGCCCGGGTGCCGCCCCCTGCAACACACCGCCGAACGGGTCGCGCGGCGGCGGACCGATGAGTCCGCGCCGTGGCGGAAGTCCTCTCCGTGACGGCGTACGAGGGAAGGTGGAGCGATGGAGCAGCGGTTGCACGACATCCTGCAGGCGTTCGTGGACGACGGATCGGTGCCGGGGGCCGTGGGCCTGGTGGCGCGCGGCGACCGGGTCGAGGTGGCGGCCGCGGGGACCCTCGCCGTCGGGGACCCCACCCCCATGACCAGGGACTCGCTCTTCCGCATCGCCTCGATCACCAAACCGGTCGTCGCGGCGGCGGTCATGATGCTCGTCGACGACGGACGGATCGCCCTGTCGGACCCCGTCGCGGCATGGCTGCCCGAACTGGCCGAACCGATGGTCGTCCGCACCCCGGCCGGTCCGCTCGACGACGTGGTGCCGGCCGCGGCGCCCATCACCGTCCTCGACCTGCTGGCCTCGCGCGCGGGCTACGGCTTCCCCGCGGACTTCTCCCTGCCCGCGCTCGCCCCGCTGTTCGGCGAGCTCAAGCAGGGCCCGCCGCGGCCGCAGCAGGTCATGGCACCGGACGCCTGGATGGCGACGCTGGCCGGGATCCCCCTGCTGCACCAGCCGGGCGAGGCCTGGCTCTACAACACCTGCTCCGACATCCAGGGCGTCCTGGTCGCCCGGGTGTCGGGCCGTCCGCTGGACGAGTTCCTGTCCGAGCGGATCTTCGAGCCGCTCGGCATGACCGACACCGGTTTCGCCGTGCCGCGTGCCGGCCTCGGCCGCTTCACCGCCTTCTACCGCCCGGATCCGCAGGGAGGGCTGGAGTTGGTGGACGCCCCCGACGGGCAGTGGAGCACCCCTCCGGCGTTCCCGTCCGGCGCGAGCGGCCTGGTGTCGACCGCCGACGACTGGTACGCCTTCGGCCGGATGCTCCTCGCCGAAGGCACCGCGGGCGGCCGCCGGCTGCTGTCGGCGCAGTCCGTACGGCTGATGACCACCGACCACCTGCCGCCCGCCGAACGCGACGCGAGCGCGGTCTTCCTGGAGGGGCAGGGCTGGGGCTTCGGCGGTTCGGTGGACGTCGCGGCCGTCGCCCCGTGGAACGCACCGGGACGCTACGGCTGGATTGGCGGCACCGGCACGGCGGCGCACGTCACGCCGTCCACGGACACCGTGACGGTGCTGCTCACGCAGGTCGAACTGACCGGCCCGGCCGCCCCGGCGACGATGCGCGCCTTCTGGACCTACGCGGCCGGGGCCTGAGCCGCCGGGGCCGCCCGGTCACGCCTCCCGGGACTCCGTCGAGAGGAAGACCGGGGTGACCGAGAGCGGGACGCCGACGGTGCCGTCGGCGCGGTGCAGCGGGACGGCGGCACCGAAGGCGTCGACCGCGTGGGCGGCGGCGTGGGGCCAGGGGAGGTCGACGAGGGTCCCCGGGGCGTCCTCGCCGGTGAAGGGATCGCCGGATCGCCAGAGGACCTGGAGCGCGCCGCGGCCCTCCCGGGACACCTCGAAGGCGTACAGGCCGGACCGGTCCTCCGTGGCGAGGCGGCGGACGGCCGTGACGCCGTCGAGGTACGCGGCCAGGAGGGCGAAGGCGTCGGCGGCGGGGCGGCGCCGGGTCAGGGCGGTGCCCTCGTAGTCCAGCAGGGCGAGCCTGCCGAAGAGGAAGCCCATGAGGTTGAGGCGGTCGCGGTAGCCGGGGATCTCCGGGGCCAGGTTCCAGCAGGCCGTGCGGGTGACACCGCAGGCGAGGGCCAGGACGGTGCGGGTGACGATCTGGCGGCGGTTGATGCGGTCGCGGCGCGCGGCGAGCTCCGGAGGACAGTCCTCCATGAACATGCGCAGCTCCGGCGGGAGTTCGGGGGAGCGTTCGTAGAGCAGGCGCATGGTCGCGCGTTCCGGCGCCTCGCCAGGCTCCGCCGCCCCCGTGAAGGCGGCCGTCATCGCCCGCTCGAGTTCCGCCTGGGCCCGGGGGAACTCGAAGAGGGTGGGGCCGTTGTACTCCCCCGCCACCACCGGGCGTTCGTATCCGTGCCGCCGCATCATCGCGCGCACCTGGGCGATCTGGTCCGGGATCGCGTGCGGGTCCCCGTAGAGGTGGACGTCGAAGAGGTCGAAGGCGTCGCGGCCGTGCTCGACGACGTGGTCGAAGAACCGCCGGGCCTCGCCGTCCGCGGGGTCGGACAGCACGTCGTAGCCGCAGCCGCCGAGGACGACCGAGGCGGCCGGGTCCGCGGCGCGTACGGCGCGGTGGAAGGCGGTGAGCTGTGCGACGTACTCCGCCGCGCTGCCGGCCCACAGGAGTCCGGTGTTGCTGGGCTCGTTGCCGCACTGCCAGTGGTCCACGCGGCCCCGGCACCTGGTCGCCAGGTCGCCGACGAAGCGCTCGTACCCGGCGGGGTCGAGCGCGGGCGAGGACGGGAGGAAGCCGGTGGGCTGCCGGGTCGCCCACGGGGAGCTGGAACAGACGGTGACCCAGAGCTCGGCCGCCGGGTCGAGCTGCCCGAGGACGGCGTCGACGACGGACCAGGCGTACCGTCCGGGTTCCGGCTCGACCTGCCCCCAGTAGAGGAAGACGCGCACCAGCCTCGCGCCGAGCTCCCGCGTCTCCGGCACGAAACTGTCCGGCGCTCCGAACATCCCGTAGCTGATGCCCCTGACGACGCCGAGGCGGATCCCGGCCGGGGCGGTGGGCTGGCTCATGACTGCTCCCTCACTCTTGCGTATACGCCATATACTTTAGCTGACGTTGTAAACTCCCCCCGTGAAGGAGACGAAGGAGACCCCGGAAGGCGCCCCGGCCCCCTTGATCTGGACGCAGCCCGCGCCGCGCCGCCGCCAGAGCCCGCTGGAGCGGGACGACATCGTGCGCGCCGCGATCGCCGTCGCCGACGAGGGCGGCCCGCAGGCGCTCACGATGGCCGCGGTGGCCAAGCGGCTCGGCCCGTACACGCCGATGGCCCTCTACCGTCACGTGATGAGCAAGGACGGGCTGGTCGACCTCATGCTCGACGCCGTCACGGCGGAGATCCCGCTGCCCTCGGTGCCGGGCGCCGACTGGCGGGCCGATCTGCACGCGGTGGCCACCGGGAGCTGGGACGCGGTCAAGCGGCATCTGTGGTTCGCCCAGCTCGCCCCCACGCGCCCGCCGCTGGGGCCGCACATGATGCGCCGCACCGAATTCGTCCTCCAGGTGCTCGTGCACCAGGGCGCCACCCTCGGCGAGGCCATGACCTACGCGGCGCTCCTCGACCGGCACGTCCTCGGCAGCGCGCAGCAGGAGGCCGAGGAGCTCGCCATGCGCCGCCGCCACGGCATCCACACCCCGCAGCAGCTCGCCGCGGCCGTCACCGCCGCCCGCGAACTGGCCGCGGCGGGCGGGCGGCACCCGCTGCTCGCGCGGTGGATGGAGGCCCCCTCCGGGCCGGACGCGGACGGGCAGTTCGAGCTCAGCCTGGCCTTCCTCATCGACGGCATCGCCGCACGCCTGCCGGAGGGCGGGCGGCGCGACCTGACACCGGGCATCCGCGACACCCACGGGAACGGACCCCGATGAAAGGCCGTCAGCAGGGCACACGTACTCCAGACCGAACCCTCGGAAAGGAGCACCACGTGCCTCTTCGCTTCCGCAAGTCGTTCCGGATCCTGCCCGGCGTCCGCCTGAACATCAACAAGCGCTCGCTGTCCATCACCACGGGCAGCAAGGGCGTCCACCACACCGTCAACACCCGCGGTGAGCGCACCGAATCCGTCGACCTCCCGGGGCCGTTCTCCTGGCGCCGCACGCGCAAGGGGCACTGAGGCCCGTCGTCATTCGAGGATCCAGCCCGACATCCACCGCTCCCGCACGGCCGGCCACTCCGTGGCGACCAGGGAGTAGTACACGGTGTCGCGCCACGACCCGTCGACCCGGCGGCAGTGCCTGCGCAGCACGCCCTCGCGGATACCGCCGATGCGGGAGACCGCGTCCTGGGTCGGCAGGTCGAGGTCGTCCAGGCGCCACTGGACGCGGCCGAAGCCCAGGTCCTCGAAGGCGTAGTACACCAGCATGAAGTGGGTCTCCAGGTGGACCGGGCCGCCCCACAGGGCCGGATCCAGCCAGCTCCAGCCGATGTCCACGCGCTCGTCGACGACCGAGACGTCGACGTACGCGGCCCAGCCCGACGGGCGCTCCGTGGCGTGCGGGACGACCGCGAACACCACGGACTCCCCCGCCGCGGCCTGCGCCAGCCGCTGCTCCACGAGCGAGGCCATCTCGCCGGGCGAACCGGGCGGCGTCGTCGACAGCCAGCGCCACATCCCCTCGTCGGCGCGCGCCGCGGTGAACAGCGCCGGGACGTGCAGCGGCGAGAGCGGGACCAGCCGCGCGTACCGGCCGTCGATGGTGACCGGAGCGGGGAAGCGTAGTGCCATATCCGCACGCTAATCGGGCGGGCACGCGGCCGCACCAACTCGCGGATTCCCGCCCACCCGCCCCCTCCGCCCCATCACCCTTGGCCGACAGGACGGCGACGGACGGTGATCGCCGCGGCGGCGGCACGGGAGGACGGCACCATGCGGGACGACGAGGCGCGGATCCGGGCGCTCATCGAGCGCTGGGCGGAGGCGGTGCACCGGGGCGACCTGGACGCCGTGGTCGCCGACCACGGCGAGGACATCGTGATGTTCGACGTGCCGCCTCCCCACGACGGGGTCCGCGGCCTGCCCGCGTACCGGCAGGTGTGGCCGCCGTTCTTCGACTGGCAGGCCCGCGGCGCCTCGTTCGAGATCGTCTCCCTGGAGGTCACCGCCGGCGACGACGTGGCGTTCGCGTACGCCCTGCTCCGTTGCGGAACCCCGGAGGACTTCGCCCAGGACCCCGGGATCCGGCTCCGCCTCACGCTCGGGCTGCGCAAGCAGGACGGCCGGTGGATGGTCGCGCACGAGCACCACTCCTTCCCCCACGCAGGCTGACCGGCCGCGCGCGGTCCGCGGCGGGCGGGCGTGGTCCGGCGGCGCGATAGCGTGCCCGGCATGACAGACGACTTCGACGTGCGGCGGGAGCTGGCCGCGGGCATGACGGACCCGGCCAGGGCCCTGCGGTTCGTGCGCGGCTTCGCCGGGCACTGGCTCGCGCCCCTGCAGGAGGGCGACGGGTACGGTGCGCCCGAACTGACCGCCGCCGAGGAGCGCCTGGGCTTCGCCCTGCCCGCCGTGCTCCGTGACGCCTACCGGCTCTTCGGGCGGCGCCCGGACCTCACCAGCAACCACGACACGCTGCTCGCACCCGAGCAGCTCCACGTGGACTCCCGCGAGGAGGCGCTGGTCTTCCGGTACGAGAACCAGGGCGCCGCGTCGTGGGGCATCCTCCTCGCCGACCTGCACAAGCCCGATCCGCCGGTCGTCATGAAGCCGGACCTCGCGGACAAGGAGGCCGAGCGGTGGTCGGCGTGGCTGGACCGCTTCTCGTGGGCCTGCGTCGAGATCGTCCTGTCGGAGTCGCTGCACGAGCCGTTCGAGCTCTGCGACTTCCGCGACGACCTCGACGAGGCCCACTTCGACGCCCTGGACGGGCGGTTCACCCCGCTGCCGTTCCCCGCGTACCCGCCCGGTGAGGACCTGGGTGCGCGCTGGTACGCCGGACCCGACGTCATACTCCGCGAGGACGACCGCACCTGCCTGTGGGCGCGGGCCCGCACCGAGGAGGCGCTCGACCGGGTGCGCGACGACCTCCCGGGCGACTGGCTCAACGACCCCCGCTGACCCCGGGCCCCGTCGGCGTACGGGTTCAGCCGAGGGGGACGTCCTCCTGGCGGAGGGCCTCCAGCGCGGGGCCGTACATGCGGGTCTTGATCGTGCCGAGCGTGGCGCCCGCCTTGCCGGCCAGAGGGCGGGCGAGGGCCACGGCGGCCTCGCGGAGCTCGTCCTCGCCCGCCGTACGGTCCACGATGCGCTCGGCCAGCGCGTCGAGGCCGCCGTAGCGGCGCGCGGTGGTCATCGCCTCGTGGGCCGTCTGCGGGTGCAGGCGGGCCTGGATGAGGGCCGACATGCCGGGGGTGAAGGGGATGTTGA
This sequence comes from Streptomyces sp. NPDC001902, assembly GCF_042891295.1. Taxonomy (NCBI): domain Bacteria; kingdom Bacillati; phylum Actinomycetota; class Actinomycetes; order Kitasatosporales; family Streptomycetaceae; genus Streptomyces; species Streptomyces sp. NPDC001902. The sequence goes on along the minus strand of NZ_JBIATA010000033.1, from coordinate 68,205 downwards.
TGTCCGCCTCGGGCAGGCACCAGTAGCCGCGGTCGGCGCGCATCACACGGAAGTCGTGGGCCAGCGAGAGCATCGCGCCGGCGGCGAAGGTGTGGCCCTGCAGGGCGGCGACGGTGGCCACCGGCAGGGTCAGGAAACGGGCGAGCAGGGCCTGCACGCCCGTGACGTACGCGCCGGCCTGGTCCGCGTGGGCGAACAGCCACTCCAGGTCGAGCCCGTTGGACCAGAACTTGCCGGTGGCCGCGGTGACCAGGGCCCGCGGCCCCTCGGCCTTCTCCACCTCGTCGAGCAGGGCGTCGACGGCCGCGAGCCAGTCGGGGTGGAAGCGGTTCTCGGTGTCCCCGAGGTCGAGGATGAAGACGTCGTCCTGGCGGTCGAGCGTGGGCATGACTGCTCCTTGGGGCGAAGGGGCGGACGGCCGGGCGGCTGCGGGAACGCGGAGCCGGGCGGGCGCTTCCGCCTTGGCTCCGCGAACGGCATACCTACCGGCCGGTAACCTCGGTGGTCCGCATCGTACAGGGAGCGGCGCGGCCTGTCCCCACCCAGGACGTCGCGTACCCAGGACGTCGCGTCAGGCGACGACCACCGGATGCCGCACCACGGCGTCGAAGAAGTAGCCCTGGGTGTTGAACACCGCCTCGTCCGGCTGGGTCCGTCCCGCGGTGTCGGTGGCGCGCGCCAGCAGCACGGCCGGGCCCGGGGTGCGCGGCCGCCACGGGACGGTCCAGCGCACCCACCCGTCCCGGCGCGGGACGTCGCGCAGTGCGGCCCTCCGCCAGGTGGCACCGCCGTCGGTGCTGACCTCCACCTGCCGCACTCCCCCGGCCCCGGACCACGAGCGGCCGTGCAGGATGCTGCGGACCCCCGCGGAGAATGCGGCCCCCGCTTCGAGTTCGAAGGCGCTCTTGAGGGTCTGCCGGGTGAGCGGCGCGCTGCCGGCCTCGGGGAACCCGGGGCCGAACAGCCGGTAGAAGTCGGTGTTCCACGGCGAGTACAGCGGCTCGGCCGAGACCTCGATGTCACCGACCCACTTGACCGAGGAGATCCCCACCCACGAGGGCACGAGCACCCGCAGGGGACGGCCGTGGTCGTGCGGCAGCGGAGCACCGTTCATGGCGTAGGCCAGGATCACGTCGTCCAGCGCCTTCGCCACGGGCAGGGGCCTGCGGACGCGGCCCAGGCTGACGCCGCCCGTGACGTACTCGTCGTCGAGACCGCGCGGCATGACGTCCACCGCGTGCCGGGTGACGCCCGCCCGCCGCAGCACGTCCGACAGGCGCGCGCCGCGCCACCGGGCGACACCGACGGCACCCAGGGTCCACGCGGTGCCGGAGACCGTCTGTCCCTGCTGGGAGGTGTAGAAGCTCCGGCCGTTGCCCGCGCACTCGACGAAGGCGGTGCGCTCCACCGGCGGCAGCGCACGCAGGTCGTCCAGGCCGAACTCCACGGCGTCGTCCGGGCCCTGGCCGCCCCGCAGCCCGCTCCCCCAGACCTTCAGTCGCCAGGTCGCGGCGTCGACGACGGGGGTGGACGTGTGGTTGCGCACGAAGAAGCGGTCGGCGGGGGTCAGGTAGCCGGTCCCGCGCAGCGCCTCCCACTTCGTCTCGGCATTGGTCCCGCGGAGGGTGAACCACTCGTCCGGCAACGGCTTGACGATTCCCGGGGAGGTCGCGGCCGCGGCCCTCACCGGTCCGGGCAGGGCGAGGGCGGCGGTGCCCGCGGCGAGCAGGGTGAGCACCTCACGGCGGGACATCCCGTCGCCCCGGGCCCGTCCGGCGAGCCATTGGCGCAGCCGCAGGCGGTCGTAGGAGGCCTCGTCGACGGGAACGGTGGAGCGCGGGGCACGGGTCATGACGGTCCTGCTTCCAGTGGCGGGGAACGACCGAGGACGTGCGGAGGACCACGCACGGCGGCGCGGTGACAAGGGGGGTGAACCGGAACGGGGTGGCGACCCTGAGCGCTCAGCGACAACAGCGGCGCGACGCGGGAACGCGCGGCGTGCCGACGGTGCGTGCGGCCGTGACGGCCGGGCTGGTCGAGTTCACGCGCTCATCGTAGGGCCGGTCCGACACGGCGTCAGCCCCGTCCCCGAAGTCCATCGCCATGGCGCCTGGCGGGGCCCCGCCGCACGGCGTGCTGACGGTAAGTCACCTCGGGCGTTCCGCTGGTGCGTTCCGCCTCCGTGTGGTTACCTTGCGTCATGACCCTGCTCGTGACCCGCCGCCACGTGGACTACGTGCGTGTCACCAGCATGGGCTGTCGCGCCGAGCGCTGACGCCGCGCCTCCGGCCTCCTGCCGCCGTCACCGGCCGCCGATCATCCCTTCCGCTTCCTTGCCTTCCCCTGCCCGGGACGCGTTCGCCTGCCGTCCCCGGCTGCTCTTGGGCGTGCCCGAGCCCGCCCCCGCACCCGCATGCGCACCGAGGGAGAACCATGAGCCAGCCCATCGACTCCGTCACCGCCGGCCACACCCCGGAGGAGGGCCCCGGCACCGGGCCCGACACCTCCGCCTGGTCGTTCGAGACCAAGCAGATCCACGCCGGCGCCGCGCCGGACCCGACGACCGGAGCCCGGGCGGTGCCGATCTACCAGACGACGTCGTTCGTCTTCCGCGACACGCAGCACGCGGCCGACCTGTTCTCCCTCGCCGAGCCCGGCAACATCTACACCCGGATCCACAACCCCACGCAGGACGTCCTGGAGCAGCGGGTCGCCGCCCTGGAAGGCGGTGTCGCCGCGGTCGCGCTGGCCTCCGGGCAGGCCGCGGAGACGCTGGCCATCCTGAACGTCGCGTCCGCCGGGGACCACATCGTGTCCAGCACCTCGCTGTACGGCGGCACGTACAACCTGTTCCGCCACACCCTGCCCCGGTTCGGCATCGAGGTGTCCTTCGTCGACGACCCGGACGACCTCGACGCCTGGCGCGCCGCGATCCGCCCCGGCACCAAGGCGCTGTTCGCGGAGACGCTCGGCAATCCGCGCGGCAACGTCCTGGACGTGCGGGCGGTCGCGGACGTCGCGCACGAGGCGGGGGTGCCGCTCATCGTGGACAACACGGTGCCGACACCCTACCTGCTGCGGCCGATCGAGCACGGCGCGGACGTCGTCGTCCACTCCGCGACGAAGTTCCTCGGAGGCCACGGCACCACCATCGGCGGGGTCGTGGTCGACGGCGGCAGCTTCGACTTCGGTGCCCACGCCGAGCGCTTCCCGGACTTCAGCGCCCCGGACCCGAGCTACCACGGGCTGCGCTACTGGCCGGCCCTGGGCCCGGGCGCGTACGCGGTCAAGCTGCGCGTCCAGTTGCTCCGGGACATCGGCCCGGCCATCGCCCCGCACTCCGCCTTCCTGCTCCTCCAGGGCGTGGAGACGCTCAGCCTGCGCATCGAGCGCCATTCGGCCAACGCCCAGGCCCTCGCCGAATGGCTGGAACAGCGTGACGAGGTGGCCGCCGTGCACTACCCCGGGCTGCCGTCCAACCGCTGGCACGCCGCGGCACGGCGCTACCTGCCGCGCGGAGCGGGCGCGGTGCTCGCCTTCGAACTGCGCGACGGCGTCGAGGCGGGCAAGCGGTTCGTGGACGCGGTCGAACTCTTCAGCCACCTGGCCAACATCGGCGACGTCCGCAGCCTGATCATCCACCCGGCGTCGACCACGCACAGCCAGTTGGACGAGGAGCAGCTCGTGGCCACCGGCACCTCGCCCGGACTGGTGCGCCTCTCGGCCGGCCTGGAGAACCTCGCCGACCTCAAGGCGGACCTGGAGGCCGGGTTCCGCGCCGCGAAGGGCGTGTCCTGAACACCACGCCTGCCGCCGCGCTCCCCCTCCCGCCGGCCTCCGGGGCCTGGCGGGAGGGGGACCCGCCGGGCCGCCGCCGGTGGCACGCGCTGGAGAAGCCGCTGCCGCTGGAATCGGGCGGCGAGCTCCCGGGGGTGCGGATCGCGTACGAGACGTGGGGCAGGCTCTCCCCGGACCGCTCCAACGCGGTGCTGGTCCTGCACGCCCTCACCGGCGACAGCCACGCCGCAGGGCCCGCCGGGCCGGGTCACCCCACGCCGGGCTGGTGGGACGGGATGATCGGACCGGGCCGCGCACTCGACACCGACCGGTGGTTCGTGGTGGCGCCGAACGTCCTGGGAGGCTGCCAGGGCAGTACGGGGCCGTCCTCGTGCCGGCCCGGCGGACGGCGCTGGGGCGGTGCGTTCCCGCAGCTGACGCAGCGCGACCAGGTCGCTGCCGAGGCCGAAGTGGCGGACGCGCTGGGCATCGGCCGCTGGGCGCTGGTGGCGGGCGGGTCCATGGGCGGGATGCGCGCCCTGGAATGGGCCGTGTCGCGGCCGGAACGCACGGAGGCACTGCTGCTGCTCGCCTGCACCGCCGCGGCGAGCGCGGAGCAGATCGCCTGGGCCAACGTGCAGCTGCACGCCATCCGGGACGATCCGCACTGGCGGGACGGCGATTACCACGACGCCGCGCCGGGGCACGGCCCACACGCGGGGCTCGGCCTGGCCCGGCGGCTGGCCCATGTGACGTACCGCAGCGAAGCCGAGCTCGGCGCCCGTTTCGGGCGCGCGCCGCAGGAGGCGGAGGACCCGTGGCGCGGCGGCCGCTACCAGGTGGAGTCCTACCTGGACCATCACGCGGCCAAGCTGGTCCGGCGCTTCGACGCGGGGAGCTACGTCGCCCTGACCCAGGCCATGAACGGGCACGACGTCGGCCGCGGACGCGGCGGGGTGAGGGCCGCCCTGCGCCGGGTGACCGCCAGGACCGTGGTCGCCGGGGTCTCCTCCGACCGCCTCTACCCGCTCGCGCAGCAGGAGGAGCTGGCGGCCGGCATCCCCGGCGCGGGGCCCGTCCGGGTCGTGGCCTCCCCGTACGGGCACGACGGCTTCCTCATCGAGACCGCGCAGGTCGGCGAACTCGTCGGGGAGCTGCTGGGCCGGGCGGGGCCCTAGGCGGGCGTTCGCCGCGGGGCCATGCCGCGGTCACCTCCGGGACGTCTCCGCCTGTGACGGTCGGAGAAGTTGGCTATACAACTTTGCCCCGAGGAGTGACCGTGTCCGCCCTGTCCAGTTTTCCCGTCGGCGACCTGCCGGCGATGTGGCTCCGCGACAACTGCCCCTGCGCCGAGTGCCGCGACCCGCGGTCCGGGCAGAAGCTGTTCCAGATCGGTTCCCTGCCCGCCGGGCTGCGGGTGGGCCGGGCGGCCGACGCCGCCGGGGACGGCCGGCCCGCCGTCGACGTGGTCTGGGAGCCCGACGGGCACCGCTCGTCGTACCCGCTGACGTGGCTGGAGGCCGCCCGGCCCGGCCGGACCGGGCACGGTGACCTGCGCACCGAGGTTGGGAAGGAACTGTGGACCGCGCGCGAGGTCGCCGGGCGGCTGCCCGAGGCGGACTGGGAGGAGTACCTGGGCGAGCCGGGAGTGCGGGCCCGGATGCTGGAGTCCGTGCTGCGGCTCGGCTTCATGGTGCTGCGCGGTGTGCCCGGGCGTGAGGGCCAGGTGCTGGAGGTGGCCGAGACCTTCGGGTTCGTCCGCGAGACCAACTACGGCAAGCTCTTCGACGTGCGCGTCGAGCCGGACCCGAACAACCTCGCCTTCACCTCGGCCGCCATCACGCCGCACACCGACAACCCGTACCGGGATCCCGTTCCGACGCTCCAGTTGCTGCACTGCCTGGTCAACGACGCGGACGGCGGCGACTCCGGTCTCGTCGACGGCTTCGCGGCGGCCGCGCTGCTGCGCCGCGAGGACCCGGAGGCGTACGACGTGCTCACCCGCACGCCCGTACCGTTCGTCTTCCGTGACGCGGGGACCGAACTGCGGGCCGACCGCCCGCTGATCGGCACCGACCCGCTGGGCCGCGTGCGGGAGGTGCGGTTCAACAACCGCTCGATCGGCACGCTGCGGATGGCCGCGGACGAGCTGGAGGCGTTCTACACGGCCTACCGCACCTTCGCCGAGCTGCTGCTCCGCCCCGAACTCCAGCTGGACCTGCGGCTCGCGCCCGGCGACTGCCTGGTCTTCGACAACACCCGGCTGCTGCACGCCCGCACCGCCTTCGCCCAGGACGGGGCGCGCCACCTCCAGGGCTGCTACGCCGACCTGGACGGGCTGGCGAGCACCCTGGCCGTGCTGCGCCGCGCGGACACCCTGGAGCCGCTCGCCGAACTGTTCGCGGGCGCGGTGTCCGCGGAGTACCTGGGCGAACCCGTCACCATGGCCCAGCACATGCTGCAGGCGGGAGCCCTGGCCGAGGCCGCCGGTGCCCCGCCGCACCTGGTGGCCGCCGCGCTGCTGCACGACATCGGGCACGTGGAGGGCGAGGTCGTCACCGGCCGGGACCTGATGACCGGCCACGACAACCGGCACAGCCACACCGGCGCCGACCTGCTGGGCCGCTGGTTCGGGCCCGAGGTCACCGAACCGGTGCGGCTGCACGTGGCCGCCAAGCGCTACCTGTGCGCGGTCGAACCGGGTTACCACGACCGGCTGTCGGAGGCGTCGAAGTACACCCTGGAGGTCCAGGGCGGTGTGATGACCCCCCGCCAGGCGGCCGAGTTCGCCGGGCTGCCGGGCGCGGCCGACGCGGTCGCCGTCCGCCGCTGGGACGAGGAGGCGAAGGACCCCGACGCCCTCACCCCGCCCTTCGCGCGCTTCCTCCCGCTGCTGGCCGCGCTGATGCGCGGGTAGACGGCAATCCCCGGGGTGCCGGAGGCGGTCGTCCGGCCGTCCCGCCGTCTCACGCCCTTCGGGGCACAGATGCGGGCTGCGGAGGGGAAGGTGGCGGCCTGGGGCCGGCCGGCGCTGCGCGGCTGGTGGATGGCCGGGGTTCGGGCGCCGGAGCGGCCCGCCTCTCCGGTGGCATGGGTCTCGTTGCCGTCCGCGGGTGCAGATGGCCGGTTGCCGCGCCCACTGCCTGTGGTGGGCGCGCCCCCCGTGACCCGCGTCTGCGGGTGGTTCCCCGGGACCGGGCTCGCTCTCATCGTCCGGTACGGCGAGAGCGAGCCCGATCTCGCCCCCGCAACAGCTGCCGCACGCGGATGCTCCTGCTCCAGGCACTCGGCACCGGGCATCAGACCGGGCGGATCGAGCGCTCCCGCTCGGTCGCCAGCCGGCGGATGCGCTTCGTGCGGCCTGCGGCCGCCAGCCGGTTCAGCACCGCGGGTTCGTCCGAGGACGCGGCGAGGCACAGTTGGAGCCAGTCCGACCAGGACTCCGGAACGGATGCGTCGCCGAGCAGGGCGGTCACCGACGCGCTCTGCAGGACGCCGAGTTCGCGGGCGCGCCGGGCCGCGTACGCACGGCCGCGCTCGGTGCCGAGCCGGTCGCTCCAGGCCGAGTGGCCGGAGGGTGGGAGGCGACCGAGGACGTGCAGGACGATGCCGAGGGCCACGCTCGGGTCGGGTTCGACGGCCACGGCGTCGTACAGGTCGGGCAGACAGGCCGGGTCGTCCAGGGCCCGCCGGTACAGGGCCCAGCGCTCGTGCTCGTCGGAGAGGTCACCGGGGGTGGCGCCGAGGCGGTGGGCGAGGGCGGCGGTGACCTGGTCCAGGCCCCGGGACACTCAGTCCTTCCCGGGACGGGGGCTGTGGCGGCGGCCGAGTGTGGAGGCCGCCACGGAGTTGTGCACCGTGAAGGCGATGGTGCCGGGGAGGTAGCGGTCCTCGGACCACTCCACCGGCGCGCCCTCGGGATCGGTGGTGCGGCGCCGCTCGCGCAGCAGGACCTGCCCGGGCGGGCAGTCCAGGAGGCGGGTGTCGTCGGCGTCGGCCCAGGCCAGGTCGATGGTGTGGTCGGCGTCGGTGAACAGGACGCCGTGCGCGACGAGGGCCTCGGTGTGCGAGACGGTGTCGGGCGGCAGTTCGGCCACCAGGGCGCCGATCCGGGCCGGGTAGAGGGAGCGTTCGACCATCACCGGCTCCCCGGACAGGGTCCGCACCCGCAGCACCAGGTAGACCTCGGCGCCGTCCTCCAGGCCGAGCTGATCGGCCTCGGAGAGCTCTGCGGGCCGCCGCACCACGCTGTCCACGCGGCCGCCCGGGGTCTCCCCGATGGAACGCGCCCAGTTGGTGAAGCTCAGCAGCTCCGAGAAGCTCTGTGCCCGCGGGCCGCCGAGCACCGTGCGCCGGGTGCCGCGGCGCGAGGTGACCAGGCCGTCCGAGCGCAGCACGGCCAGCGCGTGCCGGACCGTGCCCCGGGAGACGCCGTAGCGCTCGGCGAGGGTGCCCTCGGGGGGCAGTTTGGTGCCGGCGGCGTACTCGCCCGCGATGATCGCCTCGCGGAGTCCGGCCGCGACCTTGCGGTAGCGCAGCTCGTCGTCCGGGGTGCCCTGCTCCTGCCGCACCGTGGTCTCCTGCGCTGCTCGTGCCGTGCGGGCCGCCCCTGCGGGCGGTTCCCCCGACCCTACCCGGAGGGGACGGGCGCCGGCCCGTCCCCGGTCCCCCGACCCCCGCCTCCCGTCCCCTCCGGCGTGCCTCACGCGGAGTGGACGGTTCCCGCGTACCGCTGGACGAAGCGGGTCCCGGTGCCCGCGGTGACGGTCACGTCGTAGCGGCCGCCGTCGGTCCGCCAGGTCACCCGGGTGCGGTCGCCCGCCTTGACCCACACGGTCTGCTCCTTGCCGGCGAAGTCGTTCGGCGTGAGCGTGAAGGCCACCTCGGTGCCGCCGTCGTTGCGCAGGTAGAACTCGACGGCCGCGTTCTCCGGGCGCCCGTCGTGCCGCAGGGTGGCCGCGACCCCCGGCACGGCGACGTCGTCCTGGCCGTCGGGGACGACCGTCCCGGAGAAACGGCGGACGAAGCCGTCGGCGCCGTGCACGGAGAAGTCGTAGCGGCCGTCGGTGTCCGCCGCGTCCCACACGTACGTGCGCGACGAGCGCGGCGGGACCGTGAACGGCGTGCCGGTGAAGGGCAGCGCCGTGTTGGGCAGCACGGTGAAGTGGTAGCCGACGGTGCCGTCGTTGGTCAGCCTGCAGGTGACCTTGCCCTTGTCGCGGTCGACGGTCACGTCGGCCCACGGCCGGTACGGCAGCGGGCGGTGCGGCCGCCGCCCCTCCTCCTGCTGCGGCATGGCCGAACGGTCGGGCACCTTCACCGCGGGCAGCGCGTTGCTGGCGTCCGCCTTGGCCATCAGCGCGACGGTGTCCGGCAGCGCGGGGATGCTGTAGTCGGGTTTGGTGAAGTCGAAGCAGCTGGTGAGGTCGCCGCAGACGGTGCGCCGCCAGTCCGAGATGTTGGGCTCCTTCACCCCGGTGACGCGTTCGAGGAAGCGCAGCACCGAGGTGTGGTCGAACACCTGGGAGTTGGCCCAGCCGCCGCGCGACCACGGCGACACGACCCACAGCGGCACCCGGCTGCCCAGGCCGATGGCCTTGCCGTTAGCGAACTCGTCCTTGGTGCCCGGCTCGGGGAACGGCGGGATGACGTGGTCGAAGTAGCCGTCGTTCTCGTCGTACATGAGCAGGAAGACGGTGTGCTTCCACACGTCGGGGTTGGAGAACAACGACTGCAGCGCGGTGTTGACCCAGTGGGCGCCGTAGTCGGGGCTGGCCGCGGGGTGCTCGCAGAACAGGTACGGCGCCACCAGCCAGGAGACGGTGGGCAGCGTGCCGTCCTTGCAGTGCTTGTCGAACGCCGTCAGGTCGAACTTCGTCATGGCGTTGACGTAGCGCGGGTCGTCCTTGGGGAACTCGTGGAACTGCTTGAAGTACGACAGGGCGTTGTCGTCGTAGTCGCCGTTGCGGTCGTCCGAACCGTCCGGGTTGTGGTAGACGCGCCAGGTGACGCCCGCGTCCTCCAGCCGCTCGGCGTACGTCGTCCAGTCCGCCACCGGGTTGTCGGTGACCGGGGTGTTGTCGGTCCACGGGCCGGTGGTGCCGTCGACGCCGGGGCCCGCGGTGCCGGTCCACAGGTAGAGGCGGTTGGGGTCGGTGGGGCCGTTGAGCGAGCAGAAGTATCCGTCGCAGAGGGTGAAGGCGTCGGCGAGCGCGTACTGGTAGGGGATGTCCTCGCGGGTGAAGTAGCCCATGGTGCGCTCGCCCTTGGCGGACACCCACTTGTCCATGGCGCCGTTGTTGACGGCCGAGTGGCCGCTGTCCCAGTCGTGCGGGAGGCCGCCGGCGTTCTGGGCGTTGTACTTGGTGGTGTCCATGCGGAACGGCAGGAGGTGGCCCTCCTCGCGTCCGCGGGCAGGCTGGCGGAACACCGGGTCGCCGTTGGACAGCACGGCCGCCTGGCGGTCGCCGAAGCCCCGTACGCCGCTGAGGGTGCCGAAGTAGTGGTCGAAGCTGCGGTTCTCCTGCATCAGGATCACCACGTGCTTGACGTCGTCGATGCTGCCGTGCCGCGGGCCGTTCCCGGCGGCCTCGGCCGTGCCGGGGAGCCCGACGGCTGCGGCGGCTCCCGCGGCGGTGCCGATGAATGCGCGGCGGCTGAACTCGGTCATGGGGAAGGTTCCTTAAGTCGTTCGGGGTCAGCCGCGGGCGGACAGGGAGAAGGTGACGACGGCGGCGGCGTGGTCGGAGGGCCAGCCGTTGCCTGCGGTGTCCGGGACGGGCCGGGGCCAGCCGGTGACCAGGGTGTGCGCCTCGACGACCTTGAGCGGGCCCGCGTACTGGACCTGGTCGATGCGGTCCTGGGGCTCCGCGCCGCCGTCCTCGCGCCGCGGCCTGACGGGTGACCAGGTGGTGCCGGGGTCCTTCACGGGGCTGGAGTGATCGGCGCGGAAGGCGTCGGTGAGGCCGGCGTCCTCCAGGGCCTCGGTGACGGGCCAGCGGAGCCGGCCGGCTCCCCCGTGCGCGGACGAGGTCCGGCTCGTCCAGTCGCGGTGCGACGGCGAGGCGAGGCCGGCGGCGAGCACGACGGGACCGCGGGAGGCGATGTCGCGGCGCATCGCGGCCACCAGCGCCTGCGTCTGCCGGTAGCGTGCGGTGCCCTTCTCCGCCGCCTCGACCTGCGCGGCCGTGCGGCCCGCGAGCACCGCGTACGGCCCGTAGCCGGCCTCGTCCAGCTGTGCCGTCCACAGCCGTACGGTGCGGTCGCCGGGCAGCCGCAGCGTCGCGGCGGCGGCCGGCAGCGAGGCGGTGGGGGCGACGGTGCCGGTGAGCGGATGGCGGCTCACGATGCCGAGGCCGCCGACCTGGTGCACGTGCCAGCCGAGCGCGGCGGCGAGCCGCTGGGCGCCGTCGTCACCGCACTCCTGGAGCGCGACGGCGTCGAGGCCCTGGGTCAGCACCAGCCGCAGCTGCTTCTCCAGCGCGCCGTCGACGTGGCTGCCCGCGTCCCACAGGTTGAGCGTGGCGACCTTCAGCGTCAGCCGGTCCCTGCTCGCGCGCACCGGCACCTGGACGGTGACGGTGTCGCCGCCGACGGCGCTGTCGGTGACGGCGACGACCAGCCGGCCGGGGGCGCGCGGCGCGAGGGCCGGGGCCTTGCCGCTGACGGTGCCGTCCGCTGCGACGGTCAGCCACGGGTCGCCGCCGGCGCGCCTGAAGGTCGCGCTGCCCTCGGCATTGCCCTCGGGCCTGATCCACAGGCCGCCGAGCGCGACGGAGAAGGAAGTGCCCGCCGTCTGCTCGGCGGTGGTGACGGCGTCCACGACCGCGTGCGGGCGCGGGATGACCGGACGCGGCACGAAGCTGAAGGGCGCGGTGCGGGCCAGGATGCCGTAGCCGTCCTTGGCCAGCAGGTAGGCCGTGTACGGCCCGCCGCTCAGCCCGGAGGTGTCGATGCTGATGTCGCCGGACGCCGCGGGGGTGTACTCCCAGGCGAGGGAGGCGCCGTTGCCGGGGACCCGGTCGCCGTCGTAGACGCCGATCCAGTTCTTGGGGTCGGGCGCGTCCGTCGTCCAGTGGAAGGAGACCTTGTCGCCCTCGAACGGCTTGGGGGTCCGCAGCTCGACGAGGTCGCCGGTGGGCGGGCCGGCGAAGGTGAACGGCTCGGTCTTGGCGAGAATGCCGTAGCCGTCCTTGGCCAGCAGGTAGACGGTGTACGGGCCGCCGCTCAGCCCGGAGGTGTCGAGGGTCGTCCTCCCCGAGGTTCCGATGACGTACGTCCACACCAGCGAGCCGCTGCCGCTGCCCGGCTGGCGGTCCCCGTCGTAGACGCCGATCCAGTTCTTGGGGTCGGGCGCGTCCGTCGACCAGGTGAAGGTGAGTTTGTCGCCGCGTTGCGGAGCCGTCGTGGAGTCGAGCGCGACGCTGCTCCCGGATGCGGCGACCTGTGAGAGGGATGGCACGGTGTTGGGTCCTCTCCGCCCCGGCGCCGCCGCGGCGGCGTTCGGGTGGGCAAAGTTGTCTAGATAACTTCGCTCCCAGCAAGCCGTCCCACGGCGACGAACCCGTGAACGACGGGTTGCCGCCGTCCGGGAATCAGGCGGAAATCTGAGGTTGGCGCGCGCGGCGGGACAGGCCGCCATGCGCCCCCACGACCGCCTTGAGCAGCGATGTCACGGGGATCGGCATGCTCCACGACGGGTTCCGCACCCCGAGCGGCGGCCTCCCCCCGGGCCGCCGCTCGGGGGGGAGGCGGCGCCATGCACCGTTCAACGGTGCACGTTCCGCTGCGCGCAGGCGAGGCGTTCAGCAGGTGAGGTTGCCGCCCGGGGCGACGCCCAGGATCTGGGTGAAGCGCTGGTAATTGTTGACGCGGCTCTGCACCTGCGCCGGGTTGCGGCCGTCGCACTCCAGGGACCCGTTGATGGAGCGGATCGTCTGGCCGAAGCCTGCCTGGTTCACCATGGCGTTGTGCGGGGTCATGGTGCCGGGGCCGCTCTGGGTGTTCCAGTACCAGAGGCCGGTCTTCCAGGCCACGGCGGCGTCCTGCTCGACGAGCCAGGGGTTGTGGAGCAGGTCGATGCCGAGGGCGTCGCCGGCCGCCTTGTAGTTGAAGTTCCAGCTGAGCTGGATCGGGCCGCGGCCGTAGTAGGCGGACTGGCCGGCGGGGCAGCCGTAGGGCTGGCTCGTGTCGCAGTAGTGGGGGTAGTTGGCGGTGTTCTGCTCGACGATGTAGACCAGTCCGCCGGTCTCGTGGGCGATGTTGGCGAGGAAGGCGGCGGCCTCCTGCTTCTTCACGGTGTCGCTCCCGGTCTTGGCGAAGCCGGGGTACGCGGAGAGGGCGGCGACCAGGCCGCTGTAGCTGTAGAAGGAGTTCCGGCCCGGGAACATCTGGTTGAACTGGGCCTCGCTGACCACGAACCCGGAGGGGTTGCCGGGGTTGCCCGGGTCGGTCGTGCCGCCGCCGCAGGTGCCCTGGTCGGCCCAGACGCCCCATTCGCCGGTGGTGCCCGGGGTCTCGCCCTGCGTCCACCACTTGGCCTGCCAGTTGTGGCCGCTGTAGGAGGCGGTCATGCCGCCGGTGTAGACGGCGCCGGCGCTCCACGGCGTGGCGCAGGTCGCGGCGGAGGCCGTGCCGGCGGGGAGCGCCACCGCCAGTCCGGCGGCGGCCGTGAGGGTGGTCAGGGCGGCGAGGGTACGTCGCATCACCGTAACTGCTCCTTGTGTGGGGGGAGTTGCGTGTCGCACTCAGCAATGAACCGGATTGGCCTATACCTGTCAAGGTCTAGACCAACATCCCTCGCACGGCCCGGCCACGGCCCCGGGTTGAGGCCCGGCCCCGTCGGCGTAGCGTGGAATCAGGCCGGTGCCGGTGGCGGGCGGGCCCGGGGGGGAAGGTGCGCGTCGCGCCGAACCGCACCGCCGGCCCCAGGCGGGCCCCGCCCCCGGGCGGGCTTGCGTCGTCAGCGCACGAGGAGCGTCGGCCATGGGCAAGCCCTCAATCGACCAGCTGCGGGAGCGCGTGCGCGGGGCGGTGATCACCGCGGACGAGGACGCCTACGACGGGTCACGGCAGGTTCACAACGCCATGATCGACCGGCGGCCGGCCGTCATCGTGCGCTGCGCCAACGCCGGCGACGTCATCGCCGCGGTGGACTACGCCCGGGAGAACGGGCTCGACCTGGCCGTGCGCGGCGGCGGCCACTCCGTACCGGGCTTCGGCACCTGCGACGACGGAGTCGTGGCGGACCTCTCCGCGATGCGCTCCGTCCGCGTCGACCCCGGATCACGCGCCGCCCGCGCGGAGGGCGGCGCCACCTGGGGCGACGTCAACGCCGCGACGTACGCCTTCGGGCTGGCCACCACCGGCGGCATCATCTCCACCACCGGCGTCGGCGGCCTCACCCTCGGCGGCGGCATCGGCTATCTCAGCCGGGGCCTCGGACTCAGCTGCGACAACCTGATCTCGGCGGACGTCGTCACCGCGGACGGGCGCTTCCTCGTCGCCAGCGAGAAGGAGTACGACGACCTCTTCTGGGCGCTGCGCGGCGGTGGCGGCAACTTCGGCGTGGTCACCTCGTTCCAGTTCCGGCTCAGCCCGGTCAAGGACATCTACGGCGGCCCCGTCTTCTACGACCTCCAGGACGCCGGCAGTGTGCTGCGCGCCTACCGCGAGGTCATCGCCGACGCCCCCGAACAGCTGGGCAGCTTCCCGGCGTTCCAGATCGCCCCGCCCCTGCCCTTCATCCCGCCGGAGCGGCACGGCAGGGTCCACGTCGCCACCGTGAGCTGCTGGGCCGGCCCGCTCGACGAGGGCGAGCGGGCGCTGCGGCCCTTCCACGACATGGCGCCGGTCGTCGCCGAGCACATCGGCCCGATGCCGTACCCGGCGCTCAACACCGCCTTCGACGGCCTCGTGCCGCCCGGCCTCCAGCACTACTGGAAGGCCAACTTCGTCACCGAGCTGACCGACGAGGCCATCGCCGCGCACCTCGAGCACGCGCCCGGCCTGCCCGCCGTGAACTCGACCGTGCACATCTACCCGATCGACGGCGCCTGCCACCGCGTCCCCGCGGACGCGACCGCCTTCGCCTACCGCGACGCGTCCTTCGCCACCGTGATCGCCGGCATGTGGCCGGATCCCGCGGCCAACGAGGCCAACGTGGCCTGGGTGCGCGACTACTACCGCGCCCTGGCGCCGCTCTCGGAGGAGGGCGGGTACGTCAACTTCATGGCCGGGGACGACCAGGGGCGGATCCGGGCCAACTACAAGGGCAACTACGACCGGCTCGTCGAGGTCAAGCGGACGTACGACCCCGGGAACCTGTTCCACCTCAACCAGAACATCACGCCTTGACGGCGGCACGGTGGCGGCTCAGGAGAAGCCCACGACGCCGTGCGGCCGGTAGGGGCTCTCCAGTTCCTTCAGCTCCTCCTCGGTGAGGCGCACGTCCAGCGCGGCGACGGCGTCCCGCAGGTGCGCCTCCTTGCCGACGCCCACGATCGGCGCCGTGACCCCGGGCTTGCCCAGCAGCCACGCCAGGGCGATCTGGGCCCGCGACAGTCCGCGCCGTGCCGCGATGGTCGCGACGGCCTCGACGATCACGCGGTCCTCCTCGAGGTAGAGGGTGCCGCCGAACTCATCGGTCTCCTGCCGGGCGCTGACGGCGTCCCAGTCACGGGTCAGCCGCCCCCGGGCGAGCGGGCTCCAGGGTGTGACGCCGACGCCCTGGTCCGCGCAGAGCGGCAGCATCTCGCGCTCCTCCTCGCGGTGGAGGAGGTTGTAGTGGTTCTGCATGCTGACGAACTTCGTCCAGCCGTGGCGCTCCGCCGTGTACTGGGCCTTGGAGAACTGCCAGGCGTACATGGAGGACGCACCGATGTACCGCGCCTTGCCCGACTTCACCACGTCGTGCAGGGCCTCCATCGTCTCCTCGACGGGGGTGTGCGGGTCCCAGCGGTGGATGATGTACAGGTCCACGTAGTCCGTCCCGAGGCGGCGCAGGCTCGCGTCGATCTCGGTGAGCACGGCCTTGCGCGACAGGCCCGCCCCGTTCGGGCCGGGGCGCATGCGGCCGTTCACCTTGGTGGCCAGCACGATCTCCTCGCGGGACGCGTACTCGGCGAGGGCCCGGCCGACGATCTCCTCGCTGGTGCCGTCGGAGTAGACGTTGGCGGTGTCGAAGAACGTGATGCCGGCCTCGACGGCGCCGCGTATCAGGGGGCGGGCGGCGTCCTCGTCCAGCGTCCACGGGTGGCTGCCGCGCTCGGGTGTGCCGTAGCTCATGCAGCCCAGGCAGATCCGGGAGACGTCCAGACCGGTGCTGCCGAGTTTCGTGTACTCCACGTCCATGCCTCCGCGGGGTGGTGTGGTGCCGTCGGTTGCCGAACGGCGCTCCCGAGTATGCAAGCCGGTGGATCTCCGCGTCGACGGGCCCCGGCACCACGCGCGGTGGGGACCGTCAACGATGTCCGACAGGGGAGGAAAGATCCCCTGTGCACCACTGCGGGACTTCCGTCCCGTGAGCGACGTGGGCGATGTCACATGCCCCGATTTGTGCCGTTCATCGTGGCCATGACCTGCGGCTTTTCGGAATCACTCGCTCCGCTTCCGGCGACTGTGCAGGTCAGGCCCTTGCGCCCGCGGGAATGCTCCCGCAGAGTCCTGACGTATCCGGCCCCGGCCGCGCAGCGCGGCAGCCGGCATTCCGGGCGGGGGCTAGCTGAAAGGGTCCTCGTCTCACATGCGCAACCAGGCCAAGCACCGCCGCGGGCGTTCCCTGCGGCTCAAGCTGTCCGCCGCGGCTGTCGCCTCCGCCGCGGCCTTCGGCGGCACCGCGTGGGCACTCCAGCAGTCCGGCTCGGACGGCGCCGGGGCGGACCGCTCGTCCGGCTCGTCCAAGGTCCACGTCACCTCGATCCTGCCGAGCGCGTCCGAGCAGCCGGAGCACGGCCTGGTCGACGCCGACAGCGGCCGGCGTGACGCGGCACCGGAGGCGAAGGAGACGAAGGGTGCCGGCACGACGCCCTCGAAGGGATCGGCCCCGCCCAAGGCGAAGGTGAAGGCCAAGGCCAAGAAGCCCAAGCCGGTGAAGACCACGCCGAAGCCCGCCCACACCGGGCCGGCCCAGCCGAAGCCCCCCGCGAGCACGCCGACCCCCAAGCCCAGCCACACCGCCACCCCGCCGGCGACGCCCACCCCGCCGCCGACCACCCCGCCGCCGACCACGCTGCCCCCGACGCAGACGCCGGACCCCACGCCGCCGGCGTCCACCCCGTCCCCGACCGCGGCACCCACGACGGACACCCCGTACGCCCCCGCCTCCCCGGTCGCCGAAGCGGCCGAGCCCCCGGCGGCGGCCACCCCCCGGACCGCCCCGCAGCGCGCGGACGACGCCGAACTGCTGCCCCCCTTCGCCACGGTTCCGCACCCGCACGCCCACGGCCGCGGTCACGCCCGCGGCCCCTGGCTCCCGTTCCCGGCGACCGCCCCCGGTCACGCCGTCGGCGGCCCGGGCGGCACCGGCCCGCTCGGCTGAGCCTCCCCCGGGGCCCGCCCGGGGACCCGTACCGTGGGCGTCCTACGGAAGCGAGGGCACCGGGGCATGGGTGACAACAAGCGCCAGGACCGCCTGCCGCGCGGCATGTACGAGCGGGAACTGCTGCGGCTGCAGGTCGAGTTGGTCAAGCTGCAGGAGTGGGTCCGGGCCGGCGGGCACAGGCTCGTCATCGTCTTCGAGGGACGCGACGCGGCCGGCAAGGGCAGCACGATCAAGCGGGTGACGGAACACCTCAACCCCCGCATCGCGCGCATCGCGGCGCTCCCCGCCCCGACCGAACGCGAGCGCACCCAGTGGTACTTCCAGCGCTACGTCGACCATCTGCCGGCCGGCGGGGAGATCGTGCTGTTCGACCGGAGCTGGTACAACCGCGCCGGTGTGGAGCACGTGATGGGCTTCTGCACCCCCGAGGAGCACGTGCGCTTCCTGCACCAGTGCCCGATCTTCGAACGGCTGCTGATCGAGGACGGCATCATCCTGCGCAAGTACTGGTTCTCGGTCAGCGACGCCGTGCAGGAGCAGCGGTTCCGGACCCGCCTGGAAGACCCGACCCGGCGCTGGAAGCTGTCGGGGATGGACCTGGAGTCCATCACCCGCTGGGAGGCGTACTCCCGCGCCAAGGACCAGATGTTCGTGCACACCGACATCCCCGAGGCCCCCTGGTACGTCGTGGGCAGCGACGACAAGCGCGCGGCCCGCATCAACATGATCGCCCACCTGCTCGCCGGCATCCCCTACGAGGAGGTCCCCCTCCCCGCCATCGAACTCCCGCCCCGCCCCGAGTCGACCGGCTACCAGCGCCCGCCCCGCGACCTGCAGACCTACGTCCCGGACCACGCGGCGACCTTGGGGCAGTGACCCCACTCGGGCCCCTCGTGCCGGCGGCTGGGAAATCCGTCGGGAAACCGTCCCTGGCGCGCCCGGGAAAGGGGCCGGGGCGGGCGCCGGAGGGGTTGCGGGCGGACTCGCGGAGGGGGCGCGGGCAAGGGCGGCCCGGGGGTGGTGCCGGGGTGGGGGAGGCGGGCGTACGGGCGGTTGGGGCACCCGGGCTGAGCTGGGCTTTCGAGGCTGCGAGCCCTAGCGTCTCCCCATCGGGAAAGGGGATCTGATGGACCGTGGTATCCGTGACGTCGACGACGTGCTGAGGCTCTTGGACGACCTGTTCGCGGCGGGGGCCGACCGCTGGACGGAAGGGGCCGCCGACTGGTGGGACGCGTTCTACGCGGACCGGTCCCGGCCGGTGCCGTTCTTCGTGGACAAGCCGGACGAGAACCTCGTGGAGTGGCTCGACCGGGGCCTGATCGCGCCGGGCGGCCGGGTCCTCGACCTCGGGTGCGGTCCGGGACGCAACGCGCGGTACCTGGCCGCACGGGGGTTCACGGTGGACGCGGTCGACCTCTCCCCCGCCGCGATCGCCTGGGCGCAGGAGCGGGCCCGCGAGGCCGGTGCGGCCGTGCGGTTCCACCGCGGTGACGCCTTCGCCCTGGCCGGGACGGTTCTGCGCGGCCCGTACGACCTGGTCCACGACTCGGGTTGCTTCCACCATCTGCCGCCGCACCGGCGCATCAGCTACCTCGCGCTGCTGGACGGGGTCCTGGCACCCGGCGGGCATCTGGCGCTGACGTGCTTCGCCGCCGGCGCCATGGGGTCCGAGCTCGACGACGCGGACTTCTACCGCGAGTCCCGGCTGCACGGCGGCCTGGCCTACAGCCCGGAGGCGCTGCGCCGGATCTTCTCCGGACTGGCGGAGGTCGAGCTGCGCCGCATGCGCGGTGAGCCGGCCGATTCCGCGTGCTTCGGTGAGGACTTCCTCTGGGCGGCGCTGTTCCGCCGCCCCGCAGGGGTCGTACCCGGTAGCTGACCCTCCCGGGTGATGGCGTACGCGGGCGGGAGCGGGCACTCTGTGCGCATGCCGGAGGGGAGGATCCACATGGACGGTGCCCGGCCCGCCGCCGCACGCCCCGCGCGGGCGCTCGCCGCCGCGCTCGTGCTCCTCGCCCTGCTGTCCGCCTGCGGCGGCTCCGGCCGGGAGGCCTCCGGGGCCCCCTCCCGGACCGCCGCATCCGGCGAACCCGGCACTGCGCCGGCCACGCCGGGCGGCGGGTCGCCTGACCCGACCGCGTCGGCGTCGGCATCGGCATCGGCATCGGCATCCACCACGGCGACGCCCCGCCGGGTCCACGCGGCCGTCTACTTCCTGCACGAGGGCAAACTGTCGGCTGCGCCGCGCACGGTGACCGGCCCGGCGACCGCCGCCGCGGCCCTGCGGGCCCTGCTCGCCGGCCCGAACGGCTTCGAGCGCGGTCACGGCCGGGCGACGGCGATCCCGTCAGGGACGGCGCTGCGATCGCTGGCCGTACAGGACCGCGTCGCCACCGTCGACCTCTCGGGCCGCTACGACGACGCCGTCCCCGGCACACCCGTGGAAGCCCGGCTCGCCCAGGTGGTGTTCACCGCGACGGCGTTCCCCGGCGTCGAGAAGGTGCGCCTGCGCGTGGACGGCGGGCCGCCGGCCGGACTCGGCACGGTCGCCACCGGCCCGCCCGTCGGCCGCACCGACTTCGAGGAGCTCTCCCCCGCCGTCCTCGTGGAGTCACCGCTCCTCGGCGACACCGTCACCGCCCCGCTGCGCGTCCACGGCACGGCCGACACCTTCGAGGCGGAGTTCCGGCTGCGGATCTCCGACGGGGCCGGCCGCACGGTCGCCGACCTACGGGTGGCGGCCACCTCGGGCAGCGGCACCCGGGGCACCTTCGACGTGACCGTGCCCTACCGCGCGGCCGGTGGGCCGGGCACCCTCACGGCGTACGTGCTGTCCGCCGAGGACGGCCGCCGGGTCGTCCTCGACACGGTGCCGCTCACCCTCGCGGGGTGAGCGGGTCCCGGCCGGACCGTGCGCACGCCGCCGCACCGGCCGAGACTGGGACCAGGGGACGCGTCCCGGGTTCAGGAGGCCGCCATGAACGCCGTCCGGCAGCCGATGACGGTGGGCGACGTGATGACGTGCAGGGTCGTCGCGGTCACCCGCCGCGCGTCGTTCAAGGAGATCGTGCGGGCCCTGGAACAGTGGCACGTCAGCGCGGTACCGGTGGTGGAGGACGGGACGCACGTGGTGGGCGTCGTCTCCGAGGCCGACCTGCTGCGCAAGGAGGAGCACCGCGTGGACGGGCCGCGCCCGGTGGGCGGGGTCGGCGCGTCGGGCAGGGCGGCCGCGCTCACCGCCGAGCAGTTGATGACCGCGCCCGCGGTCACCGTGCGCGCCGACGCCTCGCTCGCGCAGGCGGCCCGCGCCATGGCGCGGCACCAGGTCAAGCGGCTGCCGGTCGTCGACGCCCGGGGCATGCTCAAGGGCGTGGTCAGCCGGGGCGACCTGCTGAAGGTCTTCCTGCGGTCCGACGAGGACATCGCCCGCGACGTCCGGGAGAACGTGGTCGCACGGCTGTTCCCCGGCGCGTGGCGGTCCCTCGAGGTCGACGTCGAGGAAGGGGTCGTCACCCTCAGCGGGCTGCTCGGGGACCGCTCCCTGGTGCCGGTGGCTGACCGCCTGGTGCGGTCCGTCGAGGGCGTCGTCGACGTGCGTTTCGATCTGACGCCGAACCGGGTGTGACGGGCGGTCCCGGCGCCGGATGCGAGGGCCGCCCGCCGCGCCCACGCTGGTAGGGGGGACACACCTCAGCCCGAAGGAGCGGAACGCCATGAAGGCATGGGTCTTCCAGGGTCCGGGACGGGCCGCCTGGCAGGAGGTGGCCGACCCGGTCCTCCAGGACGCGAGGGACGCCATCGTCCGCGTCGACACCGCAGCGATCTGCGGCACCGACCTGCACATCCTCAAGGGCGACGTGCCGGACGTCGCTCCCGGTACGGTGCTCGGCCACGAGGCCGTGGGCGAGGTCGTCGAGACCGGCGCGGAGGTGGACGCCCTCCAGCCCGGCGACCGGGTGCTGGTCAGTTGCGTATCCGGGTGCGGACGCTGCCGGTTCTGCCGTGAGCAGGCCTACGGGCAGTGCCTGGACGGCGGCGGCTGGGTGCTCGGGCACCTGATCGACGGCACGCAGGCGGAGTACGTGCGCGTACCGTACGCCGACACCTCCCTGCACCCGCTGCCGCACAACGTGGGCGGGCACGACGCCGTCCTGCTCTCCGACATCTTCCCCACCGCCTACGAGGTGGGCGTGCTCAACGGCGGGGTCCGGCCCGGGGACACGGTCGTGGTGGTCGGCTGCGGTCCGATCGGCCTGGCCGCCGTCGCCACGGCCCAGCTGTGCTCCCCGCACACGGTGATCGCCGTCGACCTGGCCGCGGCGCGCCTGCAGGCGGCGAAGAACCTGGGCGCGGACGCCGTGGTCACGGCGGGCGAGCAGCCCGAGCAGCTGGTCGACGACCTCACCGGAGGGCTCGGCGCGGACGTGGTGATCGAGGCCGTGGGGCTGCCGGAGACCTTCGAGATGTGCACGCGGATGGTCCGGCCGGGCGGCCGGGTGGCGAACGCGGGGGTGCACGGCCGACCGGTCACGCTCCACCTGGAGCAGCTGTGGAACCGCAACGTCACCATCACCACGGGCCTGGTCGACACGTACTCCACGCCCACCCTGCTGCGCCTGCTGGAGGCGCGGAAGCTGCCCACCGGCGCGTTCGTCACGCACACCTTCGAACTGCACGAGACGGCGGAGGCCTACGACGTCTTCGCGGCGGCGGCCGACACCGGAGCGCTCAAGGTCGTCCTGGGCGGACCGCACCATGACGTCCTCGTGCCCATGTCCTGACCGGGCCGGCGGGCGTAAAGGGCGCGTCAGGGACGTAACCCCCACTCTTGACGGAATCTTAACGGCGCGAAGCGGCGGTACGGGACATCGGGCGCCGACCGATGCGTACGCTGACCAGGCCATCTCGTGGTGGCGGGAACCAGTGGCAGCACGTCAGGAGCATCGATGACCTCCCCCGTCCCTACGAGTCGGCTGCGCGCGTGGATGCTCGAGGGCCTGTCGGACATGGCCCGGCACCAGCAAGGCGGGCAGGCGGTCCCGGAATGGCACGACCACGGCCAGCGCTGGTGGCGGGTGATGTGCCTGACGGGTGTCGACTACTTCTCCACCCTGGGCTACCAGCCCGGCATCGCGGCGCTGGCGGCGGGCCTGCTCTCGCCGGTGGCCACCATCGTGCTGGTGATCGTCACGCTCGCCGGCGCCCTGCCCGTGTACCGCCGGGTGGCCGAGGAGAGCCCCCGCGGCGAGGGCTCGATCGCCATGCTGGAGCGGCTGCTGTCGTTCTGGAAGGGCAAGCTCTTCGTCCTGACGCTGCTGGGCTTCGCGGCGACGGACTTCCTGATCACCATCACCTTGTCCGCGGCCGACGCCTCCACTCACCTGGTGGAGAACCCGCACCTGACCGAGGCGCTGCACGGGAAGCAGATGCTCATCACGCTGCTGCTGGTCGCGCTGCTCGGCGCGGTCTTCATGAAGGGCTTCCTGGAGGCGATCGGCGTCGCGGTCGCCCTCGTGGGCCTCTACCTGGCGCTCAACGTGGTCGTCGTGGTCGTCGGCCTGTGGCACGTGGCCACCGCCGGGCACGTGGTAACCGACTGGTCGAACGCCCTGACCACGCAGCACGGCAACGTCCTGGTGATGGTCGGGGTGGCGCTGCTGGTCTTCCCCAAGCTGGCGCTGGGCCTGTCGGGCTTCGAGACCGGTGTGGCGGTGATGCCGCACGTCAAGGGTGACCCGTCCGACACCGAGGAGCGTCCCGCCGGGCGGATCCGGGACACGAAGAAGCTGCTGACCACGGCCGCCGTGATCATGAGCTGTTTCCTGATCACCACCAGCTTCATCACCACGCTGCTGATCCCCGCCGACGAGTTCGAGGCCGGCGGCCAGGCCAACGGCCGCGCGCTGGCCTACCTCGCGCACGAGTACCTGGGCAACGCCTTCGGCACCGTCTACGACGTGTCGACGATCTGCATCCTGTGGTTCGCCGGCGCCTCGGCGATGGCCGGCCTCCTCAACCTCATGCCGCGCTACCTGCCGCGCTACGGCATGGCGCCGCACTGGGCGCGCGCGGTGCGGCCGATGGTGCTGGTCTTCACCCTGGTCGCGTTCCTGGTCACCTGGATCTTCGACGCCAACGTCGACGCCCAGGGCGGCGCGTACGCGACCGGTGTCCTGGTGCTCATCTCCTCCGCGGCGATCGCGGTGACCATCGCCGCCCGCAAGGCGGGGCAGCGCAACTGGACGATCGCCTTCGGGGTGATCTCGGCCGTCTTCCTCTACACCACGGTCGTCAACGTCTTCGAGCGCCCGGACGGCGTCAAGATCGGTGCCTGCTTCATCGTCGGCATCATGCTGATCTCCCTGCTGTCGCGGCTCGCCCGCGCCTTCGAACTGCGCATCACCGGCATCACCACCGACGACATGGCCGAGCGCTTCGTACGGGACATCTCCCACCGCACGATCCGCTTCATCGCCAACGAGCCCGACCGGCGGGACGCCGCCGAGTACCGGGACAAGATCAAGCAGATCCGGTCCGACAACGACCTGCCGGCCGAGGAGGACTTCGTCTTCGTCGAGGTGACCGTCGCCGACCCGTCCGAGTTCGAGGCGGGCCTGGTGGTCCGCGGCGAGGTCCTCCACGACCGCTACCGCGTCCTGACCCTGGAGAGCTCCTCCATCCCCAACGCGCTGGCGGCCTTCCTGCTGCACGTCCGCGACACCACCGGGCAGCGTCCGCACATCTACTTCGAGTGGACCGAGGGCACCCCCTTCGCCAACTTCCTGCGCTTCTTCCTCTTCGGGCAGGGCGAGGTCGCCCCGGTCACCCGCGAGGTGCTGCGCGAGGCCGAGCCCGACCGCAGCCGCAGGCCCCGCGTTCACGTCGGCTGAGCCCCCGTCCGTCAGGGGTGCGCAAAGACCGGACCGGCGCTCGTCAAGGGGCCGTCAGGGCCACGCCCGGCGGCCGCCGCCCTGCCTACGGTCGGCCCCATGGAACGGCGAACGGCTCCCCGGCCCGGGCAGCAGGGCATCGTCGGTGACCGCCATTGGCGCGCCGACCTGCGGCGCGCGCTGGGGTGCGCGGTCGCCTTCCTGTGCCTGGCGGTACCGCTCGACGCGGTCGCGGGGACGCTCACCCCGCGGCGCGCGGCACTGTGGCTGGTCCTGGCCCTGATCGTGCTCGCGCTGCTCCACCGGGCCCGGGTGACCGCGGGCGACGGGTGGCTGGCGGTGCGCGGCACGCTGCGGGAGCGGCGGGTGCGGATCGACGCGCTGACCGTGGTCCGCCAGTCCGCCGGTGTGTCACGGCATCTGGTCCTGTGGGACGCCCACGGCCGGTGGCTGGAGCTGGATCCCCGCGTCCTGGAGGCAAATCCGCTGCTGTGGCATCGGCTGGAGGCGGACGTGCGGCGCTCCCGTACCGCCGGCACGCTCCGCGAGGGGTCCGCGGTGCTCGGGCGGCTCGGCGAGCGGATCGACGGCAGCACGGCACGAGCGGTGATCGATGCGTCCGGGACGGGCTGACAGGTCGCTTCGGTGCGGCCGGTCGCGTGGTCCTTCGTCGTACGTCGAGAAATGAGGCAGTCCGTGATCGAGTCGCCGTACGGGGGCACAGCGGGCGGGGGCCGGCGGGTGGTCGTCGGCCTGAGCGGTTCCCCCGGCAGTCTGGCCGCGCTGCACCGGGCGGTCGCGGAGGCCCGGTCCCGGTCCGCGGGACTGCTGGCGGTCCTGGCGTGGGAGCCGCCCCCCGAGGAGTTCACCTACCGCCGGGTGCCGCTTCCGCCGCGGCGCTTCGACTGGGAGCAGGAGGCGCGGCAACGCCTGAACGTCGCGCTGGAGGAGGCCTTCGACGCCGGCGCCCTGCCCGGGATGCCGGACTTCCGCGCCGTGACGGCGCGCGGGCCCGCCGGGTACGTGCTGGTGAAGGCGGCCGCGCGCAGCGAGGACCTGCTGGTCGTCGGCACGGGGTCGCGCGGCCTGCTGCCGCGTGCGCTGCGCGGTTCGGTCGCCCGCTACTGCGTCGCGCACGCGGCCTGCCCGGTGCTGGCCGTACCCCCGTCCCGGCTGCCCGCCGGGGTCTGAGCCTCAGCCCCGCAGGTGCCCGAGGACGGTGCGCATCGCGTGCTCCACGGCGCCGCGCGCCTGCGCGCCGTGGTCGGTCGTCTCGAAGCCGTGGCCGCCGTCGGGGACGTCGACGACCTCCACGTCCGCCCCGGCGTCCTTGGCCGCGGAGAGGAACTCCTCGACGGTCACCGCGATCTCCGGCCGCTCCCGTCCCACCCGGGTCAGGACGACCGGCGGCGTGCTCGCGCCGTGCAGCGCGGCCACCGGCCGGAAACGGGATGCGGCCAGGCCCCAGTTGGGCAGCGGCGCGAGGACGGGGTAGGTGGCCGCGACGCAGCGCAGCCACGGCGGGGGCGCCGCCAGCCAGTCCGCGGACAGCAGCCCGCCGGCGGAGAAGAACCACAGCGCGACCCGGCCGGCGTCGACCCGCGGATCGGCGCGGACGAGCTCCACCGCCTCGGCGAGGTCCCCGGCGGCGCGCGGGAAGTCACCGAGTTCGTGCAGCCGGTGGTCGACCGTCGCGCCGACCGCTCCGAGAGCCGCCGCGAGGCGGCTGTACCCGACGAAGGCCGGCCAGTCGCGCGGGGTGGGCCGCGCGCCGGCCGGCACCGGGCCGCCGTGCACGAAGACCACGGCCGGGCGGGGTCCGCCACCGCCGTCCGGGAGGTACAGGTCGGTCCGTCCGCGGCGCTCACGGGCCCGTTCGGGCACGTCGAGGAGGAACGGCCGCAGGTGCGCCGGTGGTTCGTCCGTCGCGGCGATCCGGTGGCCCTCCCCGGCGGCGGCCCTCAGCAGGACGCCGGCGAGTTCGCCGGGTGCGGAGAGCATCGGCCAGTGGCCGGTGGCGAGTTCGAAGAAGCCGACGCGGGGGTCCGTGAGCGCCTGGAATTCGGGGTGCCCCAGGGCCACCAGTCCCTCCACCATGGCGATGCTCGAACCGTTGCCGGTGCACAGGACACCGGTCGCCGGCAGGGCGGCGGCCACCCCCGACAGGCGCAGCGGCCGGGTGAGCGTCCCGGCCGGCTGGGGTGCGGCGTCGGCGGCGAGCCGGGCCAGCGCCGCGGCGGGCACGCCGGCCGTACTGCCCCAGCGCTCCCACGCCCCGGGCCCGGGAGGTGCGACGCGCCACTCGTCGTCGCCCGGGGCGGCCGGGGCCGAGAGCCGGGCGCGCAGTTCCTGGTCGGGCAGGAGCGCCAGCGGCGGGTCGCCGTCCCGGGGCATGCCCGCGTCCAGGTGGACGACGCGGGCGATGCGGCCGGGCCGCCGGTCGGCGGCGGCGACGACCGGGTGGATGCCGTAGCCGTGGCCGACGAGCACCACGTCCGTCGCGTCCAGGGAGTCGACGACCCGCAGGACGTCCTCGACATGGGTCTCCAGTACGGTGCCGGGCCCGGCCGGGCGGCCTGAGCCGGCCATGCCGGTGAGGGTCACCGGGTGGGCTCCGGCGCCCGCCCCGCGCAGCCGGCCGGCGACGTCCTCCCACACCCAGCCGCCCGTGTGGGCCTCGGGAACGAGTACGAACACGGTCATGTGTGCCTCCCCGCACGCGGTGGTCCGCGGAGCGGCCGTCCCGGCCGTCCGCACTCGCCGGTACGGTAGGAGCTCCCCCTGAGGGAGGTTCAAGCGGTGGAAGCCGACAGCACGTTGAGCATCGGGGAGCTCGCCGAGCGGGCCGGTGTCTCCGTCAAGACCGTCCGTTTCTACTCCGACCGCGGACTGCTGCCGGAGTCCGGCCGCAGCGCGGGTGGCCACCGCCGCTACGCCCCCGAGGCGCTCACCCGGCTGCGCCTGATCCGCTCCCTGCGCGCCCTGGACCTGCCGGTGCCGGACGTGGGGCGGGCCCTTGAGCGGGAGGACGCCCTGGAGGACGTCGTCGCGGGCCACTTGCGGACCCTCGGCTCCCAACTGGCCGCGCTGCGCTGGCGGGAGGCCGCCCTGCGACTGCTGCGGGACTGCACCGCCGAGGAACGCGCCGAGCGGCTGGAGCTCGTCGGAGCCGTCCCCGTACCACCCAGCACGGACCCGATGGCCCGTTTCTGGCGCCGCTGGCTGCAGCCCGCGCGGCTGCCCGCCCCGGTGCTGGCCCGGGTCGTCGAACTCGCCGTGCCGCAACCGCCGGACGAGCCGAGCCCGGCGCAGGTGCTGGCCTTCGCACGGCTGCACGCCTTCACCTCGGCCTCCTGCCCGCCCGGCGCCGTGCACCGGCTCGCGGCGCACCGCCCCGACGCGGGCCCCCGTCCGGCCGTCCTGTACGAGGGGCTGTACGAGGCCTACGAACTGGCCGCGCCGGACGTCCTGGCCGGACGCGCGCCGGGCGCGGGCGAGGCGCTCGACTGCTTCGTCACCGCCCACGCGCGGTCGTTCGGCGCGCGGGACACCCCCCGCTTCCGCCGCCGGCTGAGCGGCATGCTGGCCGTGGAGCCCCGCATCGACCGCTACTGGCAGCTCGTGGGCGAGCTGCGGGGCCCCGGGCAGCCGACCCCGGGCGCCTCCCACACCTGGCTGCGCTCGGCACTGGAGGACCAGGTCACGGCGCGGTGAGGATGCGCGGACCCTCCTCCGTGACGGCGACGGTGTGCTCGAAGTGGGCGGCCCGGCTGCCGTCCTCGGTGTGCAGCGTCCAGCCGTCGGAGGCCGTGCGGTAGCCGCCGCGTCCCCCAGCCATCAGCATCGGCTCGATGGCCAGGGCGAGCCCGTGCCGCAGCGGGTAACCACGGCCGGGCCGGCCCTGGTTGGGCACATGGGGATCCTCGTGCATCCGGCGGCCGATGCCGTGGCCGCCGAAGTCCGCGGGCATGCCGCACCGGGCCTCGCGGGCGACGGTGCCGATGGCGTGCGAGATGTCGCCGATGCGGTTGCCGACGGTGGCCGCGGCGATCCCGGCGTCGAGCGCCCGCCGGGTGGCGTCGATGAGCCGGACGTCCGCGGGGCGGGGCGTGCCCACGGTGAAGCTGATCGCGGCGTCGCCGGTCCAGCCGTCCAGTTCGGCGCCGCAGTCGACGCTCACCAGGTCGCCGTCCCGCAGCCGGTAGTCGGTGGGGATGCCGTGCACGAGCGCGTCGTTGACGGAGGTGCAGAGCACCGCGGGGAAGGGCGTGGGCGCGAACGACGGCCGGTAGCCGAGGAACGGCGACCGCGCGCCCGCCGCGTCCAGGACGGCCCGGGCCGCCTCGTCCAGTTCCCGCAGCGACACGCCGACGCGCGCCGCCTCACGGGCGGCGGCCAGCGCGTGCGCCACGACGCGGCCGGCCTCCCGCATGGCCGCCAGCGCGGCATCCGTCTTGATCTCCACCATGTCCGTGGCTCCTCTTTCCGTTCCCTGGGTGTACCCAATTCTTATACCGGTATTAGTATCACGGGCATGGTGCGAACTCCTTTGACCCCCTGGGAACGGCAGCGCGGCGAGCGCTTCGGCACGCTGCTGCGCCGGGCCCGCGGCGACCGCAGCATGGTCGAGGTCGCGGCGGCGGCGGGCGTCTCCGCCGAGACCCTGCGCAAGATCGAGACCGGTCGCGCCCCGACCCCCGCCTTCTTCACCGTGGCCGCCCTCGCCGCGGCCCTGGACATCTCCCTGGACGAGCTCGCCTCGGCCTGCGTCCTCGAGGCCGACGAGGCGGGCGGCGCCGCCTTGTCCGCGTAGGCCGCGCCGGGCCGTGTCGCCGCGTGCGGGTGCGTTGTGGTTGCGGTTGGGGGTTTCCCCGCCGCCCTCCCGATTGCCCGGCGCGGTCAGTGACCGCCCCGCTGCGTACGTATGGGGTCGGTGCCGCGCCGGGGCACGCCCCCAGCCTTCGGCCGGGGGGACCCCCACCTCGGCGCTCGCGGCGCTGGTCTACGTCATTCGGCGCCGCGTGCTCCGCTCGTCTCCCCCGGCCGAAGGCTGGGGGAGACGAGCGGCGAACCCGGCGCCGAATGATGTGGGGGTAAACCGCGAGCGTTGAGGACGTGTCCCGGCGCGGCACCGACCCAGGCACACGGTGCGAGACCCGCACTGACCGCGCCGGGCAATCGGGCGGGCGGGTGGACGCCCGCCTCAGGCGCAACGCACCCGCACACGACGACCGGACTCAGCTGCTCCCGAACCCCCCGCCGTCGCCGAAACCTCCGCCGTCGCCAAAGCCACCCCCGTCGCCGAAACCCCCACCGAAGTCGCCGGGGTCGAAGTCCGCGCCCGAGTAGTCGCCGCCCTGCTGGTCCGGCCCGGCACCGCCGTAGGCGTACGGGCCGGGGCCGCCGAGGGAGCTGCCGAGCAGCGTCCCGACGAGGATCCCAGGCAGCATCCCGCCGCCGAAGTAGCCCTGGGCCCAGGGGGCGTAGGCCGGGCCCGCCTCCCAGTACGGGCGGGGGCCGCGAGGCGTGCCGACCTGGCGGGCCATGGGTTCCAGGCCGTCCGCGAGCCGGGCGGCGTCGGCCGCGCACACCGGAACGGTCCGCTCGGCCCCGCCGCTCTCGGGGGTCCACGGCACGTCCTGGACCGAGGGGCCGTGCCGGGGGTCGAAGAAGCACGGCGGGCGGCGCTCGGGCAGCGGCCTGCCCTCGATGCGCGCCTCCAGGGTGGCGAGCGCGAAGCGCCCCTCCTCCAGGGCGCTGCTGACCGGCCGCACGTCCTCCGCGGAACGCGCCCGGTCCATCGCGGTCTTCGCGGTGTCGTAGGCGTCCAGGGCGCGCGTGTAGTCCTCGCGCATGGCGTCGTCGGCCGTCGCGCCGCCCGGGTCGAAGCCGATCCGGCTCAGCTCCTCGCCGAAGGCGGTGATGTCCTCGTCCACCACCGGGCGCAGCTCGTCCAACCGGGCCCTGTCCTGCGCCTCGCGGCGCCGCTTGGCGCGTCGCGACAGCAGGACGGCCCCGCCGCCGCCGGCGACGACCAGGACGCCGAGCGCGACGAGGAGCCCGGCGCCGCCGCTGCCCGAGCCGACGCCGACGGAGTCGTCGCCCCAGGACGCCGGGGCGTGGCCGCGCGCCTGCGGCAGCGCCTCGTCCACGAAGCCGGTGAC
The DNA here is from genome assembly GCF_042891295.1 of Streptomyces sp. NPDC001902. Classification (NCBI taxonomy): domain Bacteria; kingdom Bacillati; phylum Actinomycetota; class Actinomycetes; order Kitasatosporales; family Streptomycetaceae; genus Streptomyces; species Streptomyces sp. NPDC001902. Next base: position 37,834 of record NZ_JBIATA010000033.1, on the reverse strand, counting down.
CATCGCCGCGGGGTCGCCGGGGTCGGAGCGCCGTACGGCCCCGGCCAGGTTCTCGACGGCGTTGTGCGGCATCACGGCGGGGTCCGCCCCCGCGTCGAAGCGGTCGCCGAGGGCCACGACGTACACACCGGTGATGCCGACCTTGGTCCGCAGGTCCTTCAGCAGCGTGGCGGCGGGGAACTCCGCGGTGTCCGGGAGGACGGCGACGAAGACCGGCCGGTCGGCCTTCTCGATGCGCCCGGCGAGGGTGTCCGCGTCGCCCGGCGACAGCACGTCCCGCGCCCGGGGGGCGACGTACACGGGACCGCCGTCGCGCAGGGCCGCCGCGGCCGCGTCGAGCCCGCCCGTGGCGCGCGCCCCGGAGCCCGTCGCGGCGACGAGGCAGAGCACGCCGAGGATCACGGCGAGTACCGGCACGAGGCGGAGGATCCGCCGGACGGTCCCCATGGTTACGACGCTAACCCAGATCGGGTGGGCGCGGCGCTGCGGGAGCCGGCTCCCCGGGGCGGTGCCCGGCTTCTCCGTTAGGCTTTTTTGTCAGAATTGCCCGACAATAAGCGACATTGGCCGGTCTACTCCACCAGGTGGCGACCGGCGGTGCTCGACCGGATGAGAACGCCTCGTTCCCGGGGATGGGTCGTCGCGGTGGACATACAGCAGTCGGCGAAGGATGTCGGTCAGCCCCAGACGGCGGTGGGGCCGGCAGGGGTGTTCCGTGACCTGCTGCCCCTCGCGATGTGGCGGATCGACTCCGAGGGGCGGATCTCCCAGTGGTCGCTGGCCGCGCAGGAACTCTTCGGGCACACCGCGCAGGAGGTGCTCGGCCGCAGCGCCACACCCCTGCTGGTCCCCGTGGCGAACTGGGACCTGGCCGACGAGCTGACGCGCAGGGTGCTGTCGGGCGAGGCGGTCGTGGGCACGCTCCCCGTACGCCACCGTGACGGCCACCTGGTGACGATGGAGATGTGGATCTGCCCCACCGCCGACCCGCAGGGGCGCACCGGGCTGATGGGCATCGCCGCCGAGACCTCAGCGGTGCTGCGCATGCGGGACTCGCTGGCGGCGCTGGAGGGCCTGTTCACGCAGTCCCCGATCGGTCTGGCCATGCTCGGCCCCGACCTGCGCTACGTACGGGTCAACGAGGCTCTGGCCCGTATGAACGGGGTCCCCGCCGCCCAGCACATCGGCAGGCGGGTGAGCGAGGTGGTCCCCGGGCTCAACACCATGGCGCTGGAGACCGTGATGCGCCAGGTGCTCGCCCGCGGCGAGCCGGTGGTGGACTTCCGGGGCGTCGGACGCACGGGCGGCGACCCCCTCAACGAGCGGGTGTGGTCGTGCTCCTTCTCCCCGCTCCTCGGCGGCGGCGGCCGCCGCCTGGGCGTGATCGCCACCCTGATCGACATCACCCGCGAGGAGCGGGCCCAGCTCCAGGCCACCCGCGGACGGCAGCGGCTCGCCCTGCTCGCCGAGGCCGGCACCCGCATCGGCACCACGCTCGACCTGCGGCGGACCGCGGAGGAGGTGGTGCAGGTGCTCGTGCCCCGGGTGGCGGACTCCGCCGACGTGCACCTGCTGGAGGAGGTCCTCGACCCGGACGAGGCCGCCGCCTCCGCCCACGGCATGGTGCGCCGGCTGGCGGTCTCCTTCGCCGATCCGGCGGCGCCCGCCGAGGACCTGGCCGTCGGCATGACGCACCAGGTCCCCCGGGCGTCCGCGTACGAGCAGGTCATGGTGGAGGGCCGGCCGATGCGGCTCACCAGGGCCGACATACCCCGGCTGGTGCCCGGCCCGGAGTACGAGCGGCTGCGCGGCTACCTGCGCACCCTCGGCTCCGCCCGCATGGTCCCGCTGGTGGCCCGCGGCACGGTGCTGGGCATCATGATGGTCACCCGCTCCCGCAGGCGCGAGCCCTTCGACGACCAGGACGACCTGCTCATCGACGAACTCGCCGCCCGCGCGGCGCTCGGCATCGACAACGCGCGGATGTACTCCGCCCAGCGCCGCGCCGCCCTCACCCTGCAGCGCAGCCTCGCCAACACCGCGCTGCCCACGGTGCCCGGGCTGGAACTGGCCGGCCGGTACCTGCCCGCGAGCGACCACGAGGTGGGCGGCGACTGGTTCGACGTCATCGCGCTGCCCGGCGACAGGACCGCCCTGGTCATCGGGGACGTCATGGGCCACGGGGTGCACGCGGCGGCCGTCATGGGGCAGCTGCGGACGACGGTGCGCACCCTGGCCCGCCACGACATCCCCCCGGCCGAGCTGCTCCGCTCCCTGGACGCGGCCGTCGCCGACGTCGGTGAGAACGAGATGGCGACCTGCGTCTACGCCGTCCACGACCCGGCCGACGGCAGCTGCCTGGTCGCCCGCGCCGGGCACCCGCCGCCGGCGGTGGCCGGGGCCGGGAACGAGGTCGCCTTCCTGGACGGCCCGAGCGGAACACCCCTCGGCGTGGGCCGCCGGGACTTCCAGACCGAACGGGTGCTCCTGCCGCCGGGAGGTGTGCTGGTCCTCTACACCGACGGCCTGATCGAGGCCCGCGACCGCAACCTCGACCAGGGCATGCGCCAACTCGCCCGCGCCCTGCGCGATCCCGGCGAGCCGCTCTCCCGGGTCTGCGACCGCGTCCTCGCCCGCCTCCTGCCCCACGGCGCGCAGGACGACGTGGCGATCCTGCTGGCCCGGCCGCTCCACCCCGCCACCGGCCATGAGCCTGCGCACTGAGCGGGCGCCGGCGCCCTGCGGGCCACGCGGGACCGGCCGTGCGGGCCGATACTGGAACCACGCCCCCATGGGCGTCCCTCCCGGGCCCCGGCGGAGAACCACCCCAGGTGACGCAGCTCGCCCGCTTCTCCCGCACGTGCGACGGTGATAGCGATGGACAACCCGGCCAAGACGTTCAGCGAGTCACCGGAGGACCCGTTCTCGGTGCACGCCGCGGCCTCGGTGGTGCTGGACGACCATGCGTCCGTGGTGGGGTGGAGCACCCGCGCCGAGACGCTGCTCGGCCACCGGGCCCAGGACGTCCTGGGCCGGTCGGCTCCCGAACTCCTGCTCCACCCAGGCGACCTGGAGCTGGTCCTGACCGCCACCGCGGCCTGCGTCCGGGCGGGCGGCTGGTTCGGGGTCGTACCCGTGCTGCACCGGGACGGACGGCGGGTGGAGGTCGGCTGCCGGGTCCGCGCCATCGCGAGGGAGGACCGGCGCCGCGAGTGGTACGTGGTCGCGGCGCCCGCCGCCGAGGTCGTCCGGTGGGAGACGGACCGGTGGGTGCTGGAGGGGTTGTTCCGCCGTTCCCCCATCGGGCTCGCGGTCTACGCCCCCGACCTCACCTTCCTGCGGGTGAACCGGGCGATCACCAAGTTCAGCGGGGTCCCCGCGGGGAAGCACCAGGGCCTGCGCACGGGGGACTTCCTCTTCGGGCCGGACGCCGACGCCGTGGACCACCAGTTGCGGCGGGTGCTCGAGACGGGCCGGTCCTCGATCTTCTCCGAGCAGCCCTGCCGGCTGCGCCGCGACCCGCAGCGCGAACTGTACGTGTCCGTCTCGGCGTTCCGGATGCAGGACGCCAATGGGCACGTCCTCGGGGTGACCCAGACCGTCGAGGACGTCACGGAGCGCTACCAGGCCCGCCGCAGGCTGGCCCTGCTCAGCGAGGCCGGGGCGCGGATCGGCACCACGCTGGACGTCGGCCGCACCGCCCGCGAGCTGGCCGAGGTGGCCGTGCCCGGGCTGGCCGACAGCGCCTCCGTCGACCTGCTGGAGGCCGTGCCCCAGGGTGACGAGCCCGCCCAGGACTCGTTCCGTACGGTCTGCCGCGCGGCGGTCCAGTCGGTCTTCCCGGACACCCAGAAGATCATGTACCCGGTGGGGCACACCATCCGCATCCCTCCGGGGTCGACGCAGGCGCGGTCGCTGGCCGAGGGCCGCCCGGTCTTCGAGTCGGACATGGGCCGGGCCCTCGCCTGGCTCGACGAGGACCCCGTGCGGGCCAGGGCCGCCCGCGAGGTCGGCGCGCACTCCCTGATGGTGGTGCCGCTGCTCGCCCGCGGGCTCGTGCTCGGGCTGATCAGCCTCTGGCGGACCCGCGGCCGCGAGCCCTTCGAGGCCGACGACCTCACCCTCGCCGAGGAGTTCGCCGCCCGCGCGGCCCTGAGCATCGACAACGCCCGCCGCTACACCCAGCAGCACCAGGCGGCCCTCACCCTCCAGCACAGCCTGCTCCCCGGGGACGTGCCCTGGCACCCCGCCGCCGAGGTGGCCCACCGCTACCTGCCCGCCAACACCGCCACCGGGGTTGGCGGCGACTGGTTCGACGTCATCCCGCTCTCCGGTCTCCGCATCGCCCTGGTGGTGGGCGACGTCGTCGGCCGCGGTCTGCACGCGGCGGCCACCATGGGCCGGCTGCGCACCGCCGTGCACACCCTGGCCCACCTGGACCCCACCCCGGACGAGGTGCTGTCGCACCTCGACGACCTCGTGGACCGGCTCGCCTCGGAACAGCGCGAGAGCCACGAGAACGCCCCACCGGTCGTCGGCGCGACCTGTCTCTACGCCGTCTACGACCCGGTCTCCCGGCGCTGCTCGCTCGCCCGGGCCGGCCATCCGCCCCCCGTGGTCGTCACCCCGGAGGGGCGGGCGAGCCTGGTCAACATCCCCCCGGGCCCGCCGCTGGGCCTCGGCGGCCTCCCCTTCGAGACTGCCGAGATCGAGCTGGCCGAGGGCAGCATCCTGGCGCTCTACACCGACGGCCTGCTGTGCACCCGCTGCCGCGACCTCGACGACAGCCTCGCGATGCTGTGCGGGGCGCTCACCGCGCCGTCCGGCTCTCTGGAGGAGACCTGCAGCGCCGTCGAGGACACCCTCCTCAAGGCACGCAGCTCCACCGAGGCCGCCGACGACGTGGCCCTCCTCGTCGCCCGGACCCGCGTCCTCGCGCCGGAACAGGTCGCCACCTGGGACCTCCCGCCGGACGCCACCGCCGCCGGACGGGCCCGCACGCTGGTGGAGTCCCAGCTCGCCACGTGGGGGCTGGAGGAGGCGGCCTTCGTGACCGAACTGATCGTCAGCGAGCTGGTCACCAACGCGTACCGCTATGCGGGCGGGCCCATCACACTGCGGCTGATCCGCGACAGCCACCTCATCTGCGAGGTCTCCGACACCAGCAGCACCTCCCCGCACCTGCGCAGGGCGCGGACGACGGACGAGGGCGGGCGCGGGCTGTTCCTGGTCGCGCAGCTCAGCGAACGCTGGGGCGCCCGCTACACGCGCGAGGGCAAGACGATCTGGGCCGAGCAGCCCCTGCAGGCCGCCTTCTGAGCGGCTACGGCACGTGGGCACCGCACCTGCCCGGCGTCCCAACCGACGCTGGTCCCGCACCGCGTCTCGGTGGCTGACGGCCCGAAGGCGGTGCAGGCCCGTCGGTCGCCCTCCGCCCGTACGACGACCCGCCCCGCACGGGGCTCAGCGGGGCGGCAGTGCGGTGCCGCAGCGGGAGCAGTACAGGGCGTCGCTCTCGCCGGCCAGGCGGCCGCAGTCCGCGCAGACGCGGTGCAGCAGGCAGACCGCTTCGCCCGCGTCCGGCGCGGGGGCGAGCCCGGCGATGGTGAGGCCGGGGCGGCGGGCGTGCACTGTGAAGTAGGTCAGCCCCACGGCGCCGGCGGACAGCGCGCGGCAGGAGCCGCGGGGCAGCCAGGCGAGTGCGCCGGGCGCCAGGGTCGTCTGGCGTCCGCCGTCGTCGCCCGACAGGTACCCGCCGCCGTCGACGACGTACAGCAGGACGTCCAGGTCGGCCTCGACGTGCGGCCGGACCTCGGTGCCCGCCGGAAGGCGGATGACGTTGGCGTCGAGCTGGCGGCGGTCCGCGCCGAGCCGCCACAGTGCTCCGCGCTGCCCGACGGGCGTACGGCCGATCAGATCCGCCACCTGGGCGAGGACACCCGGCTCGGGCTTGGTCTCCACGTTCGTCCTCCCTGCAGCAGTGGAACAGCGGAACGGTACTCCGCCCAGGGTGCCGCCGCACGACGGCGGGGCGGCGGGACGGCGGTGTCCCGACGCGACGCGCGCTCCGGGGAGGCGGACCATGGGGGCATGACGCCGGAGCGGACGCCGCCGGGGAGGCCGTGATGCCAGTGGGCCGGATCGGGATGGTCGTGCACGGTGCGCGCGAGGACGCGAGCGAGGCCGCCGCGGCGGTCGACCGCTGGTGCGCGCGGCACGGGGTCCCCGCGGTGGAGATCGACGTGTGGCGCAAGGACCGGCCCCGCCACAGCGGTCAGGAGGAGGCGGCCACGGCCGGCTACCCGGACCTGATCGTGACCCTCGGCGGCGACGGCACCTTCCTGCGCGGCGCGCGGGTGGCCGCCGCGTGCGGGGCGGCCGTGCTGGGCGTGGACCTGGGGCGGGTCGGCTTCCTCACCGAGGTGTGCACCGAGGACGTGGAGCGGGCGCTCGACTGCGTGCACGAGGGCCGGGCGACCGTCGAGGACCGCATGACGCTCACGCTGCGGGCGTCCCGGCCGCTGGAGATCCCCGAGGGCATCGAGTCCCTGCTGCGGTACGGGCGCGGCCCCGCGCTGCCGCCGCCGCGGGTGCGGCCCGGCGACCCCGAGGACGTGGGCTGGGGCGTGCCGATGGCCGTCAACGCCGTCAACGACGTGGTCTTCGAGAAGCTCGCCCGGGACCGGCAGGCCAGTCTCGCGGTGTACCTGGCGGGCCGTCTGTTCGCGTCCTACTCCGCGGACGCGGTCGTCGTGGCCACCCCGACGGGTTCCACCGCGTACAGCTTCGCCGCGGGGGGCCCGGTGGTCTCCCCGCACATGGACGCGATCGTGTTCACCCCCGTCGCGCCGCACATGGCCTTCGACCGGACCCTGGTGGCGGCCCCGGACGAGGTCCTGGGGGTCCGCGTGCTGACCCGCTCCGGCCGGGTCGCGGTCAGCATCGACGGCCAGCTGAGGGGCGTCCTCGATCCGGGTGACTGGGTCGCGGTGTACAAGGCCAGGCACCGGCTGCGGTTGATTCGGCTGGGCCCGACCGACTTCTACGGGCGGGTGCGCGACCGCTTCCGGCTCAGTGATGCCCCGGCCGCGGCCGCCGACGGGGAGGTCCCGCCGCTGTACCGTCCGAAGTCCCCCGTCCCGCCCGACCTGCGGAACCTGCGCTTGCCACCCCTTGACGGGCACTGACCGCGCCCAGCCGAGCGATCCCTGCCAGCTCCCGCGCCGGCCCGGTCAGGTCGCGCCCGCGGGCGCGCACCACGCGCAGCGTCCGCGTCAGGTCGAGTCCGGCCACGGGGACGGCGACGACGCTGCCGCTCGCGAGTTCCGCGGTGAGGGCGAGGGAGCTGAGGACGGCCGGGGCGAGGCCGTCGGCGACGGCGGTCTTGATGGCGGTGGTGGAGGGGAGTTCGAGGAGCGGATCGGTGAGCGCGAGCCCCGTCCCCTCGGCCAGGGCGTGCTCGAGGTGGCGGCGCGTGCCGGAGCCTCGTTCGCGGCTGACCAGGGGTGTCGCGGCGAGTTCGGCGGCGCCGATGCCGGACCGGCGGCGCGCCCAGCGGTGGGAGGGGGCGACGACGACGGTCAGCTCGTCGTGCGCGACCGGCTGGGCGACCAGCCCGCGCGGGACGTCCGGGCCCTCGACGAAACCGAGGTGCACCTCGCCGGCCAGGACGGCCGCGGCCACGTCCTCGGAGTTGCCCGCGGTCAGCGCGACCGTGGTGCGCGGGGCGCCCGCCCGCAGGATGAGCAGCCACTGCGGCAGGAGGTACTCGGCCACCGTCATGCTCGCGGCCACCTGCAGCCGGCTCTCCGCGGTGCCGCGCAGCGAGGTGACCCCGGCGTCCAGCGCGGCTGCGGCGTCGACGGCGGTGCGCGCCCAGTCCGCGACGAGCGCGCCGTGCTCGGTGAGCCGCGAACCGCGCGGTGACCGTTCCAGCAGCTGCAGACCGAGCCGGCGTTCGAGGTGCCGGAGGCGGGAGCTCGCGGCCGGCTGGCTGACGCCGTGGGCCCGCGCGGCGGCACCGACGCTGCCGAGGCTCGCGACCGACAGCAGCAGGTCGTACGCCGCCAGGTCGCTCACGCGCTCGGGCAGGGGCATAAGCCCAGTCTATGAGCCCATCCGGAAGTGCTCCCTACCGGTCGTGCCCGGCCGGGGCGACGCTACGGACATGCCTTCGACGCTCGCCCTTCCCTCCCGGCCCGGCGCCCACCCGCGCACCGGGCTGCTGCGGGAGCTGGACCACCCCTCCCAGCTGTTCCGCGACCTCGGCCCCAACTGGTTCGCCTCGGTGATGGGCACCGGCATCGTCGCCACGGCGGCGGCCGGGCTCCCGGCGCACGTACCGGGGCTGCGGACGGCCGCCACGGTCGTATGGGCCCTGGCGGCCGCCTGGCTGGTGGCGCTCTCCGCGGGCTGGGCGGTGCACTGGACCCGGTACCGCGACCGCGCGCGGGCGCACGCCGGCCACCCGGTGATGGCGCACTTCTGGGGGGCCCCGGCGATGGCGCTGCTGACCGTGGGCGCCGGCACGCTGGCGCTGGGCTCGGACTGGATCGGGCCGCACGCGGCCCTGGCGGTGGACGCGGTGCTCTGGTCGGCGGGCACCCTGCTGGGCCTGGTGACCTGGGTGTGGATCCCGTACCGTGCGATGACCGAGCACCGTGTGGGCGACGACTCGGCGTTCGGCGGCTGGCTGATGCCCGTCGTCCCGCCGATGGTCTCCGCCGCCACCGGGGCCGCCCTCGTCCAACACCTCCCCGCCGGGCAGGCACGGCTGACGCTGCTGCTGGCGTGCTACGCGATGTTCGGGATGAGCCTGATCGCGAGCCTGGTGATCATCCCGCAGATCTGGGGCCGGCTGGTGCGCCACAAGACGGGCCCGGCGGCCATGGTGCCGACCCTGTGGATCGTGCTCGGCCCGCTGGGGCAGTCCGTCACGGCGGCCAATCTCCTGGGGCACGCGGCGCCCACCGCCCTGCCCCGCCCCTACGCCACCGGGGCCGAGGTCTTCGGCTACCTCTACGGCGTGCCCACCTGGGGGTTCGCCATGATGTGGCTGGCCCTGGCGGCGGCGCTCACCGTGCGCACCGCGCGGCGCGGACTGCCGTTCACCCTGACCTGGTGGAGCTTCACCTTCCCGCTGGGCACGTGCGTGACCGGGACGAGCGCGCTGGCGCTGCGGCTGCACTCGACGGCCTTCCAGGGGGCGGCGCTGATCCTGTACGCGGGCCTGGTGGCGGCATGGGCGCTCGTCGCCGTGCGGACCGTCCGCGCCGGGGCCCGCGGCACGCTGTTCCTGCCGCCCGCCCCGGCGCCCCGCGCCTGAACGAAGCGGATCACAGACCCTGCCAGGACGGCTTCGCCGCGTAGGTGGCCCGGAAGTAGTCGGCCAGCTTCAGCTTGGACGCGGCCGCCTCGTCGACGACGACGGTGGCGTGCGGGTGCAGCTGGAGCGCGGAGGCGGGGACGACCGCCGCCAGCGGGCCCTCGACGGCCAGGGCGACCGCCTCGGCCTTCGCCTCGCCGGTGGCCAGCAGCACGAGGTGCCGGGCCTCCAGGATGGTGCCGATGCCCTGGGTGATGACGTGGTGCGGCACGTCCTCGGGGCGGTCGAAGAAGCGCGCGTTGTCCTTGCGGGTCTGCTCGGTCAGCGTCTTGATCCGGGTCCGGGAGGCCAGCGAGGAGCACGGCTCGTTGAAGCCGATGTGGCCGTCGGTGCCGATGCCGAGCAGCTGCAGGTCCACCCCGCCGGCCGCCGCCAGCGTGCGCTCGTACGCCGCGCACGCCTCGACGATGTCCTCGGCGGTGCCGTCGGGTCCCATGAACGACTCCTGGGCGAGGCCGAGGGGCTCGACGACCTCGCGCAGCACCACGGAGCGGTAGGACTCCGGGTGCCCGGCGGGCAGTCCGACGTACTCGTCCAGCTGGCAGATCCGGGCCCGCGACACGTCGGCGCGGCCCTCGCCGGCCAGGCCGGCGAGGGCCCGGTAGACCGGGAGCGGGGTCGAACCGGTGGCGACGCCGAGCAGCGCGTCGGGCTTGCGGCGCAGCAGGTCCGCGATGGCACCCGCGATGAGTTCGCCGCCTGCGGTGGCGTCCGGGACGATGACGACTTCCACTTCGGGACCGCCGATCTGGTGAGGGAGACCGCTAACTGGTTTAGACCAATTTAGCAGTCGGGCGCCCCGGGGATCCACCGCCGGCCCGGGGGTGCCTTCGGGCGAATGCGGCTTGCGCCGCGTTGGCCGGGACCCCGCCGGTGGTAGCAAGCAGGGACAGGCGCGCAGGACGCGGGCGCACGGCGGGCTCGACGGGGAGGTGCGAACGGTGTCCCGAGGACGGCGGAGCCGGATCCGCGTGGGGCGCCGGGAGGTGCGCGGGCCCGCCAGGCGGCCCGGCGTCCGGGTGTTTCCCGCGCTGAACACGGCCGCCGCCTACTCCTGGCGGCTGCTCGTCGTGGGGGCGGTCGTCTACGCCGTGTTCGCCACCCTGGGACGGTTCCACGAGATCGCGGTGGCCGTCTTCCTCGGGCTGGTCGGCACCGCGATGCTGCGACCGCTGGCCGATCTGCTCGCCCGCGTGATCCCGCGTTCGCTGGCCGTCGCCGTCTCGCTGATCGGCAGCATCCTGGTCGTGTTCGGCATCCTGGCCATGGTCGGCGAGGTGGTCGCCGGCGAGACGGCTGGGCTGCAGCGCGAGTTCGGCGCGGGGCTGGCGCGGATCGAGCGCTGGCTGGAGGCCCCGCCGTTCCGGCTCGACCCCAAGGCGCTCGACGACCTCCAGTCGAAGGTCGGGCAGTGGCTGTCCACCCACCGGTCGGCCCTGATCAGCACCGCGCTGAGCGGCGCCGGGCGCCTGGTGGAGGTGCTGACGGTCTTCGCGCTGGCGCTGTTCTGCTCGGTGTTCTTCCTCCACTCGGGGGACCGGCAGTGGTCGTGGTTCTGCGGGCAGTTGCCGCGGACGGTGCGCGGCCGGGTGTCCGTGGCCGGCCGTGCCGCATGGCGCACGTTCACCGGCTACACGCACGGGATCGTGCTGGTGGCGGCGACCAACGCGATCCTGGTGGGGGTCGCCCTGTTCCTGCTGGGGGTGCCGCTCGCGCTGCCGCTGGCGCTGCTGGAGTTCTTCGCCGCCTTCGTGCCGCTGATCGGCTCCCCCATCGCGCTGGCGGTCGCCGCGGTGGTGGCGCTGGCCGCGAACGGACCCGTCGTGGCGGCGGTCGTCGTCTGCCTGATCGTCGTCATCGGCCAGATCGAGGGCCACGTGCTGCATCCGATCGTGATGAGCTGGGCGGTGCGCCTGCATCCCGTGGTCGTCGCGCTCACCGTCATCGGCGGCGCCATCGCCGCCGGGGTCATCGGCGCGGTCGTGGCGGTCCCGCTCGTCTCCGTCCTCTGGTCGATGTACCAGGCACTGCGCACCACGGAGTAGGACGCGCAAGTTTTTGCGATGCTTCCGCAACGCCCTGTCGGCTGCACGACACTCCAGCGCAAGCCCATGCCAGGTGAGATGAAAGCCCGGTCGGGGGCATAGACGCCCGGAAACACCTCTGCAACTATCGGCTCGGGCCGCGCAATTACCAAAGCAATCGATGCAATTTTCTCTGCGTGGCAGCCGTACCGCATGTGACATGTCATGGCACCAACAACTCTGACGAGAGGCACAGGGACGACATGCCAAGGAAACGGTTCATCCAACGGCTGCTGGCGGGGGTGATCGCGGCGGGCCTGGTGCTGCTCGGCCAGTCGGCGCTGCCCGCCGCGGCCGCCGGCGGCCCCAACCTCGCCGCGGGGGCGCCGGCCGCCGCGAGCAGTTCCCACGCCGAGTACGGGGTCGCCAACATCACCGACGGCAACCAGAACACCTACTGGCAGAGCGCGGGCAGCTCCTTCCCGCAGTGGGTCCAGGTCGACCTGGGCAGCAGCACCAGCATCGACCAGGTCGTCGTCAAACTGCCCGCCTCCTGGGAGGCCAGGACCGAGACCTTCGCCGTCCAGGGCAGCCCCGACGGCTCCACCTTCTCCACGCTGTCCGGCTCGGCCGGGCGGAACTTCGGCCCCGGTTCGGGCAACACGGTGACCATCGACTTCTCGGCCACCACCACCCGGTTCGTACGGCTGAACATCACCGCCAACACCGGCTGGCCCGCCGCCCAGGTCTCCGAGCTCGAGGTGCACGGCTCCGCCGTCTCCACCGACAACCTCGCCCAGGGCCGCACCCTGACCGCGAGCAGCGGCAGCGCACCCTACGTCGCCGCCAACGCCAACGACGGCAACCAGACCACCTACTGGGAGAGCGCCAACAACGCCTTCCCGCAGTGGATCCAGGCCGACCTCGGGTCCTCCGTCGCAGTTACCAAGGTGGTGCTGAAGCTGCCGCCCTCGTGGGAGGCACGGACGCAGACGCTGTCCCTGCGCGGCAGCACCAACGGCTCGTCCTTCAGCGACCTGGTGGCGTCCCGCGACTACACCTTCAACCCGGGTGACAACAACACCGTCACGATCAGCCTGAGCAGCACGACCACCCGCTACCTGCGCGTCAACGTCACGGGCAACACCGGCTGGGCCGCCGCGCAGCTGTCGGAGCTGGAGGTCTACGGCCCCGCCACCGGTGACACCACCGCGCCGAACGCGCCCACCGGCCTGGCCTACACCGAGCCCGGCTCCGGCCAGATCCGGCTGACCTGGAACGCCGCCGGCGACAACGTCGGCGTCACCGGCTACGACGTCTACGCCAACGGCGAGCTGCGCACCAGCGTCTCCGGCAGCACGCTCACGTTCACCGACAACCAGCCCGACAGCGCCACCGTCAGCTACTTCGTGCGCGCCAAGGACGCGGCCGGCAACGTCTCCGGCAACAGCAACACCGTCACCCGGACGGGCTCCGGCGGCGACACGCAGGCGCCCAGCCAGCCCGGCAACCTCACCCTCACCCAGCCCGGTTCCGGCCAGATCAAGCTGACGTGGACCGCCTCCAGCGACAACGTCGGCGTCACCGGCTACGAGGTCTACGCCAACGAGGTCCTGCGCACCACGGTGTCGGGCACCACGCTCACGTACACCGACAGCCAGCCCGACACCGCGACCGTCTCCTACTACGTGAAGGCCAAGGACGCGGCGGGCAACCGCAGCGTCGCCAGCGCCACGGTCACCCGCAACGGCTCGGGCGGCACCGGCTCCAACATGGCCGTGGGCAAGCCGATCACGGCGTCGTCCAGCACCCAGAACTTCGTCGCGGCCAACGCCAACGACAACAGCGTCACCACCTACTGGGAGGGCGCCGGCGGCAGCTACCCGAACACGCTGACCGTCTCCCTCGGGGCGAACGCCGACGTCACCTCGCTGGTGCTCAAGCTCAACCCCGACAGCGCCTGGGGCACCCGCACCCAGACCGTCCAGGTGTTCGGCCGGGAGCAGGGCGCGAGCGGCTTCACCAGCCTCAAGGCGGCCGCCGACTACACCTTCAACCCGTCCTCCGGAAACACGGTGACCATCCCGGTCAGCGCCCGGGTCGCCGACGTACGGCTGCAGTTCACCGCCAACAGCGGTGCGGCCGCGGGCCAGGTGGCGGAGTTCCAGGTGATCGGCACCCCGGCGCCGAACCCGGACCTGACCGTCACCGGCATGTCCGTCTCCCCCGGCGCACCGGTCGAGACGGACTCGGTGAGCCTGTCGGCGACCGTGCGCAACATCGGCGAGCTCGCCTCGGGCGCCACGAACGTCACCTTCTACCTGGGCACCACCAAGGTCGGCACCGCCGCGGTCGGCGCGCTGGCCGCGGGCGCCTCGACCACGGTGACGGCGAACATCGGGGTACGGGACGCGGGCAGCTACCCGCTGAGCGCCAAGGTCGACGAGTCCGGGGACGTCATCGAGCAGAACGACACCAACAACACCTACAACAGCCCGACCCCGCTGGTCGTCAGGCCGGTCGACAGCTCCGACCTGATCGCCTCCCCCACCGGCTGGTCCCCCGGCAACCCGGCCAAGGGCAACACCGTCACCTTCTCGGTGGCGATCAAGAACCAGGGCACGGTCGCCTCGGCCGGCGGCTCCCACGGCATCACCCTCACGGTCACCGACACCACCTCCGGCTCCGTCGTCAAGACGCTGACCGGCTCCTACAGCGGCGCCATCGCGGCGGGCGCCACCACGAGCCCCGTCTCGCTGGGCACCTGGACCGCCGCCAACGGCAAGTACACCGTCAAGACCGTCATCGCGCCCGACGCGAACGAACTGGCGGTCAAGCAGCAGAACAACACCAGCACCCAGTCGCTCTTCGTCGGTCGCGGCGCCAACATGCCGTACGACATGTACGAGGCGGAGGACGGGGTCCTCGGCGGGAGCGCCACCGTGGTCGGCCCCAACCGCACCGTCGGCGACCTGGCCGGTGAGGCGTCCGGCCGCAAGGCCGTCACGCTGAACAGCACCGGCAGCTCGGTGGAGTTCACCACCAGGGCCAGCACCAACACCCTGGTCGTCCGCTACTCCATCCCCGACGCCGCGGGCGGCGGTGGGATCAACTCCACCCTGAACGTCTACGTCAACGGCAGCTTCCTCAAGGCCATCGACCTCACCTCCAAGTACGCGTGGCTGTACGGCAGCGAGACCGCCCCCGGCAACAACCCCGGTGACGGCAATCCCCGCCACATCTACGACGAGGCCAACCTGATGCTCGGCACGACCGTGCAGGCCGGGGCGAAGATCAAACTGCAGAAGGACGCCGCCAACGGCAGCCAGTACGCGATCGACTTCGTCAACACCGAGCAGGTCGCGCCGATCGCCAACCCCGACCCCGCGGCCTACACCGCGCCGACCGGGTTCACCCACCAGGACGTGCAGAACGCCCTGGACAAGGCCCGGATGGACACCACGGGCACCCTGAAGGGCGTCTACCTGCCGCCGGGCGACTACGAGACGGGCAGCAAGTTCCAGGTCTACGGCAAGACCGTCAAGATCATCGGCGCGGGCCCCTGGTACACCCGCTTCCACACGCCGACGAGCCAGTCCAACACCGACGCGGGCTTCCGCGCCGACTCCACCGCCAACGGCTCGTCCTTCTCGGGCTTCTCCTTCTTCGGCAACTACACCTCGCGCATCGACGGTCCCGGCAAGGTCTTCGACTTCGCGGGCGTCGCCAACATGACCATCGACAACGTCTGGAACGAGCACACGGTCTGCCTCTACTGGGGCGCCAACACCGACAACATCACCATCACGAACTCCCGGATCCGCGACACCTTCGCCGACGGCGTCAACATGACCAACGGCAGCACGGACAACCACCTCGACAACATCGAGGCCCGTGCCACGGGTGACGACAGCTTCGCCCTCTTCTCGGCGATCGACGCCGGCGGGGCGGACGAGAAGAACAACCTCTACGAGAACCTGACGTCTCTGCTGACCTGGCGCGCCGCGGGCATCGCCGTCTACGGCGGCTACGCCAACACCTTCCGCAACATCCTCGTCGCGGACACGCTGGTCTACTCGGGCGTCACGATCAGCTCCCTGGACTTCGGCTACCCGATGAACGGCTTCGGGACCGACCCGACCAACCTCCAGAACATCTCCATCGTCCGCTGCGGCGGGCACTTCTGGGGCAGCCAGACCTTCCCGGGCATCTGGCTCTTCTCCGCCTCGAAGGTCTTCCAGGGCATCCGCGTCAGCGACGTGGACATCGTGGACCCGACCTACAGCGGGATCATGTTCCAGACGAACTACGTGGGCGGTCAGCCGCAGAACCCGATCAAGGACACGGTCCTCACCAACGTGTCCATCACCGGCGCCCACCGCAGTGGTGACGCCTACGACGCCAAGTCGGGCTTCGGCCTGTGGGCCAACGAGATGCCGGAGGCGGGACAGGGACCCGCGGTCGGCTCCGTCACCTTCAACAACCTCACGATGAGCGACAACTACCAGAACATCAAGAACACGACGTCCACGTTCACCATCAACACCAACCCGTAGCGGAGGAACGCGCGAGCGCCGTGGTCCCGGCCGGTTCTTCTCCGGCCGGGACCACGGCGCTCCGTCCTCGCCGCCGTCCTCGCGCAACACGGCGGCGTGCCGCGGCGGGAATCCGCCGCGGCACGCCGTGAAGGGGTGACGGGGTGGGCCGTGCCGGCCACGGGGATGCGGCGGCACGGCCCGGCTCGGGTGCCGGTCAGCGGCGGCCGCCCCAGGACTTGACGTCCACGACCTGGCGGTGGTCGTTGCGCAGGGTGGCGACGTCGCGGCGGTCCCAGACGGAGTTGCGGCGGTCCTGGAAGACGTCGCGCCGGCCGTCGCGGCCGAAGCCGGTGTGGACGCGCACCTTCGAGTGCCCGGCGAGCCACACGTTGTTGAAGCGGTAGCGGTTGCCGTCCCGGTCCGACAGGCTCCAGCCGCGCAGGTTGACCGAGCCGCGGCCCGTGTTCACCACTTCGATCCATTCGTCACCGCCGCGCCCGCCGCGGCCGCCGCGGCCGTGGCCGTGGCCGTCGCGGGTGTTGACGTCACCGATCACCACGGAGTGGCGGCCGTGGTCGCGGCTCTGCGCAGCGGAGGCCGGCAGGGCGGCGGCGGCCACGACCGCTCCGGAGGCGAGGACGGTGGCGATGACGCGACGGGTGATACGAGCAGACATGATGCCCCCTCAACAAAGGTGCGGTCCTGGTCCTTTCGGGCCGTTCCCGCGGTGCGGATGCTTCGGCGGTTGCCGATGACCCAACTCTGACCCAGCGGCGACGCGCACAACCGGAACAATCGCTTCGCGTTACAGAATGCGGACATATCCGTAACTGTTAGCTGTAAGCGACATCTGTCAATCTCGACTGAAATATCGACTACCTGCGCGATACACCCACCCGGCGGGCATCGCCGCCAGGGCTTTTCCGTGTCACCCACACGAGTGCCCTGATCGTCGGGCGGCCCCCGGCGGCCGGAGGAAGGCCTCCGTAACGGAGAATCGCGCCATGACGACACGCGACACGGACCACGGGGGCGGCCCGGGACACGACCACGGCTACCTGCTGGACAACCGCCGGGCCGAGGCGGGGACACGTTTCGACGCCTTCGCCGAGCTCTTCGACCCCGTGACGTTCCGGCACGTCGACGCGCTCGGCATCGGGGCCGGGATGCGCTGCTGGGAGGTGGGTGCCGGCGGCGCCTCAGTGCCCCTCGGACTGGCCGCACGGGTCGGCCCCGGCGGTGCCGTGGTCGCCACCGACATCGACGTGTCGTGGACCCGGGACGCCGCGGGCGGTGCGGTCGAGGTGCTGCGGCACGACGTCGCCGCCGACCCCGCACCGCCGGGCGGGTTCGACCTCGTCCACGCCCGGCTGGTGCTGGTGCACGTCACCGACCGGGCGGAGGCGCTGCGGCGCATGATCGGCGCGCTCCGCCCGGGCGGCCTGCTGCTGCTGGAGGACGCCGATCCCGGGCTGCAGCCGCTGCTCTGCCCGGACGAGTCCGGACCCGAGCAGCGGCTCGCCAACCGTCTGCGCTCCGGCTTCCGCACGCTGATGGCCGGGCGCGGCGCGGACCTGGCCTACGGGCGGACGCTGCCGCGGCTGCTGCGGGAGGCAGGTCTCGAGGAGGTCGGGGCCGACGCGTACTTCCCGATCACGTCACCGGCGTGCGCGGTCCTGGAGGCGGCAACGGTGCGGCACATCAGGGACGGGCTCGTGGCGGCCGGGCTGGCCACCGACGAGGAGGTCGACCGCCATCTGGCGAACGTCGCCACCGGCACGCTCGACCTGGCCACGGCGCCCATGGTCTCCGCCTGGGGTCGCCGGCCGCTCACCGCGGCGGGCTCCAGTCCGGATCGCGGCCGGTGAGTCCGACCAGCCGGTCCAGCGCCGGCGCGGAGTCCGGGACGGGAACCGGCCGGCCGAAGGGCCCCGAGCGGTCGCCGGAGGCCGTCCGGAAGCCGGTGAGCAGGGCGATCGCGGCCTCCACGGCGGACTCGTCGGGGCGGTGGTCGAGCCCCGTCGCGCGGGCCAGGTCCCAGCCGTGGACCAGCAGCTCGTTCAGCGCGAAACGGCCCGCGGCGTCCGCGGGCAGGGTGATTCCGCCGGCCCTCGTCTCGCCCTCCCAGGCCCCGGGGTCCCGCCAGGCCGCGGACACCTCCGTCAGCAGGACGGGCAGCACGTCGCGCCAGGCGGGCGGGAGCTCGGGGACCGCCGCGCCGGGATCGCCGTCCGTGGTGGGGCCGAAGTCCTTGCGGGCGGCGTCGCGGAAGCCCGCACAGAGCCCGGCGATGTGCCCGATGAGGTGGGCCACCGTGTAGTCGGGACACGGCGTGGGCGCGTCGAGCTGCTCGTCGTCGATCCGCTCCAGGAGCGCGCTCACGTCCCGGGCGGCCGGACGGAGGTCGGGATGGTGCGTCATGGGGTTCCCCCGGGGGTCGGTTGTCGTCACCGGTGAGGACCGGTGCGGTGCCGGAAACTCATCGCGGGACGCGGGGACAGCCCTCCTCCGGTCGCGTCCCGGCAGGTCACGGCGGTGAGGCACGCACCGCGTGCCTCAGATCTTGACGGCGGGCAGTATTGGTCTGTGGGAATCCTTGGGTGTGCCAGGGCCGGGTGGGCGTGACGGGTGGACATGCGCGGCACGCTGTTCGCCGACGCCCCTGACGGTTTCCCCCGGTCCAGAGGCGCCGCCTTCGCCGTCGTGGACGCACGGGGCACCGTGACGAACTGGACCCCCGGCGCGGAGCGGCTGCTCGGCTGGACGACCGCCGAGGCCTGCGGGCCGGTGTCCCGGCTGCTGTGGTCACGCCCCGACGGCGCCCGCGTCGCGGGCATCATGAGCGCGGAGCACTCGGTCTTCCTCGGCCCCCTGCTGCTGCGGCACCGGGAGGGCGAGCCGGTCGCGGTGGTGCTGTGGGGACATCCCCTCCCGCCGGACCACTGGCTGCTGCAGGCGGAGGACGCCGACGCGGTGCGGCAGGACGACCTGCTCGGCGCGCTGCTGCGCGGCCTGTTCACCGAGTCACCGTTCATCATCGACGTCTTCGACACGGACCTGCGTTTCCTGGCCCGCAACGACTCCCAGATCCGCGCGACGGGCTTCCCCGAGGACTTCGTCGGGTGCACCATGCGCGAGGTGGCGCCGCCCGGGCTGCTGGACCCGGACGCCTTCGAGGCGCGCCAGCGGCTGGTGCTCAGCTCGGGCCGGGCGATGATCGGCAGCGAGGTGCGCGGCCGCGACCCCCGCGACCCGGACCGGGACACGGTCTGGTCGGAGACAATCCTGCCCCTGCGCGGCGCCGACGGTGACGTGGTGGCCCTGGCGCACATGGTCTTCGACCTCACCACGGAGGCCCGGGCGCGGGAACGGCTCGACCTGGTCAACGAGGCGAGCGCGCGGATCGGCAGCACCCTGGACGTGCTGCACACGGCGCAGGAGCTGACGGACGTGGCCGTGCCGCGGTTCGCCGACTTCTCCTACGTCAACCTGGTGGACTCGGTGCTCGGTGGTGAGGAGCCGCTGCCCGGGCCGGTCGCCGACACGGTGCCCCTGCGCCGCGCCGCGGCGACGATGGTCCCCGGCGGCCCGGCGCGGACCGTGGTGGCGCCGGGCGACGTGGACGGCTTTGCGTCCCTGCCCGGCACCCCGGCCGCACGGGCCCTGGCCACCGGCAAGCCCGTCCTGCTCACGGGCGAGGAACTGCTGGTCGAGCTGGAGGCCGCCGATCCCGCCCGGGCGGAGCTGATCCAGGGTTTCGCCGTCCGGTCCTGGCTCCTGGTGCCGATGTTCGCGCGCGGGGCGGCGCTGGGCGTGGTGCTCTTCATCCGGTTCACCCGGGCGCACTCGTTCGAGGCGGACGACGTCATGCTCGCGCAGGAGTTCGTCGCACGCGCCGCGGTGTGCATCGACAACGCGAGCCGCTACACCCGCGAACGGGCCACGGCGCTGGCGCTGCAGCGGAACCTCCTGCCGCAGCGGCTGCCGGCGCTGGCGACCGTGGAGGCCGCCGCGCGCCACCTGGCACGGGGCGGCCACGCGGGGCCCGGCGGCATCTGGTTCGACGTCATCCCGCTCTCCGGCGCGCGTACCGCCCTGGTGATCGGCGAGGCGGGCGGGCACGGGCTGCACTCGGCGGTGTCCATGGGCCGGCTGCGGACGGCCGTGCGGACGCTGGCGGACCTGGACATGGCCCCGGAGGAGCTGCTCTCGCACCTGAGCGACCAGGTCAAGCGGTTCCACGAGGAACAGGGCGGGCCCACCCCCGGGATCTCCGCCCCGACGTGCCTCTACACGATCTTCGACCCGATCACCATGCGCTCCGCCGTCGCGAGCGCCGGGCACGCGATGCCGGCGCGGGTGAGCCCCGACGGCGAGGTGTCGGTGGCCGGGACCCCGGCGACGCCCGCACTGGGCACCGGCGGCGTGCCCCTCGAATGCTCGGAGGTGGCCCATGCCGACGGTGACCTCCTGGCCCTCTACACCGAGGGGCTGCTCGCCCCGGCGTCCGGGGACGCGGCGGTGCTCCGGCTCGGCGAGGCGCTGGCCGGGGCCGGTCCCGGGTGCGGGCCCGGCGAGATCGCCGACGAGGCACTGCGCCGGCTCGTGCCGGGCGGGCATCCCGGGGAGGACGTGGCACTCCTGGTGGCACGGCTGCACCGTCTGCCGCCGGACCGCCACGCCACCTGGGACCTGGCGGGCGCGCCGGAGTCGGTCGGGCGGGCGCGCGGGCTGGTGACCGGGAAACTGGCCGAGTGGGACCTCGCGGAACTGGAGTTCACCACCGAGCTGCTGGTCAGCGAGCTCGTCACGAACGCGATCCGCTACGGCTCACCGCCGGTGCGGCTGCGGCTGATCCGCGACCGCCGGCTGATCTGCGAGGTCGGCGACGGCAGCAGCACCTCCCCGCACGTCCGGCGCGCCCTGGAGACGGACGAGGGCGGACGCGGGCTCTACCTGGTCTCGCAGCTCGCTTCCATGTGGGGCACGCGCTACCACGCCCGCGGCAAGACCATCTGGGCCGAGCAGCCGCTGCCCACACCGGACGGGGCCGACGGCGGCTGACCGGACCCGGGCCCGGCAGGGCCCGACCCGGCGAACTTCCCGATTCTGCAACATCGGGACGGTTCGCCGTCGATGGCGTTGACACCGTCGCGACCGAACTCCCACCCTGGTGAATACGTGAGCGACATTTCTACCGAAAAGGGGCTAATCATGGCGATAGGCAGGGAGAAAGGCAGCCGAATCCGGCACCTCGTCGGAGCGTCGTGCGCCGCAGCGCTGCTCGCCGGAACGGTGGGCGTGGCAAGCGCCCAGGCGGCGCCTCAGACGACGAGAGCCACGACGGAGACCTCACGCCTGGCGCCCAGCGAGGACTGCACGAGTTACCACAACGACGGCGACGGCAACCCCGTCTGGGAGCCGCCGGGCTGCACCCCGCCTTGAGTTGAGCCGGCCCACCCGCACGTTCGCTAGAAGGTGATCACCGACACCGAACCGGAGGTCGCGTCGGCCACGTAGACGCGGCGCTCGTCCGGCGACACCGCCACCCCCTCAGGGCTGGAGCCCACCGCGATCGCGCCGCCCACCGTGCGGTTCTCGGCGGTGTCGATCACCGACACCGAACCGGAACCCCCGTCGGCCACGTAGACGTGCCGCCCGTCCAGGGACATCGCCATCCCCGCGGGGCTGGAGCCGACGGGGATGGGATCGCCGACCGTACGGTTCTCCGCGGCGTCGATCACCGACACCGAACCCGATCCCCCGTTGGCCACGTACACCCGGCGCCCGTCCGGCGACACCGCCACCCCCTCGGGGCGTCGGCCGACGAGGACGGGATCACCCACCGTACGGTTCTTCTCGGTGTCGATCACCGACACCGAGGCCGAGCTCCTGTTGCGGCCGAAGCTGGTCACGTAGACCTTGCGCCCGTCGGGGGACACCGCCACCCCCCGCGGGAAGCGGCTGACGGGGATGGGATCGCCGACCGTGCGGTTCTCCGCGGTGTCGATCACCGACACCGAACCGGACGTCCCGTTGGCCACGTAGACCCGGCTCCCGTCCGGCGACACCGCCAGCCCCTCCGGGCTGGAGCCCACGGGGATCGCAGCGCCCACCGTGCGGTTGCTCGACGTGTCGATGACCGAGACCGAGCCCGCGTAGTTGTTGGTCACGTAGACCTTGCGGCCGTCCGGTGAGACCGCCACCCCCTTCGGGAAGCGGCCCACGGGGATGGGATCGCCCACGGTGCGGTTCAGCTCGGTGTCGATCATCGACACCGACCCCGAGCTGTAGTTGGCCACGTAACCCCGGCCCCCGTCCGGGGACATCGCCACTCCGTGCGGGGAGTCGCCGACCTTGATCGACTGCACGGATGCCGGCGTGGCGTGCTCAGGGCCCGGGGAAGGGGATTGCGCCAGGTAGATGCCGCCGCCCACCAGGGCCAGCGCCACCAGCACCACCGCGGCGAGGAGCCCGGCCCGCCGGCGCCGTGGCCGGGGCGGACCGGACCGCGGTGGGCCCTCGCCGCCCTTCGGCGGCAGCGGCCCCGGGGGCGGGCCGGACCGTTCGTGTTCCTCCTGCCCGGCCGGCGGCGGGAGTTCGGCCGGCGGCGGGAGTTCGGTCGTCGGGGCGGCCGACGACTGGGGGCGCGGCGGCTCCGGTGCGGGGGACCGCTCGGGCGGTGGGTTCTCGGCGGGGGCCGCCGGCTCCCCCGCAGGGGCCGGGTGGAGGTGGTACGGCTGGGCGGCGACGGCGGAGAGCCGCCGGGCGGCCTCCTCCGCGCCCATCCGGTCCGCGGGGTCCTTGGCGAGCAGTCCCACGAGGACGGGTGTCAGCCGGGTCTCCCGGCGTGGCGGGGCGGGCGGCTCGAAGAGCAGGGCGCTCAGGGTGGTGAGGGCGGTCTCGCGGTCGAAGGGCCCGGTGCCCTCCAGCGCGTAGTACAGGGTGGCGCCGAGCGAGAACAGGTCGCCCGCCGCGGTGGGCGGCCGGTTGTTGGCCCGCTCCGGGGCCATGAAGCGCGGGGTGCCGAGGATCTCCAGGGTCGCGGTGAGGCGGGTCTCGCCCGAGCTGGGCTCCAGGGCGATGCCGTAGTCGGTGAGCATCACCCGGCCGCCGCCCTCGGTGGGGTAGGAGGGTCGCGAGCCGGGATGGGTCAGCAGGATGTTGGCCGGTTTGACGTCGCGGTGCAGGATGCCCAGCCGGTGGCCCTCCAGGAGGGCGTCGAGCACGGCCAGCCCGATCCGGGCGACCTCCGCGGGCGGCAGCGGCCCGCGCTCGCGCACCACCGCCTCCAGGTCCATGGCGCCGGGGACGAACTCCATGACGATCCACGGGAGGCCGTCCTCCTCCACGATGTCGTGGACGGTGACGACGTGGGGGTGGTTCCGCAGCCGGGCGGCGTGCCGGGCCTCGCCGCGGGCCCGGGCGATGCGGGAGCTCACCTCGCGTTCGGGGACTCCGGGCGGCAGGACGATCTCCTTGACGGCGACCTCGCAGGCCAGCTCCTGGTCGTAGGCGAGCCACACCCGTCCCATGCCGCCGACGCCGAGCCGGCGCAGAAGCCGGTAGCGACCGGTGACCACGCGCCCGACGTCCTCGTGCGCTCCTGTCATGGCACTTCCTCGGCGAGCGGTGAAAGGCCCCTCCTCCACGTATCGCATATCGCCTGAAGTGCAGCAAATCGCCGAAAAAGTGCGCCACTCGTGCGCCTTCCCGCGACCGGAGGCTCAGCCGGCCTGGGCCCTGTGCGCACCGCCGGACACGACGGGGACGGGCAGCTCGGTGACGGACGCGGCGCTGGAGGTGCTGCGCAGCAGGAGCAGCGCGGCGTCGTCGTGCAGCCTGCCCCCGACGTGGTCCAGCAGGTCGTCGTGGAGCGCGGCCAGGGTGCGCGCGGGGTCGTCGGTGAGGTGGCGCGTGACGCGCTCGTCCAGGGGGTAGAAGCGGCGGCCGCGGTCGCGGGCCTCGATGACGCCGTCGGTGTACAGCAGCAGCTGGTCGCCCTCGGAGAAGGGCAGCACCTGGAGCACCGGCTCCTCCCCGGCGAGGGCGCGCAGCCCCAGCGGCGGGACGTGGCCGGAGGACTCGACGGCCAGGACGTCGCCCCCGCGCAGCAGCAGCGGATGGGCGTGACCGCAGTTGACGACCTCCATGCGGCCCGGGCGGGGGTGCCCGACGACGACGGCGGTGACGAAGTCGTCCGGGCCGAGGTTGCGGGCCAGGCTGCGCTCGATGCGGTCGACGACGTCGAGCAGGTCGGGCTCGTCGTAGGCGGCCTCGCGGAACACGCCCAGCACCAGGGCGGCGGTGCTCACCGCCGGCAGCCCCTTGCCGCGGACGTCGCCCACGATCAGCCGCACCCCGTACGGGGTGGGCACCAGGGCGTACAGGTCGCCGCCGATCCGGGCCTCCGCCGCAGCGGCGCTGTAGCGCACGGCCACCTGGAAGGGGCCGACGGTCTCCGGCACGGGCAGCAGCAGCGCGTGCTGCGCCGCCTCGGCGACCGACCGGACGGCCGCGAGCACCCGCTCACGGCGCCCCCGGACCGCGGCTCCCAGCCCGCTCGCCAGGGTGACCGCGGCCAGCGCGGCCACCACGATGGCCAGCTTGTCGCCGTGCGTGCCCTTGTAGGCGCCGAGGACCGCGGCCAGCGCCACCGCGAGCACGCCCACCCGCAGGACGCGCCACGGGCCCCCTACGGCGGCGGCGAGCGCCGGCCCTACGGCGAGCAGAGGCAGCCAGTCGGGACCGCTGCCGCTGACGAAGGCGACGAGGGCCACCCCGCAGATGATCGCAAAGGGCGCTCCCGCGGCGACGTGCCAGGTCGGCCGGCCGCCATGCCGCTGGTCCGGGGCTTGACTCATGTTGGTCCGCAATCCCTGCCTGTGTGAGGCGTCACACCGCCGATGTCCGTTTCCACCAGTTAATGGGTGTATGCACCCCGACCACAAGGGCGGGAATTTCAGATAGTGAGCGACAGACCCCGGGTCACCCGGCTCGCCGTGGAGAGCAGCTTGGTGCGCACGTCTTCGAGTGCGGCGGCCCGGTCCGCGCGCAGCGACACACCGAGCGAGCCCAGCGTGCTGCCGCTGTAGACGGGCACCGCGACGCAGACCGTCCCCAGGGCGTACTCCTCCAGGTCCGTGACGGCGGGAGGGGCGGGAGCGCTCTCCAGGCACCGCAGCAGCTCCGCGCGGTGGGTGATCGTGCGCGGGGTCAGGTCGGCCAGCGGGTGACGGGCGAGGTAGTCGTTGCGGGCCTCCTCATCCAGCTCGCGCAGCACGCACTTGCCGAGCGCGGTGGCGTGCCCCGCCTCCTCGAAGCCCACCCAGAGGTCGACCCGCGGGGTCCGGGGGCCGTCGACGATGTCCGCCACCCGGATCTCGCCGTCCTCGTAGAAGGTCAGGTAGGCGGCGGCGGACAGGTCGTCGCGCAGCGCGGCCAGTGCCGGCCGGATACGGCTGAGCGGCATCTGCGGGCGGCTCGCGGCGTGCAGGGCCTCGAGCTTCTCGCCGAGGGCGAAACCGCCGTCGGCGAGCTTGCGCACGTAGCCGTCATGGGTGAGGGTCCGCAGCAGGTGATAGGCGGTCGCGAGCGGCAGCCCGGTCTCGCGCGCCAGCTGTTTCGCCGGTACGCCGCCCTCGTGTGCGCCCACCGCTTCCAGCAGGCGGAAGGCCCGCTGGACGGACGTGATGAGCGTCGGCCCGCCCTGAGCAGCCATGTTTCCAGCCTGCGCCCGCCGCCCGGCCACGGCAAGCGACGGGTGGCGCACGCCGCCGTACGTCTCGTACCGCTTTGCGCGGATGCCTGCGTCACCGCGTGCGACTGTGCCAGAGTGACGGCACGGCGGTGCTCACCCAGGGGGAACGGTGCCGATGGACCTCATCGTCACGACGCAGGCGCGGGACGCCGAGGACGAGCTGCGCTCGTTCCACACCTGGCTGCTGGACGACTCCTATGTGCGGCGCAACGCCGAGGTCGCCCTCCAGGGTCGCGGGCCCGCGGTAGGCCGCATCGGCGGCGTCGGCGTCGGCGTCGGCGTCGGCGGCACCCTGGAAGGCATCCGGATCGCCCTCGACAGCGGCTTCCGGCTGGCCAACCTCGCCCTGGCCTGGCTCGCCTGGCGCGCGGCCCGCTCCTCGGCCCCCGAGATGACCTTCGAGCACGACGGCGTCACGGTCACCCTCTCCGGGCAGGACGTCGAGACGGCGACCCGCGTCCTCGAGGCACTGCGCCCCACCGACCGGTGAGCCGTGTGGCCGGCGCGGCGATGAGCTCCGGCGGCCCGCTCCGTCATCAGCCGGGAGGAACGGCTCGACCGCTGAGGGGTGTTCATGCCAAGGCGCGCACGGTGGCGGCCAGGGACCGCCAGGCCAGGTCGGAGTCGGGCGTGGCGCGGTGCGGGGAGCGGAAGTCGCCGAGGAAGGAGGCGACGTCCTCCAGTCGCCAGCGCAGCCCGTACAGGGCGAGGGCGTCCGGGTCGGGGCGGCGGCCGGCCGCGTCCTGGTAGCGGTCGAGGTCCTCGGGCCCGGTGACGACCAGCCACAGATCGCGCTCGGGCGGGGCGAGACCGACGGTGTCCCAGTCGACGAGCGCGTGCCCCGCGTCCTGCCGCAGCACGTTGCCGGGGTGCGGCTCGCCATGGGTGACGACGTGTTCCCCTCCCGCGCGTTCGAGCGCGGCGGCACGCCGGTCGAACTCCGCGAGCCGCCGCCGGAGCGCCCCGGCGTGCTCGCTCGTCAGGGCCCTCGCCCGCTCGCCGTACGGGCCCCCGTGCCAGGGGTCGCGCAACCCGGCGAGCGCCGCTTCCAGGGCGGCCCGCCCGGGGAGCGCGAGTCGTGGGCGCGGGACGGGGGCCGGGGGCGGTGTCCGGTGGAGCACGGCGAGGGTGTCCAGCAGGGCGCCGCGTCCGCACGCGTCGAGACGGTCGCCGAAGTCGCCGGCGACGCCGTCCACGTAGGGGAAGACGCTGACCCCGTACCGCGCGCCGATCCTGCGTACCGTGCCGCCCCCGGCGGCGGGCAGCGGGGCGACCACGAACTCCCGGCCCGCGCGTTCCCGCAGGGCGAGTGCGGTGTCCATGGCCCGGCTCAGTCCCTCGAAGGCGGACTCGGCGTCCGCCCCGCAGTGCTGCTTGTGCGTCAGGTCGGCGACGGTGACGAACCAGTGCCGGCCGCGGGCGTCGGCCGCCGTCCAGTGGTGGTCGCCGAAGCCGACGGGCTCGTAGGTCCATGACGCGGCGTCGATCCCCCACGCGCGCAGCGCCTCGCCCAACTCCTCCTCGCCGACTCCCTCGGGCCGTTGTCTCATGCGGCGACCCTACGGAGCGGCTCCCGCCGGGGTCCAGGGCGGGGCGGCGGCAAGGGGAAAGCGCATGCGGCATAGAGTGCTGATCATCCGTCCCCCCGGAAGGACCGACGTACATGTATGACGCACTTCTCGCCGAGACGGTGACCGTCACCGGTCACGGCGGCGACCGCATCGAGGCGTACTCCGCCCGCCCCATGGCCCCCGGTCCGTACGGCGGCGTCGTGGTGATCCACCACATGCCCGGCTACGACGACCCCACCAAGGAGATCACCCGGCGGTTCGCGGCGGAGGGCTTCGCCGCCGTCTGCCCGAACCTCTACAGCCGTGAGGCGCCCGGCGCGTCGCCGGACGACGCGGCCGCGGCGGCGCGCGCCCGAGGCGGCGTGCGCGACGAGCGGTTCCTGGGGGACGCCGCCGGCGCCGCCGAGTACCTGAGGGGCCTGCCGTCCTCCAACGGCAGGGTCGGCGTGATCGGTTACTGCTCCGGTGGCCGCCAGGCGTTCCTCGCCCTGGCCTCGCTGGACGTGCAGGCCGGCGTCGACTGCTACGGGGCCTTCGTCGCCGGCACGCCGCCCGAGGGCTTCCCGCTCCAGGTCGAGCCGATCGTGCACCTGACGAAGGACCTGCGCGGCCCGCTGCTGGGGCTGTTCGGCGCGGAGGACAGCTACCCCTCCCCCGAGCACGTCGCCGAACTGGAGGCCGAGCTCAAGGCGCAGGGCAAGCCGTACGAGTTCCACACCTACGAGAACGCCGGCCACGCCTTCTTCGCCGTGAACCGGCCGAGCTACCGCACCGAGGCGGCGGTCGACGGCTGGTCGAAGGTCCTGGCCTTCTTCAAGGAGCACCTCTGATGTGCACGTACCTCACCGAGAAGATCCGCATCGACGGCAGCGGCAAGGGCGCCCAGGGCTACTTCGGGCTGACCGAGGCCATGGTCTACGTCGACCACCCGCAGCACGCGCCGTACGAGCACACCGTCAACATCGACTTCCTCAACCCGGCCCTGGGGCCCTCGGCCCGGGTCGCCGTCGAGCTCACCGAGGAGGCGGCGCTGGCGCTGGTCGACGCGATCCGCTCCGCGCTGGCGGCGGCCCCGCCGGGGCTGGCCTCCTCCGGGCAGGCCGCACCGGCGGCGCGCTGACGGCGCAGGCCGTCACCCCGGGACCGTGACCTGGATCAGGGCGTGCGTGCCGCTGGTGCGCCACGCGGTGCCGGCGGCGTCCAGCCGGGCCACGGTCCCGGGGGTGAGCCCCGCGACGGTGTCGGACTTCAGCGTGCGCAGGGTGGCGACCGGCCCCGGGAAGTAGGCGGTGACGTCCCCGAACGGCACCGTCGGGGGCCAGAGCCGGTCGTCCACCAGGCGCCGGTAGTTGAGGTCGCCCTTCATCACCGTCAGCCGCGCGGCCGCGAAGCGTTCCCGCAGGTCGTCCGGCATGTCGCGGTAGCCGAGCGGCGCGCAGGCGAAGGGGTGCGCGGCCAGGGTGAGCCGCCCTTCGCGCAGGGCCGCGAGCAGGCGCCCGCCGATGCGGGCGGCCTCGCCGGGGGCGGCCGTCATCCGGCGCAGGCAGGACAGGACGTCCTGGGTGGTGGCGTCGGAGACGTAGTACGGGCGCGGTTTGACGAGCAGGTGGACCTCGTCGGCGCGTCCGCTCGCGAGAAGGCCGTCGACGAGGGCGAGGTCGGCCAGGACCTCACGGGCGCTGTTGTCGGTGACCACGACGACCGTGCCGCCGTCGAGCAGGGACCACAGCCGCTCCGACTCGTCGGCGACCAGGGTGCCGGACGCCTCGGGGGCGGCGGCATCGGCCACCATGGTGAAGCCGAGGTCCGCCTGGTTGCCCCACACGGCGGCCGCGAGCAGCACGTGTTCCCGCTCGGCGGGGGCGAGCCCGGGCAGCCCGTCCAGGGCGGCGAGGTCGGCGGCGAAGCCGGGACCGTCCAGCTCGGCGTCCTTGAACGGCGCGAACAGGTCCACGCCGTGCCACGCCCCCGCGGCGAGGTAACCGGCGGGGTCGAGCAGCCGGCGGTAGAAGTACGACTCCGACCACAGGAACGGCAGTTCGGCCCACGGCCGCCCGAAACGGCCCTCGCCCCACTCCTCCCACGCCGCCAGGTCCGGCGCGTCCCGCGGCAGCGGGGCGACCGTGCCGGACCGCGACTCCTCCAGCAGCACCGCGAAGTCCCGGCGGCGCTCCGGGCCGTACGGGACGGCGTCGAGGATGCGCCGGACCAGCACCGGGTGCCGCTCCTGGAAGACGCTGCGGGCGAAGGAACCGGGCTCGTCGCAGGTGATCGGCGGCGCCTGCGCAGGCGCGGGGCCGGGGGTGCCGTCCGGGTGTGCGTGTCCACCCATGCGTCGTCGTCCTCCAGCGGTCGGGGGCGGGGCAGCGGTCGCGGGCATTCTCACAGGAAGCGGCGGGGAAGTGGCGGCGCCCGGGCCGTGCGCGGGCGCACGGTACGCGGAGTTCCCCTCGGGCGGGGCTTCGGGCACGCTGTCCGCGGCGGGACGGCCGGGAGCGACGGGGAGGGCTCATGACAGGGGCGCAGCACATGGGGGCCGGGGGCGACGAGGTGCCGGTGACGGCCGTGCTGAGGGAGGTGGGGCCACGGGCGGCGGAGGTCGTCGCCGTGCTGGGCGGACTGACCGGTCTGGGCGCGGAGCACTGCCGGGCCCTCGTCCGCGGGACCCCTCTCGTCGTGCTGCGGAACGCGCCGAAGGAGGACGCCGAGTCGGCCGTCGCCGCGCTGCGCGCCGCCGGGGCCACCGCCGAGGTCGGGGGTCCCGAGCGGACGCCGGACCTCGACCGGGCCCTCACCTGGGGACGGGAGCGGCCGCTGCCGCCGGAGGTGGCACGTCTGCTGCGCGAGGTGGGGGCTCCGTCGCGGCTCGCGGCCCATCTGCGGCTGGTGCACGACGCGGCATGTGAACTGGTCGACTGGGTCCGGCAGTACGGCCCCGCCCTGGTCGTCGACCGTGAGGCCGTGCTCTTCGGCGCGGCCACCCACGACATCGGCAAGGCACTGCACGTCGCCGAGTTGTCCGGGCCGGGCAACGCCCACGAGACGGCGGGGCGTGCACTGCTGCGGGCGCAGGGCGTCCCGCCGCGCCTGGCGCGCTTCGCGGCGACCCACGGTTCGTGGACGGACGCGGCCGTCACCATGGAGGACCTGCTGGTGAGCGTGGCCGACAAGGTCTGGAAGGGCAAACGCGTCACGGAGCTCGAGGACCTGGTCGTCGACCGGCTGGCCGCGGCGACCGGCGCCGAACGCTGGGAGGTGTTCCTGGCGCTGGACGGGCTCCTCGGCGACATCGCCGCCGGCGCCGACCGCCGGCTGGCCTTCCAGGCGTCGTTCCCCGCGGTCCGGGAGGCGGGGGGTCGCACCGCCCGGGGGCCGGAGCCTGGCGGTGGGTGAGGCCCTCTCCCGGCTCCGGCCACCACCGTGGACACCGCGTGGACACGGTCAGCGCAGGTGCCGCACGAAGAAGTCGGCTGCCTCCCTGCCGACCCGGACGCGGACGTCCGGGTCGGCGGGCTCCGGCGCGAAGAAGTCGTCATGGCGGACGTGGGGGCCGGCGCAGCGGACGCTCGCCGTGGGGACGTGTTCCGCGTACGGCCTGGTGTCGACGTCGTACGGGTTGACCGTGTCGGCACCACCCCAGCGGATCCCCACCGGCACCCGCACGGCCGCCAGGCTCCGCGGGGTCACGAATCCCCCGACGCCCGGGGCCACTTGGAAGACCGCCCGCACCCGCGCGTCCGACAGGTCGGCCCCCGCTCCGTCGAGCGCCCCCCGCGCCGACGGGTCGTCCGGGTACTTCTTCCGGTGCGCCTCGAGCACACCGGGGAACTCGGGGATGTCCGGCACCGGTACGGCCCCCGACAGCACGGCCCGCAGGACGTCCGGGTCGAGGCGCGCCCCGGCGAGCGCCACCGCCGTGTGGGCGCCCACGGAGAAGCCCGCCGCGCCGACCGGCCCCAACGGCTGTTCCCGGGCGAGCACGTCGAGGGCGAAGGAGACGTCCCGTGGCCGCTCCCACACGTGGAGGAAGCCCTCCGGCTCGTAGCCGTCGACGAAGTTGTTGCCGTGGTGGTCGAGGGCCAGCACCCGGAAACCCGCCTCGCGCAACGGATCCACCAGCCACTCCATGGCGCCGCCCGAACCTCCGGTGCCGTGCGACACGACGACCAACGGGGAGGACGCGGCCGGGGGTTGCGCCGGCTCCCACAGGTAGAGCCGCACGGGGCGCGGGCGAGCCGGCTCCCGCCAGTCCTGGCGGGACTCGTCGTACAGGACGCGTATCTGTGGCTGCTCCGGCCCGGAGATCGTCATGACGCCATCGTAGGAAACGCGACGGCCGGCCGCGCCACGGCAGGACGGGGAAGCCGTTCGCCGCGCCGACCGCCGTACGCGCGCTTCAGCGGTCGGTCTCGCCCGGAACCACTCGGTGCGCACGGACGGGAGTCCGCGGAACCGGGCTCCCCGCAGGTGCACCGTCGGCCATCGAGATCGACAGCCCTTCGGTCAGCCATCTGTGGGCCACCGTCATGTTCAGCACCCGCCCGCCGGTGACGGTGCCGACCAGGGCCCAATAGCGTTCCAGGCGGGGGTCGAAGCCGGACGACCTCGACACCAGCCCGTGCAGGTACGCGCGGAAGGCGGGGGTGTCCGACTCCCGGCGGGCTCGCGCGTGGGCGGACACGAAGGCGTTCACCGCATCCCCGGCGCCGGGCCGCAGGCCCTGGGCCAAAGCGGCGGCCGTCGCAGCGGCGGCATCGTCGATCTCCGCGTAGAAGGCCGGGCCGTCCCTCATCTCCTCGTCGTGGTCCTGGGTCCAGCGGGTGAAACTGGGTGTGGAGATGAGCAGATGAAGCTCGGCGTAGGCCAGGACCGTAGCGGGATCGGGGTCCTGCGGGGGGTCGGGGCAGAGCATGGCGATCATGATGTCGAGCCGGCGCTTGGGCATGGCCGCGGACAGCTCGCGATACCAGTGGTCGGTGAGGGTGCGATGCGCCTGCGGGAGCCGCTGCACACGGGAGAGGATCTCCAGACGCCGGAGCCGTTCCTCGCTCGGGGCCTCGTCCAGGGACTTGAGTGTGGCCTGACGCCACCGCAGTTCGGTCAGTCGTTCCTGCACCGCTTCGAGCTCGGTCGCCACCAGTTCGCCGAGGGAGCGCTCACCGGTGACCACCTGCGTGATGGTGGCGATCGGAGTGTCCAGCGCCCGTAAGCGTCTGATGAGACGGATCCGTTCCCACGCTTCAGGACCGTAGCGGCGATGACCACCGGCGCTACGGCCGGCCACGGGCAGCAGACCGCTGTCGGAGTAGTAGCGGAGGGTCTTCACCGGGACCCCCGTTCCGGCCGCGAGTTCACCGATGCTCCACGTGTCTTGCGTCACAGGCTCTTGAACCTCCAGCGCGCGGGAGGTCCTAGCGTACTGATCACCGGCCACGTCGGTCCGCACCGTTTTCCCCACCGCTCAGGCCTCGTTCCGGCCTCATGCGACCTCGTCCGACCACGAAGGGTGGATACGCATGTCCCCGACCATGACAGCACCGCGTCCAGGCCGAAGAGACAGGCTCCGTGCGGTGCTCTTCCCCTTGCTCTGCGCGGTGGCACTACTCGCGGGCACCGCCGTGCCGGCGACCGGCGCACCACCCGGTTCCGCGCACTCCGCGGGGCCGGGCGGTACCGTCGTACGGACCGACCACGGCCTGGTACGCGGTGTGTCACACGGCTCGTACGCCACCTTCGACGGCATTCCCTACGCTGCCCCGCCGACCGGACCACTGCGCTGGCGCGCCCCGGTGCCCGCCGCCGCGTGGCAAGGTGTCCGGGATGCGACGGCGGCGGCTCAGCGCTGTGTGCAGATGCCGGCACCAGGTGCGGGCGCGGTGCTCGGGTCGGAGGACTGCCTCTACCTCAACGTCACCATGCCGACGCCGAAGCCGGCCGGGCGGAAGCGGCCCGTGCTGGTGTGGACGCACGGCGGTGCGTTCCTGGGCGGTTCCGGCAGTGACTACGGCACCGAACAACTGGCGGTCCGGGGTGACACGGTCGTCGTGACGGTCAACTACCGGCTGGGGATCTTCGGCTACTTCGGCCACCCCGCATTGGGCTCCGCCCCGCCGTTCGGCCTGGCGGACCAGCAGGCCGCCCTGCGCTGGGTGCGGGCGAACGCGGAGCGCTTCGGCGGCGATCCGGGCAACGTCACGCTCTTCGGTGAGTCCGCCGGCGCCCTCAGCATCTGTGCGCACCTCACCTCGCCGGCGGCCGCCGGACTCTTCCGGCGGGCCGTGCTCCAGAGCGGCTCCTGCCACATGACCTTTCCACGCGGCGCTCTGGGACCCGGCACACCGGCGTACGAGCCGTTCGCCCCACAGCGCGAGGTCCAGACGGCCGGGGCGGAAGCCGCCCGGCAACTGGGCTGCACCGAGGGTGGCGGAGACGAGGTGCTGGCGTGCCTGCGCGGGCAGGGCGCGGATCGCCTGGCCACCGCGCAGCTGATGCAGTCCTTCAACCGGCCCGCCTTCGGCAATCCGCTGCTGCCCGTGGCGCCGGACCAGGCGTTGGTGACCGGACGCTTCCACCGCGTGCCGGTCGTCCAGGGCACCAACCACGACGAGATGCGGATGTTCGTCGGCCTGTCGCTCGCCGCGTTCCCGATCCGCACCGAGGACGACTACCGCGCCCGTCTGGTGGACGCCTTCGGGCCCGCAGCCCCCGCCGTCGAGGCACGGTACCCGGCAGCAGGACACCCCACGCCCGCACTGGCCTGGGCCGCGGTGCTGACCGATCGATCCCTCACGTGCACCACGCTGGCAGCCGGCCGGGCCATCGCCGCCCGTGCCCCCGGCCTCCCGCTCTACGGCTACGAGTTCAGCGATCCGGACGCTCCCGTCCTCGCCGGTCTGCCGGCGAACCCGGGCTTCCCCTACGGCGCGGCGCACGGCTTCGAGATGCCGTTCCTGTTCGCCGCCTTCCCCACCGAGCGACCGCTGACCGACGCCCAGCGCGCCCTGTCCGACCGGATGGTCGACTACTGGACGAACTTCGCGCGCACCGGCAACCCGAACACCCCCGGCGCCCCGCTCTGGCCTGCCCTGCACCCTTCGTCACCTGTCGCGCGGTCGGTGCAGTCGTTGGCTCCCGGACCAGGCGGAATCCACCCCGTCGACGCGTACTCCGCGCACCACTGCTCGTTCTGGGACCGCCTGCCTCGGTGAGCCTCCGCGCGATCGGCTCCGGATCGGCTCCGGATCGGGCGGCATCGGCTGCGCCACACCGGGTACGCGACGCAGCACGGCAATGTCCGTGGCACCCCCGAACGCTTCCTCCGGAAGGAGTCGAAACGATGGGCTGGTGGCGAAGCGCCGCTTGCGCAGACGAGGATCCGGAACTGTTCTTCCCGGTCAGCTCCTCAGGCCCGGGTGCGGGGCAGGAAGCCCGCGCCAAAGCGGTCTGCGAGAGGTGTCCGGTGGTCGGCGACTGCCTCGAGTGGGCACTCAGTACCGGGCAGTCCCCCGGCATCTGGGGCGGCACGTCCGAGGAGGAGCGCCGCGCGCTGCGCCGCCGTGCCGCCCGCAGCGGGTGAGCGGTCCCCCCGCCCCGATCGCGTCCCCTGTGGTGCCACCCGCGGGCGGCACCCGCCCTGACCCGGACGCCCCGGCCGGGGCGTCCGGGGGCCCACACGGCCGTGGGACGCGGCGGCGCCGGGTCAGCGGCGACGGCCGCGGCGACGCCGGGCGCCCGCGCGACGGGCCGGACCCGGCAGGCGGACCGCCACGAACAGGGTGACCAGCCACGTCACCACGAAGGCGCAGACGACCGCCAGCAGCGTCGTGACGGTCGCGGCGATCAGCAGCCCGAAACACACGATCGCCAGCAGCGCCAGCAGCAGGGCGCGTGGCCGCCGCAACAGGTCAGCCGGCCCCGGGCCCGGGCGTGGGTCCGGCTCCGGGTCCAAGCGCATCGTGCGCAACTGACGTTCCAGCACGTCGTCGTCGCGCAGCAGGTCCTCGATCTCCGCCAGCGCACGCCGTTCGCGCTCCGTGAGCCCCGAACCCTCCATCACCGCCCCCTCCACCACCCACCCATGCCTGTCCCTTACCCCGAATGGCGGAAGGGATGAGGGGTACTCGGTCGCGGAGTCGGAGAATGTCCCGGTGTCGTGACGGAGGGATCCCGATCATGTTGATGGCCCATCCCGTGGTTCTGCACATGCTGGTCGAGCAGTACGAGACGCTGCGGGCGGCGAACGCCGACGACGGCGGATCCGAGGCGCGCAGCCGGGTGGAGGACGTGGCGTACACGCTGTGCGTCGCCACGGGGACCACGGACGTGGAGGCCGCGCTGGCCGCCGCCCGCAGCAGGCTGCCGGGGGCACGGCCGGCGGACGGTCGGGGCCACGGTCCCTGCGACGGGGCCGCGTGAGCGGCGGACTCCCGGGTACGCGCCCCTCAGCCGAAACGGCCCGAACCGGGAGGAACGCATGACGACGAACGCCACGCCCCCCAACGATCCGGTGCCCCCGAACCCCACCCCGTCGCCCGGCCCCCTGGGCCCGGAGCCCGGTCCGGCGCCCGGTCCCGTGCCGCCGGGCGGCCCGGACCCGCTGCCGCCCACGCCCGCGCCGCCCGGGCCGGACCCCGTGCCCCCGGACCCCACGCCGCCGGGCCCCGGACCCGAACCCGGACCGCTCCCGCCTCCGGGCCCCAGCCCGCAGCCCGCGACCTGAGGGGAGCCGGCCACGCCCGCGGAGGGGGCGCCTGCGGAGCACCACCGCGAGCAGGACGCGGAGGACGTGGAGGCTCACCTGCTCCGCGACGGGCGGGAGTTCGCCGTGACCGGCGAACTCCGGCTCGACGCCGAGGAGGACGAGGTCGAACCGGCCCGCCTCATCGTCGCGGCCCGCCGCCGGCGGCCGCGGAGTCGGACGGCGTCCGGTCGCCGGGTTGGCCGCCCGGGCCCGGCTGACCGGCCTGGCCGAGGTCTTCCTGCGCGTCCGCCCCGACAACTCCGCCGCGCTGCGGTGCCGCCTCGGGGCGGGCTCCGTCCCGGTCCCCGCGGTGCGGGCCGCGGAGTGGAACGTGCCGCAGCCGGTCGCGTACGGGTGGCTGCGGCACGCGGGCTGAGACGGCACCACCGGGGGCCCGACCGCACGGGGTGCTCAACAACCCTGACGCATGGATTGACATGTTCGCCTCACGCCTCGACGCTTGAGAGCGCTCTCAGCACCATTTCGCCCCTCGTGGCGTCCCTCCGCCCCCACACAAGGAGGAAGCGCATGCACATCCGACGCAAGCCCCTCGCGGCCCTGCCGGCCGCGCTGCTGATGACGGTCGGCCTCACCGTCCTCGGCACCACGTCCCCCCGCGCCGAGGCCGCCGTCCCCGCCACCATCCCGCTGACGATCACCAACAACTCCGGGCGCAACGAGCCCGTGTACCTCTACGACCTGGGCACCGAGCTCGCCACCGGCCGCCAGGGCTGGGCCGACGCCAACGGCACCTTCCACCCCTGGCCGGCCGGGGGAAACCCGCCGACCCCGGCGCCCGACGCCTCGATCGCCGGACCCGCCGACGGCAGGTCCGTCACCATCCGGCTCCCCAAGTTCTCCGGCCGGGTCTACTTCTCCTACGGCCGGAAACTGGACTTCCGGCTGACCACCGGGGGCCTGGTGCAGCCCGCGGTGCAGAACCCGTCCGACCCCAACCGGGACATCCTCTTCAACTGGTCCGAGTACACGCTGAACGACTCCGGGCTGTGGATCAACAGCACGCAGGTGGACATGTTCTCCGCCCCGTACGCCGTCGGACTCCAGCGCGCCGACGGCAGCACCGTCACCACCGGGCACCTCGTGCGGGGCGGCTGGAACGGCTTCTTCGCCGCCCTCCGTGGCCGGACGGGCGGCTGGGCGAACCTCGTCCAGACCCGCGCCGACGGCACCGTGCTCCGCGCCCTCTCCCCCGGCCACGGGATCGAGACGGGCGCGCTCCCGCGCACCGTGATGGACGACTACGTCAACCGCGTCTGGCAGAAGTACTCCACCGCGACGCTCACGGTGACCCCCTTCGCCGACCGGCCCGCTACGAAGTACCACGGACGGGTCTCCGGCGGCGTCATGAACTTC
Organism: Streptomyces sp. NPDC001902; assembly: GCF_042891295.1. NCBI lineage: Bacteria > Bacillati > Actinomycetota > Actinomycetes > Kitasatosporales > Streptomycetaceae > Streptomyces > Streptomyces sp. NPDC001902. The sequence goes on along the minus strand of NZ_JBIATA010000033.1, from coordinate 442 downwards.
ACCGACGCCTCCGGGACCGTCGTCACCTCGTTCCAGAAGCCCGACGCGGACAGCGTGTTCGGTTGCCACAAGCTGCTCGACGCACCGAACGACCTCGTGCGCGGCCCGATTTCGCGCACGCTGTGCGCCGGTTTCAACCGCACCACCCTGCTCACCAACCCCGCCCAGCCGGACACGGGCGCGGCCGGCTTCTACCAGGACTCCGTGACGAACCAGTACGCCCGGGAGATCCACGCTCGGATGGCCGACGGCAAGGCGTACGCCTTCGCCTTCGACGACGTGGGCAACCACGAGTCGCTGGTCGACGACGCCAACCCGCAACAGGCCTCCCTCACGCTGGACCCGCTGGACTAGGTGCTGTTTCTCGGATCTCCTGACGTGATCATGCGTGTGGATTGACGCTGTTCAGCATGGTTGGCCGTGGAGACCTGACGAATGCGGA
>NZ_JBIATA010000032.1:0-107967 GCF_042891295.1 Streptomyces sp. NPDC001902 | reverse complement strand
TCCGAAGTCGTCCGCCGCACCAGCGTCGACGACGAAGGCCGCACCACCGTCCACGCCAGCGAATACGCCACCGTCGACCGCTCCGGCCGCCTCCAACTCCCCCGCGACTACACCCACGCCCTCGACATCCGCAACCGCGTCATGCTCGAACTCGAACCCGACCACATCGCCGTCCGCCCCGACCGCCCCGAAGAGGACTGACCGGCCGGGGCGCCTACGCGTCCGGCGCCGCGTAGACCCGCTGACCGCCCACGAAGGTCTGCAGCACCCGTGTCGCGGCGATCTCCGCGGGCGGCCCGGCGAAGGGGTCGCGGTCGAGGACGACGAGGTCGGCCAGCTTGCCCGGGGTGACCGTGCCGGTGTCGTCGAGGTGGTTCACGTACGCGCTCCCCGCGGTGTAGGCGGCGATGGCGGCGGCCAGGTCGACGCGCTGCTCCGGCAGGAAGACGGGGGTGCCGTCCGGGGCGTCCGGGGTGCGGCGGTTGACCGCGACGTGCAGGGCCTGGAACGGGTCGGGGCTGCTGACCGGCCAGTCGCTGCCGGCGGCGAGCGTCGCGCCGGAGCGGAGCAGATCGCCGAACGGGTACTGCCAGGCGGCCCGTTCGGGGCCGAGGAACGGCAGGGTGAGCTCGTCCATCTGGGGCTCGTGGGCGGCCCACAGTGCCTGGACGTTCGCTGTGGCGCCCAGAGCGCGGAAGCGGGCGACGTCGTCCGGATGGACGACCTGCAGATGGGCGAGGTGGTGCCGGGTGTCACGGAAGCCGTTGGCCGAGCGGGCCGCCGCCACCGCGTCCAGCGCCTCACGGACGGCGCGGTCGCCGAGGGCGTGGAAGTGCACCTGGAAGCTGAGGGCGTCCAGGTCGGTGACGTGCTTCGCCAGCGCCGCGGGGTCCACGAAGCTGATGCCGCTGTTGACGGAGGCGCAACCGCAGGCGGTGAGGTAGGGGCCGAGCAGCGCCGCCGTACCGTTCTCCGCGATGCCGTCCTGCATGATCTTGACGCTGGTGGCGCGGAAGCGGCCCCGGCTCACGGCGGCCCGCCGTTCTACGAGTTCGGGGATCTGCTCGGCGCCGCGGGCCCGGTCCCACCACAGGGCACCGACGACGCGCGCGGTGAGCACCCCGTCGGCGATCAGGGCATGGTAGGCGGACACCGGGTCGGTCATGTTCGCGTAGTCGCCGACGATGGCGTCCTGCCAGGCGGTGACACCCAGGGAGTGCAGCACGCGCTGGGCACGCAGCAGCGCGGCGGTCCGCTCGCCCGGGGTGACCGGCGGCAGGAGCCGGCCGACGAGGTGGAGGGCGCCCTCCTGGAGCATCCCGGTGGGGTTGCCGTCGGCGTCGCGCTCGATGCGGCCGTCCGCGGGGTCGGGGGTGTCCCGGGTGATCCCGGCGAGTTCCAGGGCGCGGGAGTTGACCCAGGCCCCGTGGTGGTCCCGGTTGGGCAGGAAGACCGGACGGTCGGCGACGACGCCGTCCAGGAGCGCGGCGGTGGGGGTGCCGCCGGGGAAGGCGTCCAGCGACCAGCCACCGCCGGTGATCCACTCGGCGCCGGGATGCCCGTCCGCGTACGCGCGGACGAGCCGCAGGTACTCCCGCGCCTCGTGGGCCTCCGCGAGATGGCACTGGCCCAGCTCGATGCCGGCGCCGAGCGGGTGGACGTGGGCGTCCTGGAAACCGGGCAGCAGCATCTTCCCGGCCAGGTCCACGACCTCGGTGCCGGGCCCGATCAGCTCCCGTACCTCGCCGTGGCCGACGGCGGCGATGCGGCCGTCGCGCACGGCCACCGAGGTGGCCCGGCCGAGGACGGGGTCGACGGTGTGCACCGGGCCGCCGGTGAGCACGAGGTCGGCGTGCGGGTGGGACATGGAGTGCGCTCCAGGGGCAGGGGTCGCGGGGGGGGGCAGGCTTCGGGCAGTGCGTCAGACGGTCGTACGGTCCATCGGCAGGGTCAGGACGTCCGCGTCCGTGCCGCGGCCGGTCGCGAAGTAGGGAGAGCGTCGCAGGTACTTGGCGCAGGCGGCCATCACCAGGCCGGCCAGGACGATCCCGCCGGGCAGCGCGAGCATCTCGGCCACGCCGCCCTCGACGCCGCCCTCGACGCCGCCCACCTCGCGCTGCCGCGCGAACAGCGCGAGGCCGACCGGCGCGCCTGGACCCGGGAGTACCGCTCCGCGACGGTCGACCCACAGGTCTTCCCCGCACTGTCCGCCATCCGCGGCCACCTGCACCTGATGGCCGGCAGCTCCTTCGGCACCGCCGTCGACCTCATGCTCACCGCCCTCGCCGCACGATTGCGCCCACAGCGTGATCGCTGACGCCCGGCCGCACCGCCGGGCACAGTGGCCGGTATGAAGCTGCTGACCCTGGGTGGAACCGAATTCGTGGGACGCGCCGTCGTCGAGGACGCGCTCGAGCGGGGCTGGGAGGTCACGGTGTTCCACCGCGGCCGGCACCTAGCACCGCCCGGCGCCACCGTGCTGCTCGGGGAACGCGGCACCGAAGGCGGCCTCGCCGCCCTCGCGCACGGCGAGTGGGACGCCGTCGTCGACACCTGGTCCGGCGCACCGGCCGCCGTACGGGACACCGCCCGCCTCCTGGCCGGCCGCGCCCGGACGTACGCCTACGTCTCCAGCCGCTCCGTCTACACCTACCCCGCCCCCGCCGGACTCGACGAGGACGGACCCGTCGTGGACGCCTCCCCCGGCGACGGACCCGACGTCGACTACGCACGCGCCAAGCGCGGCGGCGAACGCGCCGCGACCGAGTCCTTCGGCGACCACGCCCTGCTGGCCCGCGCCGGCCTCATCCTCGGCCCCTACGAGAACATCGGCCGCCTCCCCTGGTGGCTCACCCGCATCGCCCGCGGCGGCCCCGTCCTCGCCCCCGGCCCCCGCGACCTCCCCCTGCAGTACGTCGACGCCCGCGACCTCGCCGCATGGATCCTGGACGCCGCGGAATCCGGCCTCGGCGGCGCCTACAACCTCGTCAGCCCGCCCGGGCACACCACCACCGGCGAACTCCTGGCCGCCTGCGCCGCGGTGACCGGCTCCGACGCCGAACTGCGCTGGACGGACCCGGAGACGGTCCTGGCCGCGGGCATCGAGCCCTGGACCGAACTGCCGGTCTGGCTCCCCCCGGGCGAGCTCTACGACACGCTCCACACCGCCGACGTCTCCCGCGCCCTCGCCACCGGATTGCGCTGCCGCCCCGTCGCCGAGACCGTCGCCGACACCTGGGAGTGGTTGCGCTCGCTGGGCGGCACGGCACCCCAGCGCCCCGACCGGCCCACCGTGGGCCTCGCCCCGGAGAAGGAGGCCAAGGTGCTGGGCGGTTGAGTCCCACCGCCCGGCACCGGCACCGGCACCCGTGCACAGCCCTGCGTCAGGCCTGCCCCGCGCCGCGACGACGCCCCGGCGCGGACAGCGCGGCGGCGAAGTCGCCCAGGGCCGCCAGGTCATGGGCGCTGACCACGGCGTCGCAGTACGGCAGCGCCGCGGCCATACCGCCCACGAGCGGACGGTAACGGGGGCTGGCGGTACGAGGGTTGACCCACACGACACGGAAGGCCACCCGGGCGAGCGCCGCCATGTGCCGGGCGAGGACGGCGGGGTCGCCGGTGTCCCAGCCGTCCGAGACGATCACCACGACGGCGCCGCGGGCCATGCCGCGGCGTCCGTACCGTTCGTTGAACTCCCCCAGGCACGCCGCGATCCGCGTGCCCCCCGACCAGTCCGGCGCCGTACGCCCGGCGCGCGCCAGCGCGTCGGAGGGCAGGCCGGGCCGCCGCAGGACGGGGGTCAGCCGGGTGAGCCGGGTGGCGAACGTGAAGACCTCGGCCCGCGCGCCGCGCGACGCGCAGTAGAGCAGCTGCAGCATCGCCCGGGCGTACGGCTCCATCGACCCCGAGATGTCGCAGAGGACGACCAGGCCGCGGCGGCGGGGCCGCGGCACGAAGCGGCGCAGCCGCAGCGGGTACCCGCCCGTGCGGCGCCCGGCGGCGAGGGTGCGGCGCAGGTCGATGCGGCCTCCGTGGTGCGCGGGCCGGCGCCTGCGGGACGGACGGAGCGGGGTGTTCAGCACGATCGCGCGCATCGCCCGGGCCAGGAGGGCGAGCTCGCCCTCGGTCAGCTCCGCGAAGTCCCGGGTGGCGAGCCGGTCGGCTGGGCTGGCCGTGGTCGGTGCCCCGACCTCGCGCGCCCGCCCCGGGGTGTCCTCCGCGGGCCGCCCGGCACCACGCCGTGGGGCGGCACGGCCGGCCCCGGCGGGCGACCGCGCCAGGTCGCCCCGCTGCCCCCGTGCGACCGGGTGCCCGGGACCCTCACCGCCGAACACCTTCCGGAACACGGCGTCGAACGCCGGGATCTGCTCCGGGTCCGCCACCAGCGTGGCCAGGGCGCAGTGCCGCAACTGCGGCATCGTCACAGGAGCCAGCACGGTCACCGCCCGCGCGAACCGCGCGGCCCTGTCCGGTCCCACCGGTATCCCCGCCCGCCGCAGGGCCTCGCCGAGCGCGGCCACCACCTCCGCCAGGCCTGGTACCGGAGCCGTCTCGACCCTCGCATTACTTGCGTCGCCTCCGGACTCATGCATCGCTGTCCACCAGGTGCGCGAGACCCCCGGCGCGGACCGCGGCGAGGTCCTCGGCGTACTTGAGGACCGCGCCGAGGGTGCGGTCGGCCGCGTCCGCGTCAAACGAGGTGAGACCCAGCGCACGCAGCGCGGCCGCCCAGTCGACGGCCTCGGCGATGCCGGGCGGCTTGGTGAGCCGGTGGTCGGCGCGCAGCCGGTCCACCGCGCCGGCCACGCGGGAGGCCAGCCACTCCCCCGCGCCGGGGACGCGGCGCCGGATGACGGCGGCGACGCGCTCCGTGTCCGGGTACTCGATCCAGTGGTAGAGGCAGCGCCGCTTCAGCGCGTCGTGCAGGTCACGGGTGCGGTTGGAGGTCAGGACGGCGACGGGCGGCAGCGTGGCGGTACGCGTGCCGAGCTCGGGGACGGTGACGGCGGCGTCGGCCAGCAGCTCCAGCAGAAAGGCCTCGAACTCGTCGTCGGCGCGGTCCACCTCGTCGATCAGCAGGACCGCCGGCCGCGGCCCCGGATGGGTGATGGCGGCGAGCAGGGGCCGCGGCATCAGGAAGTCCTCGGTGAACAGGTCGGCGTCGCGCAGGGGTTCGCCCCGGGACTCGGCGAGCCGGATCGCGAGCAGCTGGCGCGGGTAGTTCCACTCGTACAGCGCCTCCGCGGCGGACAGCCCCTCGTAGCACTGGAGGCGGATCAGCGGGGTGTCGAGGACGGTGGCCAGGGCGCGGGCCGCCTCGGTCTTGCCGACGCCCGGTTCGCCCTCGAGCAGGATCGGCTGGCGCATGCGGACGGCGAGCAGCAGGGCCGTGGCGAGCGCGTCGTCGGCGAGGTAGTCGGCGGCGTCGAGCCGGGCGCGCAGGGCGGGGACGTCGGGGACGAGGGCATCGGGGTCAGGAGGCATGCGCGTAGCGGGTGGGGTCGTCGGTGTAGGCGTGCCGGCAGCCGGGGCCGCAGAAGTAGACGGCGCCGCCGCCCTGCCCCGTCACCGCGACGGTGCCGGGCGTGACGGCGACGGTCATGCCGCACACCGGGTCCACGGCCTCCGCGTCGGGCCGCGGGGACGCCACGGGCTCGTCCGCGCCGGGGTGGCCGCCAGGGCGGGCGGCGGGGCGGGCGGCGGGGCGCGGTCGTACCGCGATGACCTCGGCGTACACCGACACGGCGATCTCCGCCGGGGTCCGGGCCCCGATGTCCAGCCCCGCCGGGGTGTGGACGCGGGCCCGCTCCTGCGGCGTCAGCCCGAGCCCGGAGAGGACGGCGGCACCGCGCCGGGGGCTGGCGACGAGCCCGACGTACGGGACCCCCGCGCGCACCGCCGCGGCCAGCGAGGCCTCCTCGTCACGGCCGTGCGAGGCGATCACGACGGCGTCCAGGTCGACGGGCAGCGGGGTCCCGGGTTCCGCGGGCCTGGCGTCGTAGCCGAGGGCCCGGCCGACGTCGAGCAGGGAGCGGGCGATCGGCGCATGGCCCAGCACGTGCACCAGCAGGGGCGGCAGATGGGCCTCCAGGAAGATGTCGAGGGTCCCGCCGGACTGGCACGGGTTGGCGACGGTGACCAGGCCCTCGCCTTCCGCCCCGCCCCCGTCCGCCCCACGCTCGGTCGCGCCCTCCGCGCCGCCGGGGGTGATCCGCAGCAGCACCGACTCCCCGGTCTCCAGCAGGCGCAACCCCTGCAGTTGCACGGTCGACTCGGCGCAGACGCCGCCGACGAAGCCCTCCACGGTGCCGTCGGGCAGCACCAGCGCGCTGTCGCCGGGCTTGGCGCTGGTGGGGCGCTGCGCGCGGACGACCGTGGCGAGGACGAACGGGGTGCGGCCGTGCCGCAGTTGGTCCGCGCGGTTGAGTAGTTCCGTGCTCGTCATCGGGGGCCTCAGGTGATCGCCAGGTCGCTGCGGAACGGCCGTCCCCGTGCGGCCCGCCAGACCGCCGCCGGGGTCAGGGGCATGTCGATGTGGCGTACCCCGAGCGGTCGCAGGGCGTCGACGACGGCGTTGACGACGGCGGCGGGCGAACCCACGGTGGCGGACTCCCCGACGCCCTTGGCGCCGATCGGGTGGTGCGGCGACGGGGTGACGGTCTCGCCGAGCTCCCAGGAGGGGCATTCGACGGAGGTGGGCAGCAGGTAGTCCATGAAGGACCCGCCGAGGCAGTTGCCGTCCTCGTCGAAGGCGATCACCTGCATGAGCGCCATGCCGAGCCCGTCGGCCAGGCCGCCGTGCACCTGCCCCTCGACGATCATGGGGTTGATGCGGTTGCCGCAGTCGTCCACCGCGATGAAGCGCCGCACCTTGACCTGCCCGGTGCCGGCGTCGACGTCGGCGACGCAGATGTAGGCGCCGAAGGGGAAGGTGAGGTTGGGCGGGTTGTAGACGCAGGTCGCGTCCAGGTGTCCCTCCACGCCTTCGGGCAGTTCGAGGCTGGAGTGCGCGGCGAGCGCGATCTCGGCCATCGTGCGGCCCTGGTCGGGGTCGCCGGTGACGAACCAGCGGCCCTTGGTCCACTCCAGGTCGTCCGGGCTGACCTCGAGCATCGCCGAGGCGACCAGCCGGGCCCGCTCGCGGACCTTGCGGGCGACCAGCGCGGCGGCCGCGCCGGACACGGGGGTGGAGCGGGAACCGTAGGTGCCGAGCCCGAACGGCGTCTGGTCGGTGTCGCCGTGCACCACCTCGACGTCCTCGGGCGGGATGCCCAGTTCCTCGGCGACGATCTGCGCGAACGTCGTCTCGTGGCCCTGCCCCTGGGTCTGCACGGAGATCCGCAGCACGGCCTTGCCGGTGGGGTGGACGCGTAGTTCCGCGCCGTCGGCCATGCCGAGGCCCAGGATGTCCATGTGCCGCCGCGGGCCGGCGCCGACGGCCTCGGTGAAGAAGCTGACGCCGATGCCCATGAGTTCGCCGCGCCCGCGCCTCTCGGCCTGCTCGCGGCGCAGGTCGTCGTAGTGCGCGAGGTCCATCGCGAGCCGCAGGGCCCGTGGGTAGTCACCGGAGTCGTACTCCCAGCCGGTCTTGTTCCGGTACGGGAACTGCTCGGGCCGCAGCAGGTTGCGCATCCGCAGTTCGGCGGGGTCGGTGCCGAGTTCGGCGGCGAGCACGTCGACCATGCGCTCCACGAGGTAGACGGCCTCGGTGACGCGGAAGGAGCAGGCGTAGGCGACGCCGCCCGGCGCCTTGTTGGTGTAGACGCCGGTGACCTCGCAGTGCGCCGCCTCGATGTCGTACGAGCCGGTGAAGACGCCGAAGAAGCCGGCGGGGAAGTGGGTGGGCTGGGCGGTGGCGTTGAAGGCGCCGTGGTCGGCGACGACCTTCACGCGCAGGCCCAGGATCCGCCCGTCCGCGGTCGCCGCCATCTCCCCGTGCATGTGGTAATCGCGGGCGAAGGAGGTGCTCATCAGGTTCTCCGAGCGGTCCTCCATCCACTTGACGGGCTTTCCGGTGACGAGGGAGCCGACGACCGCGCACACGTATCCGGGGTAGATGCCGACCTTGTTGCCGAAGCCGCCGCCGATGTCCGGGGAGATGATCCGGATCTTGTGCTCGGGGATGCCGGACACCATGGCGTACAGGGTGCGGTGCGCGTGCGGGGCCTGCGTGGTGGACCACACGGTGAGCTTGCCGGTGACGGCGTCCATGTCGGCGACGGTGCCGCAGGTCTCCAGCGGTGCGGGGTGCACCCGGGGGTAGAGCATGTCCTGCGTGACGACGAGGTCGGCGCGGGCGAACACCTCGTCGGTGCGCTCCTTGTCGCCCGCGGACCAGTCGAAGACGTGGTTGTCGGTCTGGCCCTCCTTGTCGTCGCGGATCAGCGGCGCGTCGGGGTCGAGCGCCCTGCGGGCGTCGACGACGGGCGGCAGCGGGTCGTACTCGACGTCGATCAGCTCGAGGGCGTCGCGGGCCGCGTAGCGGTCCTCGGCGACGACGAAGGCGACCTCCTGCCCCTGGAAGCGCACCTTGTCGGTGGCGAGCACCGCCTGGGTGTCGTACGAAAGGGTCGGCATCCAGGCAAGTCCCAGACCGGCCAGGGTCCGTCCGGTGATCACGGCCTTGACCTTCGGGTGCGCCTCGGCGGCGGAGGTGTCGACGGACACGATCCGCGCGTGCGCCAGCGGGCTGCGCAGGACGGCGCCGTGGAGCATGCCGGGCAGCCGTACGTCGTCGACGTAGGTGCCGTGGCCGCGGACGAAGCGGGCGTCCTCCTTGCGGGTCATCCGCCCGAAGCCGACCGGCCGCTCCCCGGTGGTGGTCATGTCCGCACCTCCTCACGGCCGGAGGCCTCCTGCGCCGTCCCTTCGGCGGGTCGCGCGGTGCGGCCCTGCTCGGCGGCCCAGCGGATGGCGCGCACGATGTTCTCGTAGCCGGTGCAGCGGCACATCTGGCCGGAGATGGCCTCCCGGATGTCCTCCTCGGAGGGGTCGGGGTCGTGGTCGAGCAGCCAGCGGGCGGTCATCATCATGCCGGGGGTGCAGAAGCCGCACTGCAGTCCGTGGCAGGCGACGAACCCCTGCTGGACGGGGTCGAGTTCCGCCCCGTCGGCCAGGCCCTCGACGGTGCGGACCTCGTGGCCGTCGGCCATCACCGCCAGCACCGTGCAGGACTTGACGGGCGCGCCGTCCAGCCAGACGGCGCAGACCCCGCAGTTGGAGGTGTCGCAGCCCCAGTGGGTGCCGGTGAGGCCCAGCTCGTCGCGGAGGAAGTGCACGAGCAGCAGCCGGGGTTCGACGTCCCGGGTGTACCGCTCGCCGTTCACGGTGACCGTGATCTGCATGTCAGGCCTCCTGCCCGAGGGCGCGGGCGGCCGCGGCGCGCAGCGCCCGCACGGTGAGCTCGGCGGCGAGGTGCCGCTTGTAGTCGACAGGGCCGCGCTGGTCGGCGGAGGGGCGGCACTCCTCCCCCGCGATCCGGCCGGCCTCGGTGAACCGCTCCTCGCCCGGCGGTCCCCCGCGCAGGTACCGCTCGGCCTCCTCGGCGACGAACCGGGGCGCGCCGACGGCGGTCAGCCCGATGCCCGCCTCGGTGACCACGCCCGCCGACAGTTCCAGGACCGCGGCCGCGGCGGCGACCGCCCAGTCACCGGCACGGCGCTCCACCTTGCGGTAGGCGCTGGCGTGCGAGCGGATCGGCACCCTGATCTCCAGCAGCAGCTCCGCCTCGCCGAGGACGGTCTCGTACGGGCCGAGGAAGAACTCCCGCACCGGCACGGCCCGCCGGCCGTCCGGCCCCTGGGCGACGAGGGTCGCGCGCAGCGCGCAGAACGCGGCGGACAGGTCCTCGGACGGATCGGCCTGGCACAGCGAGCCGCCGACCGTGCCGCGGTTGCGCACGAGCGGGTCGGCGATCATCCGCTCCGCGTCGCGCAGGACGGGGAAGTGCTCGCCGACCACGGCCGAGGCCAGCAGGTCGGCGTGGCGGACCATGGCGCCGACGGCCAGTTCACCGCCGTCCACCCGGATGCGGGTCAGCTCGTCGAGGCCGTTGATGTCGATCAGCGCCTCCGGCTGGGCGAGCCGCAGCTTCATCATCGGCAGCAGGCTGTGCCCGCCCGCCACCACGCGGGCCTCGGGCCCGTACCGGGTGAGCAGTTCGATGGCGTGCTCGACGCCGGTCGCCCGCGCGTACTGGAACGTGGCCGGAACCTGCATGGCGCCCTCCTGGTCCGGGCGTTCCCCCTGTGCGGTGATGCTGCGCCTCGCCGCGGCGCCGGTGCAATGGGCCGATAAGGCTTCACTTATCAGGGCGAAAGGGAGAAAATCGAAGGGTGACCGTGACACAGCTCAGCACCTTCGTGCTGGTGGCCCGGCTCGGTTCGGTCACCGCCGCGGCGCGGACGCTGAACGTGAGCGAGTCCGCCGTGTCGCAGTCGCTCAGCGCGCTGCGCGCGCACTTCGGCGACCCCTTGATCCGGCGGGCGCCGGGCGGCGGGATGCGGCTCACCCCCGCGGGCGCGCGGCTGCTCCCGGTCGCCTCGCGCATGGTCGCGCTGAGCGCGGACGCGGAGGCCGCCGTGCGGGCGGCGCAGGGCGGTCCCGACGAACTGCGTGTGGTGGCCGCGGGCACGCTCGCGGAGTTCGTGCTGCCGTCACTGACGGAGGCCTTCGCCGAGCGGACGGGCCGCCGCATCGACACGTCCTTCGGCGCCGCCACCACGAGCGAGATGCGGGCGCTGGTGGAGCACCGCCTGGCCGACGTGGCACTCGGCCCCGACCTGGGTGCGGTGCGCGGCGGGGGGCTGATCGGCGAGCCCGTCTTCCGGGCCCTGCTGGTCGCGGTGACCGGACCCCGGGCACCCCGGCCGGCGGGACCGCCGTCCCGCTGGACGTGGCTGGTCGACGCCTCCGGCACCGACCCCGGCGCCGACACGGGCCGCCTGCTGCGCAGGCTGCGGGTGCCGGAACCCCGCGTCCGGGTCTTCCCGCACCAGACCGCGGCCTGGGACGCCGCCGCGGAGGGCGCGGGCGTGGCCCCCGCGGTGGCGCACCTGGTCACCCCGCGCCTGCGGCGCGACGAGCTGCGCCTCCTCGACACCCCGGCCACCCCGGCGGACGCCACCTGGTACGCCACCGTCCTGCCCCCCGGCTTCCGCTCCCCCGCGACCGACGTCTTCCTCCACTTCCTCCACACCGCCGTCGCCACCCGCATCATGGGCGCCCCCGGCACCGGCATCACCCCGTCCCGCTTCCGCCCCGCCATCCACGTCACGCTCTGGCCCACCGCCTGACCCCGCCCCGGCATGCGGCGCGGACTCCCCTGACCGGCTCAGGCCGCGGGGCCGGTGACCCATGGGAGGGGCCTTTCGGCCGCGGTACGCTCCTGCCATGTCCCGATCAGCCGATGCCGGCCCCTCCCGGTCACCCGTCACCGCGGACGACCTCGACCTCGCCGTGCAGCTCGCGGTGGCGGTCCTCCGCGAGGCGCCCCCGGCTGCTTGGGAGGGCAAGGCCGGTTCGCTGGAATGGGACTGCTGGGAGACCGTCGAGCACCTCAGCGACGACCTCTTCGCCTACGCGGCACAACTGGGCCCCAGGACACCGCCCTTGGACGGCGAGGTGCCCTTCGTATGGGAGAGCCGGCGGCCCGGCGGCCCGGCGAACGCCATTCACGCGAACCGCGCGGCGGGGCCCGCCGGTCTGCTCCAGGTCCTGGAAGCGAGCGGGGCGCTGCTGGTAGCCATGGTGCGCACGACGCCACCGCAGACCCGCGCTCACCACGTCTTCGGCGTCTCGGACCCCGAGGGGTTCGCCGCGATGGGGATCGTGGAGACGCTTGTGCACACGCACGACCTGGCACAGGGGCTCGATCTCGTATGGAGCCCGCCTGCCGATCTGTGCTCCCGGGTGCTCGCCCGGCTGTTTCCGCACGCGCCGTCGTCCACGGATTCCTGGTCCACCCTCTTGTGGGCCACCGGACGCGCCGACCTGCCCGGACACCCTCGTCCCACGTCGTGGCGCTGGGACGGCACGCCCCGGGCATAGGCCGTACCCGAGGGCACGACCGCGCTCGGCCCCCACCGGACCCACACCGCGGCACCCCGGAACGGGGCGCGCCCGCACGAACGGCAGCGGTCAGTGCGGGGCCGGTGTGACCAGGACTTCCTTCAGACGGGTGAGTTCCGCCGCCGTCAGGCCGCGGTCGCGCAGCCAGGGGCCCGCACCGCCGTGCCCGGTGCGCAGGACGTCCAGGAAGCGGTGCATGACGCGCGGTTCCGAGGCCATGAAGGCGTGCTCCACGGCGGGCAGGTCACGGTAGGACGGGAAGCGGGCCAGGCGGGCGCGGATGCGGACGACGCGCTGTGCGGTGAGCGCGTAGTCGGCGGCGATGGCGGGGGCGGGCACGCCCACCGCGTCGAGCAGGAGGGCCGCGAGGACACCGGTGCGGTCCTTGCCGACGGCGCAGTGGAAGACGACGGCGTGCTGGTCGGTGTCGGCGACGACGCGTGCCGCGGCGACCAGCGACTCCCCGCTGCCGTCGAGCAGTCCGAGGTAGAAGCCGGTCGCGTCGCCGTCGTCCGCGGTCGTCGCCGGGACGGCGTCGGTGACCAGCGCGCGTACCCGGCTGACCGGCAGGTTCATCCGGCGCACCGCGGCGTCCGCGAGCAGGCCGTGCCCCTCGCGGGCCGCCTCGTCCGGGCCGCGCAGGTCGAGCACGGTACGCAGCCCGTAGCGGCCGAGCAGCAGTTCGACGTCGTCGGCCGTGGCCTCCTGGAGGGTGCTGGCCCGGAACACCACACCGCGCCGGGTCGTGCCCCCGCCCCGCACCGGGAGACCGCCGAGGTCGCGGATGTTGTCCACCTCCGCCAGCTCGAGCCAGCGCGGCGTCTCACCGGTCGGTCCGTCCCGCGTCGTCTCCAAGGCGCCCTCCTCGTAAAGCCCCTGGCCATCGTGCCGTGCGCGGCCGCCCCGGTCCACCGGCGACCGCCGCCCCGGGGATATCGTCACCTGATCCCGGGGACTCCCCGCCGACCACCGACCGGAGGTGCCCGCCATGGCCCAGCCCGAGCCGCCCGTGGAGCCGTTGGTGCGGACGGAGCGGCACGGCCGCGTCCTGGTGGTCCGGATGTGCCGTGCGCACAAGCGCAACGCCGTGGACCGGCACCTGGCCGAGGCGCTCGACGCGGCGTTCAACACCCTGGAGGACGACCCGGAGCTGTGGGCCGGGGTGCTCACCGGTTCCGGCGGGGTCTTCAGTGCGGGCAGCGATCTGAACGCCATCGGCGACTACGTCACCGAGCGCGGCGGCGAGTACGGGCTGATCCGCCGTCACCGGCGCAAGCCGCTGGTCGCCGCCGTCGAGGGCGCCGCCTTGGGCGGTGGGATGGAACTGGTCCTCGCCTGCGACCTGGTGGTGGCCGCGGCGACCGCCCGTTTCGGGCTGCCGGAGGTCCGGCTCGGCCTGGTGCCCACGTGTGCGGGGCTGTTCCGCGGCCCGCGCGCGCTGCCCGTCAACCTGGCCAGGGAGATGGTGCTGACCGGCGACCCCGTCGACGCCGCGCGGGCGCACGCCGCCGGGCTGGTCAACCGGGTCACCGCGGAGGGCGGGGCGCTCGCGGGCGCGCTCGAACTCGCCGCGCGCGTCTGCGAGAACGCACCGGTCGCGGTCCAGGCGAGCCTGGTGGCGATGGACGCATGGCTGTCCGGCTCCGACGGACCCGGCTGGCGGGCCACGGAGGAGGCGACCCGCACCGTGATGGCCTCCGAGGACCGGCACGAGGGCGTCGCGGCGTTCCTGGACCGGCGCCCGCCCCGCTGGACCGGCCGCTGAGCCCCGGTGACCGGCGGGTACACGCACCCGGGTGACTCCGGCGTGCGCCACGCCGGGGACCGGGCTTATCTGGAAGCCGTGACCGGTGTCGTCCGGACGCGGTCCGCCGCGCAGGAGGCGCCCCCGAGCGAGGAGCTTCCTTTTGGCACGCAGGATTCCGCCGACCACCGCGGTCGCCGTGGTGTTCGTCGCCGCGCTGTTCATGGCGATCATGGACACCACCATCGTCAACGTCGCCGTACCGGCCATCGGTGAGGACTTCGGCGTGCCGGCCTCCGGGCTGGGCGGCGTCAACATCGGCTACCTGGTCAGCCTGGCGGTCTTCATCCCCGTCGCCGGCTGGCTGTCCGACCGGTACGGCACCCGCAGGGTGTTCCTCGCCGCGCTGGTCGCCTTCACCGCGGCATCGGCGCTGTGCGCGATGTCGACCAGCCTCGAACAGCTCACCCTCTACCGGATCCTGCAGGGCGCCGGCGGCGGTCTGCTGGTCCCGGTCGGCCAGACCATGCTGTTCCGGGCGTACCCGCCCGCGGAACGGATCAAGGCGCAGCGCGCGCTGATGGTGCCCACCGCGATCGCCCCGGCCGTGGGCCCGGTGCTGGGCGGCTGGCTGTGCGACGCCGTGTCCTGGCACTGGGTCTTCCTGGTCAACCTGCCGGTCGGCGCCGCGGCCGTGGTCTTCGGTCTGCTCTTCCTGCCGGACTACCGGCTGGAGCGGCCCGGCCGCTTCGACCTCGTCGGCTTCCTCCTGGCCGGCGGCGGGCTGTCGCTGACGCTGTACGCGCTGACCAACGGCGCCAAGGACGGCTGGGGCACCGCGGGCATCCTCGTGCCGCTGCTCGTGGGGCTCGCGGCGCTGGGCGCGATGGTGCTGGTGGAACGGCGGATCACGATGCCGATGCTGGACCTGGAGCTCTTCCGGGACCGGCTGTTCCGCGCGAACACCGTCGTGATGTTCCCGCTCAGCGCGGTCTTCCTCGGCACGGTGTGGCTCTACCCGATGTTCCTCCAGGAGGCGCTGGGCTTCAACGCCTTCGAGAGCGGCCTGGCCACCTGGCCGGAGGCCGTGGGCGTGATGGCCGCCGCGCAGATCGCCCCGCGGCTGTACCGGCGGATCGGGCCGCGGTGGCTCATGGTGGGCGGTTCGGCCGGCATGGGCGTGTGCGTGGCGGTGATGACCGGGTTCACGACGGCCACCTCGCCGTGGGTGCTGCGCGGGGTGCTGTTCGTCCTGGGCTACTGCATCGGGCACGTGATGATGTCGGCGCAGAACGCCGCCTTCGCCACGATCCCCCCTCCCTCGACGGGGCGGGCGGCGACCGTGTTCAACATGCAGCGGCAGCTGGGCGGTGCCTTCGGGACCGCGCTCATCGCCACGCTCCTCACGGCGGTCGGCACCACCACCGTGACGGCGGGCGGCACCACGACGGCCAACCTGGGCGCGTACCACGCCGGCTTCGTGCTCTGCACGGGCCTGGCCCTGATCTCGGCGGTCGCCGCGCTTTTCGTCTCCGACAAGGACGCCCTGCGCGTCGAGAGCCCCCGCCCGGGCCGCCACGCCCGCCCCGACGCCGCCGCCTCGCCGGCCACCTGACCACGTGCCACGGGTGCCCCGCGGGCTGCCGCCGGGTCGTCGCGGTGCGGGGCCGTCCCGCGGCGCACCGGCGGCGCCTGACCGCCGATCAGGCTTCCGGGCAACGCGGGAAGGCGTCCGGGCGCCGGCTCCAGCGCCCGCCCTGCGGGCCGCCGCCGGGTGCCGGTCCGTCACAGCTCGCGCCGGGCGCGCGGGCGGGCCACGGTCCCCGGGACCGACGGCCCGGCCCTGCGGCTCCGGGGCACCCGGGCCGGGGCCACGTGCAGCCTTCCGGGGTGCGCGAGCACGGCAACCAGCAGCCGACGCAGCACCTCCGCCGAAGGCCGAGGGGCAAGGAAGGCCGAGCACCGGCCTGCGTCCTCCCGCTGCCGGGCACCGGCTGGTGCCCGCGGGTACCCCCGGCCGAAGGCCCGGGGGACTGTGCGACAGGGCTCAGCGGCACCCGCGGACCGGCGGCCGACGCCGGGTGCTCCGACATGCCGCCGCCGCGTCAGGCCCTAACATCGACCCATGCCTCGCCTGGAACGTCTCCGTGCCGACCACGCCACCGCGCTCCTGGAGTTCGAGCGGGCGAACCGCGCGTACTTCGCCGCGTCGATACCGGACCGGGGCGACGACTACTTCGCGTACTTCGACGCGCGGCACCAGGCGCTGCTCGCCGAGCAGGACGCCGGGTCCTGCCACTTCCACGTGCTGGTCGGCGCGGACGACGAGGTGCTGGGCCGGGTCAACGTGGTGGACGTGACGGACGGGTCGGCGGAGCTGGGGTACCGGATCGCCGAGAGCGCGGCCGGGCGGGGGCTCGCCACGGCCGCGGTTCACGAGGTGTGCGCCCTGGCGGCCGGGGAGTACGGGCTGACGACGTTGTGGGCGGTCACCACGCTGGACAACGCGGGCTCCCGCACGGTGCTGACCCGTACGGGGTTCGTGTCGGCCGGCACGGTCGAGCTGGAAGGCCGCCCCGGGCTCCGATTCGTCCGCGCCCTGGGGGACGGCACGGCGCCGTCCTCCGCAGGCTGAACGCGGGCGGCGAGCGCGCGCAGGCCGGGGTGGGCGAGCACGGCGATCCCGGGGAGGCTGGAGACGAGGGTGAGCACCCCGTAGACGACGGCGGTCGCGAGGCCCTGCGTGGCGCCCAGCCCGGCCGCGCCGAAGGCGAGCGTCGCGGCGGCCTCACGCGGGCCCCAGCCGCCGATGTTGACGGGCAGTCCCATCACGAGCAAGGCCAGGACGAGCGGCGGCACGAGCGTGGTGACCGGTGCCGACGAGCCCGCGACGCGGGCCGCGACCACGAACAGGGCGATGTGGCCGGCGAATCCCGCCGCGGACAGCGCGACCACGCCCGGCCAGGTGCCGCGGGCGAGCAGTCCGCTGCGGACGTCGGCCAGCCCGGTGGCCAGGGCCCGCCGGCCCCTGGCGCCGCGCCGCCACAGCAGCCATCCGCCGAGCACCACGACGGCCAGGAGCACGCCGGCCGTGACCTCCGCGGCGGCCCGAGCCGGCACGAGGTCCCCGGCGATGGCCGTGACCAGGGCGGGTCGGGTGAGCAGGACGGCCGCGCCGAGCGCGAGGACGACGACCTGCCCGCCCACCCGTTCCAGGACGACGGCGCGCACGCCGCGGCCGACGTCGCCGGAGTGCCTGCCGTGGCGGACCGCCCGGTCGACGTCGCCGAGGACGCCGGCCGGGAGCACCGCGTTGAGCAGCAGCGCCCGGTAGTAGTCGGACACGGCCCGGGCCATCGGGAGCCGCAGGCCGAGCCGGCGGGCGACCAGGCACCAGCGCCAGGCGCTCGTGACGGTGGTGAACAGGCCGATCACGAGGGCGGCAAGGACGGCGGGGCCGTCGACAACCCGCAGGCCGTCGACGAACGCGCCGGTGCCGAGCCGCCACACGAGGGCGGCGAGGATGCCCGCGCCGATCAGCAGCCGCAGCCAGGCCCACAGTCGTTGCCTCACCGGGCGTCACCTCCGGGCAGGGCGAGCAGGTCGCCGTGGCCGACGACGGCGGTCAGCCGCCCGGCCGCGCAGTCTACGAGCCGTCGGCGCAGGTAGGGCTCCGCGAAGGCGGCCAGGCCGGGTTCCTGCTCGACGGCGGCGCCCACCCAGCCGCGCAGCCACTCGGCGGTGAGCGCGGACCGGTCCGCGCCGAGCCGCCACGGGCTGGGACGGGTCGTGACGGTGGCGCCGTACCGGGTGAACGCCCGGCCGGCTGCGTCGAGGGCGTCGGGGCCCAGTAGTGCGCGGCCGCCGGCCGTGCGCCGCTGGTGCGCGTTGAAGGCGGCGGTGATCTCCGCGTCGAGCGGGTCGGCGGGCCTGAGTTCGACCTCGCCGACCACCGAGAGACCGAAGAGCACGGGCACTCCTGCGGCGGTGCAGGTGGCGGCGAGGGCGTCGATCTCGGCGGCGGTGAGCAGGTCCAGCAGCGCGGACGCGGTGACCAGCGAGGTCCCGGCGAGGTCCGCGGGGGTGAGCCGGGTGAGGTCGCCCTCGCGCGTCTCGGCGGTGACGGGACCGCCGCCCGCGGTGAGGCCGGAAAGGCTCGCCGCGGCCAGGTCGAGCAGGGCGGGGTCGTGGTCGTGCAGGATCCAGTGCTGCGGTCCGGGCAGTCGTCCGCTGAGCCAGCGGCCCATGGAGCCGGTGCCGCAGCCGAGGTCGCGGACGACGAGCGGGCCGGTGCCGGTGCCGGTGCCGGTGCCGCGGGACGCTCCCGCGAGGTGCTCGCGGAGCGGGCCGAGCAGGTCCGCGGCGCGGGCCGCGGCGTCGGCGTCCTCGCGCAGCGCGAGCCAGTGCGGTGTGAAGGGGGCGGTGTCGGACGTGGTCATCGGGTTCCCTCCCGCAGCAGTTCCAGTACCGCGTCCATGTGCCGCGCGGCGTGCTCCCAGCCGTGCAGCGTCTCGCGCCGCCGGCGGGCCGCCGTGCGCAGCCGGCCGCGCAGGTCGGCGTCGTCGAGCCAGCGGCGGAGCGCCGCGGCGAGTTCGGTGGTGTCGTCCGGGGGGACGAGGAGGCCGGGCGGTGTGCCGTCCGGTGCCAGGCCGAGGGCGTCGGGCACTCCCCCGGTGGCGGTGGCCAGTACGGGTGTGCCGCGCATCAGGGCCTCGGTGACGACCATGCCGAAGGTCTCGGCGCGGGACGGCAGGACGAGCAGGTCGGCGGCGGCGTACTCGGCCGCGAGGGGTTCGCCAGTGAGCGGGCCGGTGAGGTGCACGCGGTCGTCGAGGCCGTGCCGGCCGATCAGCGCGGTTACGCGTGCGAGGTGTTCGGGGTCGCGGCCGAGCGGGCCCACGCAGCGGCAGGTCCAGATCAGGTCGGCGACGGCGACGAGCGCCCCGGCCAGCAGGTCGTGGCCCTTGCGCGGGGTCAGCGAGGCGACGCACAGCAGCCGGGTGCCCTCCTGCGTGCCGGGCGCGAGCGGCGCGGGATCGGTGCCGGGGGTGACGACGTGGACCCGGCCGGCGGGCAGCGCGTGCCGCTCGGCGATGCGCCGGGCGGCCCAGGGGCTGGTGGCGACGACCGCGGCGGCGGCCCGCAGGGTCTCGCGCTCCAGGGCGTCGAGTGCGCGGGCCGCGGCGGGGTCGAGGCCGGTCTCGTCGGCCAGGGGCAGGTGCACCAGGACGGCGGTGCGCAGCCGGCGCGTCTGCGGGACGACGATCTCCGGGACGCCGCAGGCCACGAGTCCGTCGAGCAGGACGACGGCGCCGTCCGGCACCGATGCGAGCGCCTCGGCCAGGGCCTGGCGGGCGGCGGTGTCCGGACGGGGCCACGTGCCCCGCACGGGGAGTTCCCGCAGCGGACGGCCCGCCGCCGCGAGGGTCTGGCTCAGGCGGCGGTCGTAGACGTTGCCGCCGCTGGGCGCGGTGGCGTCGTCGACGTCGCCCGGGAGGACGACGTACGCGGGGGCCGCCCCCGCCGGAGCGGGGGCGGCCGTGCGCGCGGGCGTGCTCACAGGGAACGCTCGTAGCTCGCCCAGGCGACGTGCGACTCGTGCAGCGTGACGGAGATGCCGGTCAGACCGTGGGCGCCCTCGCCGAGCTTGCCCGCGGCCACGCGGTCGGCGAGCCGGTCGGCGATGACCTTCGCCAGGAACTCGGTGGAGGTGTTGATCCCGGCGAAGTCCGGATCGTCGTCGAGGTTGCGGTAGTTGAGCGCGGCGAGCACCGCGCCCAGTTCCTGGGTCGCCAGGCCGATGTCGACGACGATGTTGTCGGCGTCGAGCTCCTGGCGGCGGAACGTCGCGTCCACCAGGAACGTGGCGCCGTGCAACCGCTGCGCGGGTCCGAAGACCTCGCCGCGGAAGCTGTGGGCGACCATGACGTGGTCGCGGACGGTGATACTGAACACGCGAGGACAACCTTCCCCAAAGGCCTAACCGGGACGGTAGGCAATACGGTGACAGAGCACGGAACGTTCACCGCCTGCGATCTCCTTCATCAGCAGGGGCAGTTCCTCGAAGTCGCTCTCGCCGGTGACGAGGGCGTCGTAGACCGGGTCGGCGAGCAGGCGCAGGGCCAGTGCCATCCGGTCCGCGTAGGTGCGCCGGGTGCGGCGCGAGGGTGAGACGGTGCCGACCTGGCTGCTGCGCACGACCAGGCGGCGGGAGTGGAAGGCCTCGCCCAGCGGCAGGCTGACCCGCCGGTCGCCGTACCAGCTCAGCTCGACGACGGTGCCCTCCGGCTCCAGCAGTTCCAGGGCGCGGCCGAGCCCCGCCTCGGTGGCGCTGGCGTGGACGACCAGGTCGCAGCCGCCCTCGGCCGCGTCGGGGTGGGCGAAGCCGACGCCGAGCGCCTCGGCGACGGCGGCGCGGGAGGGGTCGACGTCGACGAGCTGCACCCGTGCCCCCGGGACGCCCGCGAGGACGGCGGCGACGCTGGAGCCGACCATGCCGGCGCCGACCACGGCGATCCGGTCGCCGATCTGCGGGCCCGCGTCCCAGACCGCGTTGACCGCGGTCTCGACGGTGCCCGCCAGCACCGCCCGTCCCGCGGGGACGTCGTCGGGCACGGGCGTCACGGCGGTGGCCGGCACGACGTACCGGGTCTGGTGCGGGTAGAGGCAGAAGACGGTGCGGCCGAGCAGCTCGGGCGGCCCCTGTTCGACCACGCCCACGTTGAGGTAGCCGTACTTCACCGGCCCCGGGAACTCGCCGTCCTGGAACGGCGCCCGCATCGTCTGGTGCTGGCTCACGGGCACCCCGCCCCGGAAGACCAGGGTCTCGGTGCCGCGGCTCACCCCGGAGTACAGGGTGCGCACCAGGACCTCCCCCGGACCGGGTTCCGCCAGGGGGACCTCTCTGACCTCGCCCTCGCCGGGTTCTCGAAGCCAGAACGCACGCGCCGAACGCTCCACCGATTTCCTCCGTACTCCATGGCGGGCAACAGGCACCCGCCATCCGGGTGGTGCCGGGCCCGTACCGTACGCGGCTGTGCCGCACAGGCGACAAGCGGGGACGTCTCATGACCGTGATGACCGTTGGATCCGAGTTCCGTGGGGGCACCGCGGGGCGTGAGCAGGCCGGGGCGGCAGCAGCCCAGCTGGCGCTGCTCGCCGCGCTGTGGGCCACCGTGGGCCTGGACACCGTGGGCTGGCTGACCGGGACCGTCTACGCGGCGGGCACCTGCGCACTGCTGGCGGCGGGCCTGCGCCGGGCGGGTCGCCGCTCGCTGGGCCCGGCCGACCACGTCACCCTGGCCCGCGCGGTGCTCGTCGGCGGCGTGACGGCCATGGTGGCGGGAGGCGTCGCGCACGGCGCGCCGCTGCTGACCGGGCTGACCGCGGTGGCGCTGGCCCTCGACGCGGTGGACGGCAAGGTCGCACGGCGCACGGGCACCTCGTCCGCCCTGGGCGCGCGCTTCGACATGGAGGTCGACGCCTTCCTGATCCTGGTGCTGAGCGCGCGGCTCGCCCTGACGCTGGGCCCGTGGGTACTGGTGATCGGCGCCATGCGCTACGCCTTCGTGGCGGCGGCGTGGGTGCTGCCGTGGCTCAACGCCCCGCTCCCGCCGAGCTTCGCCCGCAAGACCGTTGCGGCACTGCAGGGCGTCGTCCTGCTCGCCGCCTGCTCGGGGCTCCTGCCCGCGGGGGTCTCGGCCGCCCTGACGGTGCTCGCGCTGGGCTCGCTGGTGTGGTCGTTCGGCCGTGACGTGCTCTGGCTGTGGCGCCACCGCCCGGCCCCGCGCTCCGGGTCCGCCGGGGGCCTCGCGGCGGCGGGCGCGGCGGCGGAGGAGACCCGCGTGCTGGTCTCCTCCGCCGCGGGCGGCCGCACCTCCTGACCCGGCACATCCGTGGCCCCGGCGAGGTCCTCCCCCGCCGGGGCCACGGGCCCGCGCCTGCGGCCGTGGACCGGCACGGCGCCGCGCCGCGGGGCGTCGGTCCCCTCGCGGCCTGTCCGGGACTCCTGCCCGCCGGCGGCCGGACGCCCCGACTCGGCCCGTTCACGCTTCCCGCCGACGTCAGCCGCCGCCCGGGACCTGCGGGCCACGGGTATCAGCCGGCCGACGGGCCCCCGAGTGCAGTGGCTTTCGAGGGCACCGCAGGCTGCGGTCCCCGCCGCCGCCGGTCGGGGACACCGACGGTCTCGGGGCCATCGCGGCGGCGCCGCCGGTGTGATCGTTCGGCCGCGGGCATCGTGAGCGCCGGGCGAGCGCCAAGAGCACCCGCCCCTCCGGACCCTCGGCCGCGGGCGGCCGCACCTCCTGACCCGGCGCGTTCGGGCTCCCGCCGACGTCACGCGCTGCCGGGGACCTCGGCCTGACGCGCGAGGAGCGGCGCGTCGCATCGCGCCTGGGCTCCGGACCCTGGAGAGCAGCCCCGGTTCAGCAGAGCCGCAGGACATCAGGTCCCGCTCACGGCCCCTCCGCGGCCCGTGCCCGCCGGCGATCGGGCGTCCTACCGCGTCGCCGGTCCGGGGGCCTCGGAGGGTCTGGCACCCCGAACGCGCCCCGCCCGTCCCGGGCGGTCAGGCGTCCTGACGCGGCAGGTAGCGCAGCAGCACCACGTCGCCGATCTGCCGGGTCTCCGCGAGCGTCATCCGGTGCTGGGGGCCCTGCGGGAAGACCGCGGGGTGCACCATGCGCGGGGCGTCGGCCTGGCCGACGAAGAACGGCGCGTACACCAGGTGGAGTTCGTCGACGAGTCCGGCGCTGAGGAACATGGTGTGGACGACTCCCCCGCCCTCCACCATGAGGCGCTCGACGCCGCGCCCGGCGAGGTCGGCGAGCAGGAGCCGGACGTCCAGCGGGTCGCCGGCGTCGACGACGGAGCAGACGTCCCCCAGGCGTTCGCGGAGGCAGTCGCTCGCGCAGGACGTGGTGTAGACGACCTTCTCGCACTCCCCGGTGGTGAAAAACCGGGCGCCGGGATCGAGTTTCCCGCTCTCCGTGACGGTGACCTTCACCGGGGTCGGCGGGAGCCCGGCGCGGACGCGCCGTTCGCGGCGCTCTGCGGAGCACACCAGCAGCCGCGGGTCGTCGGAACGTATGGTGTTGGCCCCGACGAGGATGGCGTCCACCCCGGAGCGGACCTCGTCGATCCGGTCGAAGTCCTCCTCGTTGGAGAGCAGCAGCCGGGTCGTGCTCGTGTCGTCCAGGCATCCGTCCAGCGAGGAGGCCACGGACATCAGTACGTACGGGCGCGATCTCATGGGGACACATTGCCGCACGGCGGCGTTCGCGGATGTGAAGCTTCCGTAAGTTAGGCGCCGGGGGCCGGATGGATGTAGGGTCCCGCCGATCATCGTGCGGGCCTGGTCAGGGCCCGGTGGCCCGTCAGTCCCGCACCCCGGCCAGCACGTCGAGCGCGAGGGTGTCGTCGGCGTCGTGGGAGAGGGAGACGGTGACGCGTGTGCACAGGCCCGCGAAGCGGTCGCGCACGGCCCGGCCGACCTCCCGCGGTTCACCGTGGAGGGCGAAGGCGTCCAGGACGTCGTCGTCGACCAGCCGGCCCATCTCGGCCCAGCGGCCGCGCACGGACAGCCGGTGCAGCTCGTCGTGGAGTTCGCCCCAGCCGTGGAGGTCGAGCACGGCGCGGTAGGCGGGCGTCGAGGCGTAGAACGCGATCCTCTCGCGGGTGGCGGTGAGGGCCGCGGCGTACTCCTCCTGCGTACGGCCGGTCGCGACCAGGGCGTTGCCCACCACGTCGAAGGGCTGCCCCGCGTGCTCGGAGGACTCCCTGGCCTCGTGCACGGCCGGGAGGGTCACCTGCCGCAGGTAGTCCGCGGAGGTGAGGGCGTGGCAGATCAGCCCGTCGGCGACCTCGCCCGCGACGGCGGTCATCAGGGGGCCGACGCCGGCGAGCCAGATGCGGGGCGGCCCGGACGGCAGGGGGCCCGGGTCGAACATCGGCGTCATCAGCGTGTGGGTGTAGAACTCGCCGCGGAAGCGCAGCCGTTCGCCGGTCTGCCAGCTGTGCCAGATGGCGCGCAGCGCGCCCGCGAACTCCTTCATGCGGGCGGCGGGCCGCGACCAGGGCATGCCGTAGCGGTGGGTGATGTGCGGCTTGACCTGGGAGCCGAGGCCGACGGTCATCCGCCCGCCGGAGAGCCGCTGGACGTCGTACGCGGCCGTGGCCACCGTCATCGGGTTGCGGGCGAAGGCGATCGCCACGCCGCTGACCAGGTCGGCCCGCCGGGTGGCGCCCGCGGCGAGGGCCAGCTGGAGGAAGGCGTCGTGCCGCATCTCGTTGACCAGCACGCCGTCCGCGCCGTGCGCCTCGGCGCGGGCGGCCTCGGTGGCGGCCCGCTCGATCCGGCCGGTGAAGGTGAAGTCGGCCTTGAGCGGCGGTGTCGGGGGCGGGGTCGGGGTCGTCACGCGCCGGCTCCCCCGGCCGGGCCCGCCGTCTCGGTGAGCCGCGGCGGCGCGGCCTGCCGCCAGGAGTCGGCGACGATGTCCCGGAGCTCGTCGACGTCGTCCAGGGCGGCGAGCCGCACCCGCACCCAGTTCGATCCGGCCTCGTGCGGCGGCACCCAGAACTTCCCCGGCTCGGCCGCGATCAGCTCGCCCCGCTCGTGCATGGGGCAGCGCACGGCGAAGGACGTCTCGTCGTCGGGCAGCGTGAGGTACATCTTCCCGGCGACCCGGAACGTGGGCATGCTCCAGGCCTCCTTCTCCACCGTCTCGGGGAGCGAGAGGGCGATGCGGCGGACGTCTTCGGAATCGGGCATGCGACCACCGTAGCCATCGCCTCCGACAACGGCCGTGACGCGTCCCCCGGCCGCTCCGGGCCCCCCGCCCGGGGCTGAGTAGCAGGAGGAAACCTAGGTGTAGACTGTCCTTCCGCCGCATCGGGCAGGAGGTGAGCCGCGGTGACGACCGGACGGCACGTGTCGGGCCCCCAGGAGGACCAGCCGGCCTGCTCCATCGAGCGGAGCCTGCAGATCCTCGGTGAGCGCTGGTCCCTGCTGGTGCTGCGCGAGGTCTTCGCCGGGAGGCACCGCTTCGCCGAGATCCAGACGTCGCTCGGGATCGCGCCCAACCTCCTCAGCGCCCGCCTCAAGCTGCTCGTCGAGGCCGGGGTGCTGTGCACCCGCACGTACCAGGAGCCGGGCAGCCGGCAGCGGCAGAGCTACCACCTGACCGAGGCCGGGCGGGAGCTCGACCTCGTCATGGCCTCGCTGCAGCAGTGGGGCGACCGCCACCGGCCGCGCCCGTCCGGCCCCTCCGCGCGCCGGCGGACGCGCTCGACCGGCCACGCCGTCCACGTCGGCTTCCTCACCGAGGACGGCCGCGAGGTGCCCGGCACCGACGTGTCGATCGCGGTGACGCAGCCCACCGGGACGGCCTGACCGACCGGGCGGCCGGGCGGCCGGGTTCAGTGCAGGTCGGCCCGTTCGGCGGTGTCGTCCAGGAAGCCTCCGGACTGGTGCTGCCACAGCTTGGCGTAGGCGCCCTCCTCCGTGAGCAGTTCCTGGTGGGTGCCCTGCTCGATGATGCGCCCGCGGTCCAGGACGACCAGCCGGTCCATCCCGGCGACCGTGCTCAGCCGGTGCGCCACCACCAGCGCCGTCCGCCCGTCCATCAGCCGCCACAGCGCCTCCTGGACGAGGACCTCGCTCTCCGAGTCCAGGGCGCTGGTCGCCTCGTCCAGCAGCAGGATCGGCGCGTCGCGCAGGATCGCCCGGGCGAGCGCGACCCGCTGCCGCTGTCCGCCGGAGAGCTTGATCCCGCGCTCGCCGACCATGGTGTCGAAGCCGCCGGGCAGCGCGTCGGCGAACTCCGTGACGTGGGCCGCCAGGGCCGCGCGGCGGATCTCGCCCTCGGTGGCGTCCGGCCGGGCGAAGGCGATGTTGTCCCGCAGCGAGCGGTGGAACATCGCCGGGTCCTGCGGCACGTAGGAGATCAGGCTGCGCAGGTCGGCCTGGCGCAGCCGGCTGATGTCCTGCCCGCCGATGAGGATCCGGCCGCCGTCGATGTCGTTCATCCGCAGCAGCAACCGGGTGAGCGTGGTCTTGCCGCCGCCGGACCGGCCGACGAGCCCGACCCTGGCACCGCTGGGCACGGCCAGGTCGAGCCCTTCGAAGAGCGGCTCCGCGCCCCCGTGGGAGAAGGTCACGTGCTCGAAGCGGACGTCGGCGCCCCGGGACCGCAGCGGTTCCGGCGCGGGCGGGTCGAGCACGGTGGGCGGCTTCAGCAGCAGTTCGGTGAACTGCGCCGCCTCCGTCATCGAGCTCTCCAGGCGGCGGTAGATCTGGTTGAACTCGAACATGATCCGCGTCGCGTTGGAGTAGTACGTGAAGGCCACCACGACCGCCTCCACGCCGTGCGTGCCCGCACCCAGCGTGACCGCCAGCAGCAGGCCGAGCGCGTTGGTCAGCACCGACAGCGGTGCGACCAGGGTGTCGATGCGCAGGTTGCCGTAGTCCCACGACTTGAGCGTGAGCCTTCGCGACTCGGCGACACGGGAGCGGTGCTCGGCGGCCTCGCGTTCCTCCGCGGCGAACGCCCGGACCGTGTCCATGTTCATCAGGCTGTCGGCGACGTGCCCGGACACCCGGGCGATCGCCTCCTCGCGCCGGCGGACGAGCGCCTGGCGCCGGCGGATGAGGGGCGCCACGCACAGCGCCGTCACCGCGATCATCGCCAAGAGGCCGACGACCAGCAGCGGTTCGTAGGCCCACAGCACCACCGACCCGAACAGCAGCGGTACGAAGCTGCCCAGGACGCTGAAGGTCAGCGTGTCGACGAACTCCTCGAAGCGCGAGGCGAAGCTCAGCACCCGCTTGGTGAGGGACCCCGCGAAGTTGTCGTGGAAGAACGACGCGTCCTTGGCGAACAGCTCGTCCATCCCGACCACGTACAGGTGCTCGATGCCGCGGGCGTCGAGGCGGTTAAGGCAGTGCAGGCCGATGCGCCACAGCGTCTCCGCGAGCAGCAGCACGCCGGCGAAGGCCAGGACGTAGGGGAGGGTCGAGCCGATGCCGGGAGCCGTGCCGTCGACGAAGCCGCCGACGAGCTTCGCGACGATCAGCGGTGCGACGTAGTTGATGCCGATGTTGCCGAGGGCCGGCGACAGCATCGCCGGAAGCGTCAGCCACCGGAACCGGGCCAACTCCCCTCCGTAGTAGCGCAGTGCCAGGAGCACCGGGCCCCTGGCCGGCCGGAACCTGCGTGATTCAGGCGATCCCATCTCCACCCTGTGGTGTCGTGCGGCGTGCTGCCGCGAGCTTCTCCGGGAGGTGCCGCTGCCGCCGTGGCGGTACGGCGGCGCCGAGGTGCGCATGAGTGGGCGGTCCGGAAGTGGCAGTGTCCCGCGGCGGCCCACGTGGAGTCCAAGCGTTTTCCGGCCCGGTGGCACGGCGCACGGAGGCGTCCCGGCGCACGCGCGCGGCCCCCGGCGGCCGGGGACGGCGCGGGCCCGCCCGGGGGGCGGCCGGCCGGGGTCGTACCGCTCCGGCCGCGCCTCATGTGCCGCAAACGCAACCAGCGGGTTTGTCATGAATGACAAACCCGCTGGTCGACACCGTCGGGACGACAGGATTTGAACCTGCGACCCCTTGACCCCCAGTCAAGTGCGCTACCAAGCTGCGCCACGTCCCGGTGTCGCTTTCGTCCTGGGCTTCCCACCCGGCCGACCGCGCACGAGAACAATACCGCACGTCGTCGGGTGCTCGCTCGCACCATTCCCGCAGCACGCCGGGCGCCGCCGCGACGGGGTACCCGGCCCGGGATGAGTAGCCGTACTCATGCGGCGCGGGCCACGACGGCCGATGCTTCGGTCATGGCGAATCCGATCCAGCAGCAGACGACCGCGGCCTTCTCGGCCCAGGCCGCGATCTCGTTCGCCGTCGCCCTCGGGGCGATGGTCGTGGGCATCGCCTACCTGCCGGTCGGCCCGTGGGTGCGGGCCTTCCTGGCGGTGGGGCTGCTCTACGTGGTGACCTCGGCGTTCACGCTCGCCAAGGTCGTCCGCGACCGGCAGGAGGCCGGCCAGGTGACGAGCCGGGTGGACCAGGCCCGGCTGGACAAGCTGCTGGCCGAGCACGACCCGTTCAAGGTCGACGGGGTGTAGCCGACTCGTCGCCCAGCAGGTAGCGCGCGCCGGGGCCCTTGGCGGCGGCGGTGTCGTCCGGGTTGTACAGGGCGCACTTGCGCAGGGAGAGGCAGCCGCAGCCGATGCAGCCGGTGAGGTTGCCCTTGAGCCGTTCGAGGTCCGCGATCTGCTCGTCGATGCGGCGGGTCCAGGTGCGGGCGACGGTGTTCCATTCGGCGGCGCTGGGGGCGCGGTCCTCGGGGAGCCTGGCGAGGGCCGCGCCGGCCTCCTCCAGCGACAGGCCGACGCGCTGGGCGGCCCGGATGAAGGCGACACGGCGGAGCGTGGCGCGGGCGTAGCGGCGCTGCCCGCCGGCGGTGCGCTCGGAGCGGATGAGGCCGAGCTCCTCGTAGTAGCGCAGGGCCGAGGTGGCCAGGCCGCTGCGGGCGGCGAGCTCACCGATGGCCAGGCGGTCGCGGCGCGGTGCGGGGTCGCTCATGGGCCCGAGGGTACCGCTTGACCTCAAGCCGACTTGAAGTTGCACCATCCCCATATGACTCCGACCAGCACGGACACCGCGTACGGCTACGACGACCTGCGGCGGCTGATGTCGCTCATGACCGGCGACGAGAAGCACGGGCCCGCCGCCACCTCCACCCTCGACGTGTTGTGGGTGCTCTACGACCGCGTGCTGCGGGTGACCCCGGGGACCTCTGAGGACGCCGGCCGGGACCGCTTCCTGCTCTCCAAGGGCCACGGCCCGATGGCGTACTACGCGGTCCTCACCGCCAAGGGCTTCGTCCCGGAGGAGTGGCTGCCGGGCTTCGGCTCCTTCGGGTCGCCGCTCGGTCACCACCCGGACCGTGTGCTCGTGCCGGGCGCCGAGATCGGCTCCGGCTCGCTCGGCCACGGCCTGCCGATCGCCGTGGGCAGCGCCCTGGGGCTGCGGGCGCAGGGCCTGACCGACGCCGCGGTGTGGGTGCTGGTCGGCGACGCCGAACTAGACGAGGGCAGCAACCACGAGGCCGTCGCCTTCGCCGGCGCCGTCGGCCTGGAGGGCCTGCACGTCGTCGCGGTCGACAACACCTCCGCCACCTACCGGCGCCCCGGCGGTCCCGCCTCGCTCTTCGCCGCCGAGGGCTGGTCCGTGGCCACCGTCGACGGCCGTGACCACGAAGCCCTGTACGAGGCGTTCACCATGCCCCACCCCGGACGGCCGCACGCCGTCGTCGCCCGTGTCGAGTCCAAGCGCTGACCGCCGCCCCGAGCCGAGGAGACCTTCCCGTGGACACCATGCGTGAACGCTTCACCACCGTCGCCGGACGCCTGCTGGAGAACGACCCCCGACTGGCCGTCGTGCTGGCGGTCATCTCCGGGGACCGCTTCACCGACGCCGCCCGCGCCCACCCCGACCGGGTGATCGACGTCGGCATCCGCGAGCAGCTCTTGGTCAGCGTCGCGGGCGGGCTGGCGCTGACCGGGCTGCGGCCGATCGTCCACACCTTCGGCAGCTTCCTGGTGGAACGCCCCTTCGAGCAGGTCAAGCTGGACCTGGGGCACCAGGGCGCGGGCGCGGTGCTGGTCAGCGCGGGCGCCTCGTACGACATCGCCGCGGGCGGCCGCACCCACCAGGCCCCCGGTGACGTCGCCCTGCTGGACACCCTCGACGGCTGGACCGTGCACGTGCCCGGCCACCCCGACGAGGCCGAGGCCCTGGTCCGGCACGCGGCGGCCGACGACGACAACCGGGTCTACGTGCGGCTCAGCGAGCAGTCCAACCGCACCGCACGGCCGGTCTCGCCGGGCCGGTTCCGGGTGCTGCGCGAGGGCCGGGCGGGCGTGGTCGTCGCCGTGGGCCCGCTCCTGGACGCCACGCTGGCGGCGGTCGCGGACATGGACGTGACCGTGCTGTACGCCTCCACGGTGCGCCCCTTCGACGCGTCCGGGCTGCGGGCGGCCGTCGCGGGCACGGACGCGGCGGACGTGGTGCTCGTCGAGCCGTACCTGGCGGGCACCTCGGCGCCCTTCGCCGCCGAGGCCCTGCTCGACCTGCCCCACCGCGTCCTGGCCCTGGGCACCGCCCGCGCGGAGCTGCGCCGCTACGGCACCTGGCAGGAACACGTCTCGGCGCACGGGCTGGACGCCGCCGGGCTGCGGGCACGCATCGGGGGCTTCCTGGCGGGCTCCCGCCGCCCGGCGGGCCTCGCGGGCTCGGGCGTCCGCTAGCTCCCAGCGTCCGCTGGGGCGTGTCCGATGAACAGCGCCGTCCGCCCGGAGGGCGGGGCTCGTGGCGGCTGGTGCGGGCTCTCGCAAAGCGGAGGATCGGCCTCGTACTGGACGTACGTGGACGACTCCGACAACGCAGCGTGGGGCACCCCGGCCGAAGGCTGGGGAGTGCCGTGCCTGGGGGCACCTCCCAGCGCCGGCTGGGGGAGCGTCACGAGCCAGGCGGGATTCATCAGACACGCCCTAGCTCCAGGGGAGCTCCGCGCGGTGCCGCCAGTACGCCGGGGCCGGTTCGGCCAGGGCGGCGAGCCGGGCCAAGTGCTCCGCGTCGAGGCCGACGGAGGCGGCCCGGGCGTTGGCGGTGACCTGGCCGGTCGTCGCGGCGCCGGAGAGCACGACACGGGCCCAGGGGCGGCGCAGGACCGCGGCGAGGGCGACGGCGTCGGGCGTGGCGCCGGTCCGGGCGGCCACCTCGGCGAGGGGGGAGTCGGGATCGGCCGTGGCCAGGCGGCCGTTGGCCATCGCCTCCTTGACGATCACGGTCAGTCCCGCGTCGTGCGCCTCGGCCAGGGCGGGCCCGGCGGAGGGCTCCAGCAGGTTGTAGGTGGCCTGCACGACGGAGAACAGGCGCCGCCCGTCCACCGTCACCTTCAGCGCCGCGCGGATCGCCTCGGCCTGCAGCGGACCGCTGGTGGACAGGCCGACGGCCACCCCGTCGGCCGCCAGCCGGGCGAGGCGTTCGTGGAGGTCGCGGTCGGCGAGGGCCGGGCTGTCCGGGGTGACGGAGTGGATCTGGTAGAGGTCGAGGCGGTCGCCGAGCAGGGCGCGGGTCTCGGCGATCTGCCGGTCGTAGGTGGCGGTGCCGTGGTCCTTGACCTCGTGCACCTCGGCGTCGGGCCGCCACCCGGCGGTGTAGGTGTAGCCCCACTTGCTGCCGGTCACGACGTCGGTCGCCTCGGGGTGGGCGTCCAGCCAGCCGGCCAGGAACTCCTCCGCCCGGCCGTAGGAGCGGGCGGCGTCGAAGTAGCGGATGCCGAGCGCGTAGGCGGTGTCGAGGACCGCGTGGGCACGGTCCCGCATCGCCTCGACGGTGCGGTCGGCGGGCAGGTCGGCGGCGCGGCCGAGGTCGATGTAGGCGGGACGGCCGACGGCGGCGAGGCCGAGACCCAGCCGGGGCAGGGGGGCGGTGACGAGTCGTTCGAGGGGCACGGTCGCCACCGTACTCCCGGCGCAGTACGCCGATCCGGTGCCTGAGGCGGACGTCGCGGGTGATCACCGGAATGCATAGTGGGAGCGTCACACTCGTCGTCCCCGTCCGAGGATCACGCATGCGATTCGCCCTGCCCAGGACCTGGCGCACCCGGCGGCGGCTGGCGGCCGGCGCCGCCGCCCTCGCCCTGCTCGCCGCAGGCGGCGCCGTCACCCTCACGACGGCCGACGCCCCGGCGCCTGTGCGCCGCCAGGACCGGGTCTTCTCGCTGCCCGAGACCCCGGGCAGTACCGCGAAGGTGCGGATCGACACCTCCTACTTCACCTCCGGCGGGTCGGCGCCGCGCCCGGCGGTGCTGCTCGCGCACGGTTTCGGCGGCACCAAGGACGACGTGCGGGCCGAAGCCGAGTCCCTCGCCCGCAACGGCTACGCCGTACTGACCTGGTCCGCGCGGGGATTCGGCGCCTCGGGCGGGCGGATCGGACTCAACTCCCCCGACGCCGAGGTCGCCGACGTCTCACGGCTCATCGACTGGCTGGGCCGGCGGCCCGAGGTGCTGCGCGACGGCCGTGACGACCCGCGGGTCGGCGTCGCGGGGGCCTCGTACGGCGGAGCCATCTCGCTGCTGGCCGCCGGGTACGACCGGCGGGTGGACGCCATCGCGCCCGCGATCACCTGGTGGGACCTGGGCGAAGCGCTGTTCCCGCAGGGCGTGTTCAAGAAGCTGTGGGCGGGGATCTTCTTCTCCACCGGCTCGCGCGGCGCCGCCTGCGGCTTCACCGCCGAACTGTGCGCGATGTACGACCGGTCGGCCGTGGCCGGCCGCCCGGACGCCGCGACGCTGCGGCTGCTGACGCGCTCCAGCCCCTCCTCGGTGGCCGGGCGCATCAAGGTGCCGACCCTGGTGGTGCAGGGCCAGAACGACTCCCTCTTCCCGCTCGACCAGGGCGACGCCATCGCGCGTGCCGTCGCCGCGAACGGCGCGCCCGTGGCCGTCGACTGGTTCTCCGGCGGGCACGACGGCGGCGACCAGGAGACCTCGCGGATCGAGGCGCGCACCACGGCCTGGTTCGACCGCTGGCTGAAGAAGGACGAGGGCACCGACACCGGGCCCGCGTTCCGGGTCACCCGGACCGGAGGCGTCGACACCACCGACGGCAGGGCCGTGCGGCGCGGCGCGGACGCCGACGCGTACCCGGGGCTGGAGGGCACCCGGACCCGGACGGTCCCGCTCGGCGGCCGCGCGCGGACGGTGGCCAACCCCGCCGGCGGCAGCCCGCCCGCCATCTCGGCGGTGCCCGGCGTGGGCGCCCTCTCCCAGCTCTCCGACCTCGGCCAGGGGCTGTCGCTGTCGCTGGACTTCCCCGGGCAGCGCGCCGCCTTCGACTCGGCGCCGCTGACCTCGTCGCTGCGCCTGACGGGCGCGGCGACGACACGGGTCACCGTCGACACGGACGCGCCCGCCGGTGCGGTGCTCTTCGCGAAGCTGTACGACGTGGGCCCGGGCGGCAACGAGACCCTGCCGCACCAACTGGTCGCGCCGCTGCGGGTCGCCGGCGCCGACACGGTGCAGGTGCGGCTGCCCGCCGTGGACCACGAGTTCGCCGCCGGACACCGGCTGCGGCTGGTGGTGTCCACCACCGACCTCGGCTACGCCTCCCCCGTCGCGGCCGCCACGTACCGGGTGTCCCTGCCCGCCGGCGCCGCGCTGACGGTGCCCACGGACCCGGAACTGACCACCGCCCAGGGCACGCTGCCCGCCTGGGTGTGGCTGCTGCCGGTCGCCGCGCTCGCGCTGGCGGCGGCGCTGCTGCTGACCGGCCGCCGCCGGGCGGGCGCGGTGCGGCAGGCGCCGGACCCGGCCCTCACGGACGTACCCCTGGAGATCTCCGGGCTGTCCAAGCGCTACCACGGCGCGGCGGACCGCTACGCCGTGCGGGAGTTGTCCTTCCGGGTGGAACGGGGCCAGGTGCTGGGGCTGCTCGGCCCCAACGGCGCGGGCAAGACGACGACGATGCGCATGATGATGGGCCTCATCCGGCCCGACGCCGGAACCATCCGCGTGTTCGGCCACGCGATCCGGCCGGGCGCGCCCGTGCTGTCCCGGGTCGGGGCCTTCGTGGAGGGCGCGGGCTTCCTGCCGCACCTGACGGGGCGGGCCAACCTGGAGCTGTACTGGCGGGCCACGGGCCGGCCGGCGGCCGACGCCCACGTCGAGGAGGCCCTGGAGATCGCCGGCCTGGGCGAGGCCCTGGAGCGCGCGGTGCGCACCTACTCGCAGGGCATGCGGCAGCGGCTCGCCATCGCGCAGGCCATGCTGGGCCTGCCCGACCTGCTCATCCTCGACGAGCCGACCAACGGGCTCGACCCGCCGCAGATCCGCGAGATGCGCGACGTGGTGCGGCGCTACGCGGCGGCGGGCCGTACCGTCCTCGTCTCGAGTCACCTGCTGTCGGAGGTCGAGCAGAGCTGCACGCACCTGGTCGTCATGGACAAGGGGCGGCTCGTGGCGGCCGGTCCGGTGGGCGAGATCGCCGGGAGCGGGCGGACGCTCTTCGTCGGCGCGCCGGGCATGGGCGACGAGGAGCGCGAGGCGGTCGCCGCGAAGCTGTCGGCGCTGCCCGGCGTCGAGACGGCCGAGTCCGCGGACGACGGGCTGCTGGTCCGGCCGGGCACCATGACCGTGCCGGAGCTGCTGTCCGAACTCCTGCGGCTCGACGTGCCGGTGGAGCGCGTCGGCCCGCACCGCCGCCTGGAGGACGCGTTCCTGACCCTGATCGGAGGTCCCGCGTGACCGAGACCCTGGAACTGGCCGCGGGGTACCGTCCGGGCCGCACCCTGCCGCTGCGGGTGGAGGCGGTGCGGCAGTTGCTGCGGCGCCGCACGCTCGTCGCGTTCGCCGTCGTCCTCGGGCTGCCCGTGATCGTGTGGGCGGCCTTCGCGATCGGCGGCACCCCGCGGGGGCGGGACTCCGGCCCCACGATGA
Source organism: Streptomyces sp. NPDC001902 (assembly GCF_042891295.1). NCBI lineage: Bacteria > Bacillati > Actinomycetota > Actinomycetes > Kitasatosporales > Streptomycetaceae > Streptomyces > Streptomyces sp. NPDC001902. The sequence continues at coordinate 73,656 of NZ_JBIATA010000032.1, read as the reverse complement.
TGGACGTGGCCACCGCCTCGGGCGTCAACTTCTCGCTGGCGGTGCTCTTCGTCTCCTCCGGCTTCCTGCTGACGATCCCCGTCGCCCTCTTCTTCGGCGACACGATCGCCTCGGAGGCCAACTGGTCCTCCCTGCGCTACCTGCTGGCCGCCCCGGTGCCCCGGGCCCGGCTGCTGGGTTCCAAGGCGCTGGTGTCCCTGGTCTTCAGCGCCGCCGCCGTGCTGGCGCTGCCCACGGTGGCGCTGGGGGTCGGCACGCTCGCCTACGGATGGGGCGACCTGGAACTCACCACGGCCGGCTCGCTGCCCCCGGGCACCGCGACGGGCCGGCTCGCGATCGCCGCCCTCTACGTCTTCGTGGGCCAACTGGCCGTCGCGGGCTTCGCCTTCTGGCTCTCCACGCTCACCGACGCGCCCCTGGGGGCGGTCGGCGGGGCCGTGGGCGTCGCGATCCTCTCCAACATCCTGGACGCGATCACCGCCCTGGGCTCGCTGCGGGACGTCCTGCCGACGCACTGGCAGTACGCCTGGATCGACGCGCTCCAGCCCCGCCTGGAATGGTCGGGCATGCTCAAGGGCACCTCGGTGTCGCTGTCCTTCGCGGTGGTGTTCTTCGCGCTGGCCTTCCGCGGCTTCCGGGGGAAGGACATCGTGTCCTGAGGGGCGCGGGCGCGGGAGCGCGAAGGGGGGACGGTGGAGGAGCCGGGGTACAGCGTGCTGCTGACCGGGGCCGGGGACGCGGACCGGAAGCTGGACGTCGTCCGGGCGCTGCGGTCCGTGACGGGGCGGAGCGCCTGGCGGAGCAGGCAACTGCTGGAGGCCGTGCCGCTCGTGGTCGTGGAGCAGACCCGGCTGGAGGCGGCCGAGGACGCAGCGGCTGCTCGATGCGGCGGGCGCCGGTGCCCGGGTGCGCTGCACATGGAGCGGGTGCGCAATCGCCCCCGGCACCGGGTCCGGCGACGAGCAGCCGTGCGCACCTCCCGCCTGGTCGGCGTCAGGCTGCCCGCCGGCACACCGCCTCCTCCGCTGCTGAACCGCTACACCGGGCTGTCCGCCGTCCTGACGGGCGACACCGGCGCGTCGGCGAAGGGATCGGCTGACGGATCGGCGCCCCAGGCGGCGGCGCACAGGGCGCGGGAGAGTTCGTCGGCGTAGACGGCGGAGGCGAGCCAGGCGAGGGCGAAGCGGTCGGTGTCGGCGGGCAGGAGGCGGCCGAAGGGGTCGCGGCCGCGGTCGGCCGCTGCGCGGTGGAGGTCTTGCAGGAGGTCCGCGGCGGTCGGAAGGGCGGCGCGGCGCAGGCGCCGGGCGTCGGAGGCGGAGTTCGTGGGGAGGGCGAGCACACGGCGGCCGCCGGAGGCGGCTTGGTGGACGCGGCGGAGCAGCAGGTGGACGGGGGCCTCGTCGGGCGCCGCGGACGGCGGGAGCGGGAGCGGGACCGGGGGTTGGACCGCGGGGAGGTCGGCGCGCTGCAGGCGGTCGAGGCCGGTGTCCACGCGGGCCTCGGGGTCGGCGGGATGACTGGTGGCCAGCAGCAGCGCGCGCGGGTGCGGGGCCGGGTCGAGCCGGGCGATGACGCGCAGAGGGGTGCCCGGCGCACCCGCGAGCAGCCGCAGGTTGTCGCGGTGGGGCAGCGCGGGATGGTCGAGCGCGGCGGCGAGCCGGAGCGTCAGGCCGTCGCATTCGGCGAGCAGGCAGTCGCCGCCGGCCTCGCGGACGGTGCCCATGAGGGTGACGTCGAGGAAGAGCAGGCCGTCTCCGGTGGTGAGGGCGCGCACTGCCTGTTCGGCGACGGGCACCCGCCACAGGCGGTCCAGGGGTTCGGCCGTCCAGGCGGCGCCGGGGGCCCGTACGGCGCGGACGGCGGCTCCCGCGCCGAGCCTGCCGGTGGGCGAGACCGTCGCTCCGGACACCGCGAGGCCCGCGCGGGACAGTTCGCGGTGGCTGAGGGCGGTGTCGCCGATGCGCACGGCCCGGTCGGCGGCGCCCGTGGCACGGCCGGGGCCGCCGGGCGCGACGTCGGAGACGGTGTAGAGGCGGCCGTCGGCGTCCGCCGTCCAGGTGACGGCGCCCGCGTAGCCGCTCGCGGTGAGGACGGGCTCGGAGAACAGGCCGTACAGCCGCAGCGAGCCGTCCGGGGTGTACGGCTGTCGCGCGGTGCCGCGCACGGCGGCCAGTTCGGGACCGGTGGCGTACGGGACCCGGTGGGCGGTGCCGAGGAGTTCGCGCAGCGCGGCGACCAGGTCGGCGAGGCGGTGCCCGGGGTCGCCGGCGCGGGCGGCGCGCAGCCGGGTGACGACGGACACGGCCGCCGCGGCTGCGCGCGGCAGCCCGCTCAGCCGGGCCGAGTGCGCGGCCCGCAGCAGTTCGGCCTGGACGACGGCGCCGGAGCCGTCGATGCCCGCGTCGAGGACGGCGGCGCCCGCGGCGCGCAGGGCGTCGGCGGCGGCGTGTTGCTGCGGGGTGGCGTTCTCGGGCTCGGGCCCCGCCTCCCCGAGTGCCTGGGATGGGGCTCCTTCGGCGGTCGGCGCGGCTGCCTCGGCGACGGGTGCGGCCGAGGCGGCCGCGGCGCGGTGCAGGCAGTCGGGGGCGAGCAGGCAGCCGCAGCGCACGTCCTCCGCCCGGGTCACCGTGCCACCGGGGGCGTGCAGTTCCAGGTCGGTGTCGTCGTCCACGGCGATCCGCACGGTGTCGCCGTCGACGACGACCGGGCGGGCCGCGAGCTTGGCCACGCCGGCGTCGAGGCGCTTGCGCAGCCGGGGCGGCAGCGCCCCGACGAGTTCCGCGGTCACGGCCGGTGCGACCGGGGGGAGTTGCTGGCTCATGTGATCTTCTCCCCTACCCAGCGGGCGAGTTCGAGCGGGCTGAGGGCGGCGACGGGCATGCCCGCGGCGACGAGCTGTCCGGCGACGCCCGTGGAGTAACGGGGGCGCCCGGCGTCGTCCAGGCTGGCGCAGCCCAGGACGTGGCAGCCGGCGCCGACCAGGGCGCGGACCTCGGCCAGGAGGCCGCCGAGCGGATACCCCTCCTCGAAGTCGCTGACGACCACGACGAGGGTGCGCGAGGGCACGGTCACCAGTTCGCGGGCGTGCCGGAGCCCGGCGGCGATGTGGGTGCCGCCGCCGACGCTCACCTCCAGGAGGAGGGAGAGCGGGTCCGCCACGTGGTCGGTGAGGTCGATGACCTCGGTGGAGAACGCGAGGAAGTGCGTGGACAGGGTGGGCACCCCGGCCAGGACGGAGGCGGTGAGCGCGGCCCAGATCGTGGAGGCCTCCATGGACCCCGACACGTCGGTCACCAGGATCAGCCGCCAGTCCGCGGCCCGCTGGGCCCGGGCGCGGAACACCGGCCGCTCCGGGATCACCTGGACGGTGCCGTCGGGACCGCGGCGTGCGGTGGCCAGGTTGGCGCGCAGCGTACGGGCCAGGTCGAGGCCGCCCCCGGGGCGCCGGCTGGGGCGCGGGAGCGCGGTCCCGTGCAGCGCCGGGCGCAGCCGTGTGGCGAGTTGGCGGGTGAGGGCCTCGATCAGGCGCCGTACGAGGGGGCGCAGCGCGGCCAGCCGGGCCTCCGGCAGTCCGCCCGCGTGCCGCAGGACGGTGCGCAGCAGGTCGACGGAGGGGCGCACGCTGTCGGGGTCGAGTTCGGCCACCACGTCCTTGCGGCCGGACGCGGCGGCGGCCGCCAGCACCTCCTCGCGGATGCCGGGCCCGAACAGCGCCGCCAGTTCCTCGGACCACTCGCGCACCCCGGGGTAGGGCGCCTCGCGGCCACCACGGACACCGCTGGCCCCGCCGAGGTCGCCGCGGCTGCCCTCGCCCCGGCCGTTGCCGTACAGCTCGTCCAGCGCGGTGGCCAGGGCCCCGGCGGAAGGCGGCAGCCGGTCGCCTCGCCGGCCCAGCACGAGGCGCCACCGGTCGGCGGGCGCGAGGGTGCGGGCCGCGGCGGCGGGGGCCTCGCCCGGTGCGCCGGGGGTGGTGGCGGGCTGCTGCGTGCCCTGCGACGCCGCGTCGGCGGACCGTACGGGCGCGGTGCCTGCAGCACTGCCGGCGGACGATTCCAGGCCCGCGACCAGACCATCGCCGCGTACGGCCGCATCGGGGGTGGTGGCACCGTCCGGTGCATCCGGCGGCGCCGTGGCGGCGGGGCCGGCCGGGAACACCGTTGCCGCCGGGCCGGTGGGGCTCGAAGCGCTGTCGGCCGTTGGGGCCGCCTCGGGCGTCTCGTGAGAGAGCAGGCCGAGCCGGTCCAGGGTCGCGCGGGCGGCGAGGTCGGCGCGGGTCCAGGTCGCGAGGGCTACGGGGTCGACGCCTGCGGTGTCGGCGATGCCGTCGGCGTCCAGGCGTTCCTCGACGGCCGCAAGGAGACGGTCGCGGGCGGCCGGGCTGAGGGTGTCGAAGCCGCCGCGCAGGGCCGGGAGCCGTGACAGGAAGGCCTGGTCGGGCAGGTCGCGGACGCGGTCGAGCAGGGGTTCCAGGGCGGGGGCGGCCGCCTCGAGCAACGGGCCGGCCGCCGTCAGCAGCCCGGTCAGCCGGGCGGTGAGGGCGGCGCGGGAGTCGGGGTCGCCCGCCGCGTCGACCCAGGAGGCGACGCGGGCGCCGAGGGTCTCGGGCGCCTCGTGGCCGAGGAGGACCCGGACGGCACCTGCCGCCCCGCGCATCAGCGGGGAGCCGTCCGCGGCGAGCCGCGCGAGGGCGTCGGTGAGCCGGACGCCGCCCAGGAGGTCCGCGCGGTGGGCGAGTTCGAGCAGCGCGTGCGCGTCGGCGGGGTCCTCGGACCCGGTCAGGCCGTCGACCTGACGGACCGCCGCCGCGGTGAGCAGCTCGGCGACGGCGGTGGCGCGGGCGGCGCGGGCCTCGTCGGCGCCGAGGCCGGCGATGTGGCCGGCCCGGACGCGGTCCAGCAGGGCGAGTCCCGCGAGGAGTTCGGGGAGGGTGCCGGAGGCGGGGAGCACGTCGGCGGTCTCGGCGAGACGTTCCCCGGCGAGCCCGGGCAGGCCGCACTCCGCGGCCCGGGCCAGTCCGGCGAGGGTCTGCGCCGCGGTGGGGCCACCCTCGTCCGTCTCCTGGCGGCGGCGTTCGCGCAGCACGCCCTCGGCGGCCTGGGCGGCGGTGACGCCACGGACCCCGGCCGCGGTGAGCATGGCCGCGGTGGCGGGTGTCCAGCGGGCCTCCCAGCGGGTGGTGAGGCCCTCGGTGCCGGCCGCACCCGTGACGTCCTTCGGCTCGGCGTAGGGCACGCCGCACACCGACAGCCTGCGCAGCAGGAGTTCGCGGCGGCGGTCGAGATCGGAGCGCAGCGGATCCAGGCGCAGGTCCCGTGCCTCGGCCGGGGCGCCGGAGTCCGGACCGGGGGCGGGCAGGCCCAGTGCGGCCAGTTCCGCTTCGACGGCGGGGGCCAGGCCGCTGCGGGGCGCGTCCGGTGCGGGGCGTCCGCCGCGGGTGCCGACCAGCACCCGTTCCATGGCGCGTGCCACGGCCCGGCCGCGGCCGTACGGCTCGCCCTGGGCCAGCACGGTCTGCACCGCCTCCACGAGTTCCCCGCGGCCGGCCGCGGGCAGCCCGCGCAGCCGGGAGAGGTCACCGGCGAGCCGGCTGATCTCGCGCGCGTCGGCCGGGCCCGACGGGTGGCCCTGGGCGCGCAGTTCGGCGCAGATGCGGACGGCGGCTCGGGTGAGCGCCTCGTCGAGCGCGGCGGGGTCGCCGGCCGCCTCCAGCACCATGTGCTGCCACTCGGGGTCGCGGATGCCCGCCGGGTAGCCGGAGCGTTCGTCCAGCAGCGGGTACGCGTAGGGGATCAGGGAGGTCGTCCAGGTCGTGCCGCCCTCGGGTGCGGGCGCCGCGTCCGGGCCTTCCACGGGGGCGGTGCCCTCCGGCCACGCGTCGGCCGGGACCAGGGCGGGCGCGTGGAAGGCGCCGACGACGACGGCCGCGCGGCGGCCGTCCGCGGTGGCCTCGGTGATGCGGGCCCGCATCCACTGCTCGCGGCGCAGGTCGAGTCCGGGGACCCCCGCTCCCTCGGCGGCGTCCCGGCGCAGCGCCCATCCCGTCAGGAGGGCGGCACGGCGCAGCGCTTCGGGCGGTGAGCCCGGGGCGGCGGCCTCGACGAGGCGGTCCCACAGGTCGTCGCCGGGGCGGCCGGTGAGCCGGGCGCGCAGGGCCCCCTGCAGCCCGGGACCGGAGTCGCCCGGCGTGGCCGTCGTGCGTCCGGCGTCCCAGGCGCGGTCGGTGAGCGGCAGGTCGCAGGCGACGACGGGAACGCCGCGCCGCGCCGCCCAGCGGACCGCGGCGAGTTCGGGCGAGAAGTCGGCGAAGGGGTAGAAGGCGGGACCGCCGCCCCCGTCGCCGGGTGCGGCGGCGAGGGCGACGGGGGCCCGGGTGTCCTCGTGGGCGAGCCAGGGCAGCCACTCCTGCATCTCGCCGGGGAGTTCGACGAGCAGAACGTCGGGCTTCGCCCCGGCGAGCAGGGCGGGCAGCGCGGCCGCCAGCGAGGGGGCGTGGTGCCGTACGCCGACGAGGTAGGGCGCCGCCGGGTCGGTGAGGACCGTGACGGCCTCGTCCGGGGTGAGGGACACGGGCTCAGCCTTCCAGGACGGCGCGCAGCTCCCACAGGGTGCGCCAGGTCGGGGAGCCCTGCTCGGCGCGGCGCCGCACGGGGCCGTCCCAGTAGCCGAGCAGACGGGCGTCGTCGGCCGGGTCGTCCTTGCGCACGACGCCGAGGAGGTGGCCGGGCAGCAGGCCGAGCACGTCCCGGTCGCCGGGGAAGTACGCCGCGGCCAGGCCGAGCGCGCCGGCGACCGCGACGGCCTCCGCGGTGCTCATGACCGTGGAGGGCCGTTCGACCTCCCAGCCTTCGGCGGAGCGGCCTTCGCGCAGGTCGCGGAAGGCGGTGACGAGGGCTTCCAGGACGGCGTCGTCGACCTCGTAGGGGGCACCGGCCCGTTCGACGGCGGCGCGGGACTGGCTGCGCACGAGCGCCGTCTCGGCGTCGAGGTCGCCGATGGGTCCGACGGTCTCGAAGTTGAAGCGCCGTTTGAGGGCGGCGGACATCTCGGAGACGCCCTTGTCGCGGAGGTTGGCGGTGGCGATCAGGTTGAAGCCGGGCGCCGCGTGCGCCAGGGCGTCGTCGCCGCCCGCGAGTTCGGGGACGGCGATGCGGCGTTCGGAGAGCAGGGAGACCAGGGAGTCCTGCACCTCGGGCAGGCAGCGGGTGACCTCCTCGACGCGGGCGATGGCGCCGCGCGACATGGCGGTGAGCACGGGTGAGGGGACGAGCGCCTGCCGGCTGGGGCCCTGGGCGAGCAGCAGGGCGTAGTTCCAGCCGTACTTGAGCTGGTCCTCGGTGGTGCCGGCGGTGCCCTGGACGACGAGCCCGCTGGTGCCGCAGATCGCGGCCGACAGCAGCTCGGAGAGCATCGACTTGGCGGTGCCGGGCTCGCCGACGAGGAGCAGGCCTCGTTCCCCGGCGAGGGTGACGACGCACCGCTCCACCAGGGCGCGGTCGCCGACGAACTTCCCTTCGACGACGAGGCGGCGCGGTACGCCCTCGGGGACCTCGGCGTCGTCGGGCAGGCGCAGGGCCTGGCCGTCGCTGCCCATCACGAAGGTGACGACGGCACGCGGGGTGAGCCGCCAGGCGGGCGGACGTGGTCCGCCGTCGTGGGCGGCGAGGAAGGCGAGTTCGGTGGCGTACCGGTCCTCGGGCGGGGTGATCTGCCGCGCGACGGGGACGGGGGCGGTGGTGGTCATCGGCGGCGGCCCTTCCGGGTGGCACGGGTGGTGAGTTCTTCGAAGCCGGGGGCGTCGCCGGCGCGGACGCGTTCCCAGGCGCGGGCGAACAGCTCGGGCACGGGCAGCAGCGGCACGACGCGGGCGTGGTCGCGGACCGGGTAGAGGCCTTCCTTCCAGGTCTCCACGGGAAGGGCGGGCGCCTTGAGGTCGCGCCAGCCGCAGGGCAGGAAGAGGGTGCGGCCGGCTCGGGGACGCTTGGCCTCGACGACGAGGCCGGTCGCGGCCAGCTCGGCGCGGGCCTTCTTCATCCGGGCGGGCTTCCAGTCCGTCCAGCGGGCGCAGTTGCGGTCCGTGGGGTCGGGCAGGGCGAGCAACTGGAGGTAGAGCGCGGCGGTGTCCTCGCCCAGGCCGTGGGCCGCGGCGACCTCGGCGACCAGGGCGGGCACGGAGACCGTGGGGTCCTGGGCGTGACCGGCGGGTGCGCCGGGCGCACCGCCCGCCGCGACGGCGCGGGCGAGGTCGTCGCCGAGCACGGCGCGCAGCGCCTGGATGCCGCCGCCCCGGAGGCCGACGAGGCCCTCGACGAGGCCGAGGACGGGGTCCTCGGAACCGGTCAGCCCGGCCGGGCGGACGAGCACCGTCTCGGTGTCGCCGTACCAGGGCCGGAGCACGAGCGCGTCGCCCGCGTGGGTCAGGCCGTGGGGGTCGGCGCCGCCGGCTGCGGGCAGCCCGTACGCCGTGCGGATCCGGACGGCGGTGGGGCCGCCCTTCTCCGTCCAGGCGATGTCGAGGTCGACCAGCAGTCCCGGGTCGGCGATCCGCCGCCGCAGCGCCGCCAGGCCCTCGGGGAGGGCGGCGCGCAGCGGATGCCCGTACGGCAGTCCGTAGGCGAGCCCGGCGAGCACGGCGACGGCACCGGTGATGTCGTGCCGGCTGGGCAGGGCCGAGGGGTCGGCGGGGACGAGGTTGCCGTCCTTGTCGGGGCGTTGCACGGTGGTGCGGCTCAGCCAGGGCGTCAGTGCGGGGTTGAGCACGGCCTCGGCGGACGCGGTGGTGACTCCGGCGAGTTCGGCGGCGACGTCCTCCGGCAGGCGGACGACGGAGCCGAGGCGCTGCCCCCACACGCGGCCGGCGGCGGCGGTGTCGGGGCCGCTGCCCCACAGGTCGGCGGGGTCGTCGGGCAGCAGGGCCCCGAGGACGGCCGCGTGGTCGTCCTCGGAGAGGGAGCTCAGCAGGCCCTCGCCGAGGCCCTTCTGGCGTGCTTTCAGGTCGATGCGGGCGAGGGTTTCGGCGTCCGGGTCCTGCGGCCGCCCGGCGAGCAGCAGGGTCGCCTGGACGGGACCGAGGCCGCCGCGGGTCGCCGCCGCGAGCGCGGCAGGGGCGTCGGGGCGCCAGGGCGTGGGGCCCTTGTCGCGGATGAGGCGGCTGACGGCGGTGAGCCGCTCGGCGGGGAAGACCGGCGTACGGTCCGTCTCGTCCTCCAGGGTGAAGTGGGCGACGGCGCCGAACGCCCCGGTGGGGTCGTGGTCGAGGGCGAGCCAGTGGACGCGGTCGCGGTCGCCGTCGACGCTCTGGCAGCCCAGGATCACGACGGTGCGCCCGTCCTTGCGCAGGACCTGGCCGGCGCGCCGCTGCTTCCCGTGCTTCTCCACGAGGACGATCTCGCGGAGTCCGCTCCCGGGCACCGCCAGCGGGCCCTCGGTGATCGCGTCGAAGAGCAGCAGGAGGGCCTCGCGTGCGGCCTGCGTGATGGCGGGCGACGCCGCCCGGTAGGCCAGCGGCCGCAGCGCGGACAGGGCGGGCAGCCACCCCAGGCCCATGCCGGGGACGGTGTGTTCGTCGCTGTGCCAGCCGTCGCCCGGGTCACCCAGTTCCGCCCGGTCGGGCAGCGGCTTGCCCTCTGCCGCCTTGCCGGACAGGACGTGGTTGACCGCCCGGATCTGCTGCAGGGCACTCCACTGGGGGCTGCTGCTCCACCAGTGGCCGCTCCGGCCCGCGATGCCGTCCAGGGCGGTGCGCAGGGTGCCGTCGTCACCGTGCGGCGGCTTGTGGTCGGCGAACATGTCCTGGGTGCGCGGGAGCGACTGCCGCGGCTTGTCGGTGGGCGGGGCGACGAAGGAGGCGACGGACTCGGCGTGGCGCAGCGTGCCCCGGACGAGGGCGGTGACGCCGATGAGCAGCCGCTCGTCCGTGAGGGCCGGCAGGGCGGCGGCGACGGCGGCCCGCGCGACGGTCTCCGCGGACGGACCGGTGTACTTCTTCGTCCTGTTCACCTCGGCCTGATGCTCCGCCAGGGCGTGGGCGGCGGCGCGCAGCGTTTCGGCGGCCTGCTCGTCGGTGAGGGCGCGCAGCACCGCAGAGGCCCCCTCGTCGCGGGGGCGCAGGGCGTGCCAGTACGCGAGCGGCGGTACGTAGCGGGTGCCGGCGGCGAACTCGCCGCCCTGCTCGGTGAGCGTCACGCTGCCCAGCTCGTCGTCGCAGGTGACGTCGCCCGCCGCGTACAGCGACACCTTCTGGTGGGTGAGCGCGACGACGGGCTCGGCCCCGCCGGGCAGCCGCAGTGCGCCGAGCGGTACGCGGCGTGCCCACCCCTGCTTGCGGGTGGGGAGGGCGACGGTACGGCCGTCCGGGGTGCCGGCGACGGTGCGGGACCCGCCGCCCTCGCCCTCAATGCGGACCCAGCGGCCGAGGACGGTGCCATCGGTGCCGAAGGGGCTCCGCTCGAGCCCGGGTTGCAGCGGCAGGACCTCGCAGTCCTCCTGGCTGAGCCGTGCGCCGTCGAGGATGCCGGAGCGGAGGAAGGCGGGCAGCGAGGCGCGTCCGTGGGTGCCGGAGGCCGGGTCGTACTCCATCCACACCTCGTGGCGGCCCTGCTTGCCCTGGCGCCAGAGCGCGGTGCCGTCGCCGAGGACGGGGCGGCCGGCCGGCAGCAGGGTGTCTCCGGCGTGCAGGGTGCGGCCGCCGGTGGCGCGGCCGCCGCCGGGCAGCGGGATGGACGGGGCGGCGATGTGGCCGTGCCACCAGTGCGGGAGCTGTTCGCCGCCGAGGGTGAACACCTCGGCGGGCCGGGCGGACCAGTAGCCGAGCTGCTTGTCGTCCTGCCGCCACATGACGAGGAGTTCACCGTCGGCCCAGCGGAAGTGGGGGCGGTTCCAGCGGTCGAGTTCGACGGGGATGCGCAGGTCGTGGTCGAGCAGCACTTTGTCGGGCCCGACGACGACGGCCTTGTCCCCGCGGGCGAGGATCAGCGCGGGCCAGGCCTCGGCGACGGCCAGGGCGTGGTCCCTGTTCTTGGCGACCGCGGCGTCGAGCAGGCGCAGGCCCTCGTCGAGCGCGGGCCAGCCCAGTTCGTCGAGGATGCCCTCGCGCAGCGTCCGGCCGAGCAGCGGTGCGATCTCCTGCGCGGCGACCCGGGCCATGGCCTGCGGGTTGACCCGGGCCGCGACGGAACGGAACGGGCGCAGCCGGCTGATGGCGCTGCGGGCGGCGGGCAGGCCCGTGGCACGGGTGAACTGCGCGGCGGCCTCCTCCAGCCATGCGTGCAGGACGTCGCCGAGCACGGGGTGGCCTGCCAGGGCCTCCAGCACGCCGGCCAGTCCGCGGTCCTCGCCGAGGCTGCCGACGGCCTTGTGCAGCAGGGGGCGCAAGCGCGGGTCGGCACCGGTGGCGACGAGGTCGCGGCGGGCCGGGTCGGCGGTCTCCAGCCAGCGGTGGAGCGGCAGGTGCACGGTCACGTCCTCGGCGGGGACGGTCAGCGGCACACGCTCGGCGGCGCACAGGTCGAGCAGGTCGAGTTCGGCGCCGTGGTGCCAGCGGCCCGTGAAGAGGTCGACGGGCCTGCCGTCGGCCCGCAGCCGGGGCGCCATGCGGCTGACGAGGTCGAGGGTGGCCGCGGAGCGTTCGGGGGCGCTGGAGCCGTGCTTGCGGTGGCTCGCCCAGCGGCTGAGCCAGTCGGCCGCGTCGACGGCCCGCGAGGCCTCCCCCGCCTCGCCGGTGAGCAGGGTGTCGGCACCGGTCTCGACGAGCAGGGCGAGCCAGAACTCGTCGCCCTCGGCGTCGCGGCCGAGTCCGGCCGGCATGATCTCCAGCAGCCGTGCCCGGACGGCCGGTTCGCGCTCGGCGAGGACGGCGAGGGTGGCGCGGTAGGCGGTCCAGAAGGAACCGGGGGCACGGACGACGGCGGGCGAGGCGACGAGGTCGGCGACGAGGGCGCACTCCTCGGTGACCCGGTCGAGGCCCGCTGCCTTGATCAGGCTGCGGGCGTCCTGCGGCAGGGACGCGTACGGGGGCATCCCGGCGGCGCAGCGCTCCACCGTCAGCTGCCGGAACTGCCGCCAGGCCTCGGCGGGGTCCAGCCGCCGTGCGAGGTCCTTGACGTGCTCCTTGAGGGCCTTGACGGTGAGGGCGCCGGCGAAGGCGAACTCCAGGAAGACGGCGCGCTGGCGGTCCTCGTCGACGGTGAGGCCGTGGACGCGCTCGGCGGCACGGGCCTTGCCGAAGAAGGCGGCGGCGTACGTGGTGTTCTCGTGCTGGAGGAAGACGCGCGCCGCCTGCTCGTGGAAGGTGGGCAGGAAGTGCGGTACCGCGCGGCCCAGACGCTCGGCGAGCGTGTCGAAGCCGTCCTTGGCGGCGCCGGCGCGGGACTTGGCCATCCGGGCGAGCCGCTCGACGTCCTTGACCAGGGCGAGCGCGTGGTGGCCGTTGGCCGGGTCGTTGACCAGGGCCCAGGCGGGGAACCCGAGGGTCTCCCGGCGGACCTGGCCGACCTCGGGGGCCTCGTCCTCGCGGGTCAGGCCGAGGAAGTCCAGGGCCAGGTCCTCGGCCTCACCGAGGGTGCCGGGCACGAGGCGGACGACGCGGCGGTCGTCCAGAACGGGGTGGGTGTAGGTGCGGACGGTGAGCGTGTCGGCGTCCTCGCGGGTGCTGGTGCCGGGCGGCAGCACGGCGCCCGCGTCGAGCAGCGCGGCCGTGGTGGTGGGGTCGTACGCGGTCATGCCGCCTGCTCCTCGTCCTCGATGTCGCGTCCCGCGTAGAGCGCGGCCGCCATGCGCATGCCCTCCGACCAGGCGACGGCGCCGACCTGGGCGAAGGTCAGGGTCTTCCCGGCGGTGTCGGTCCAGGACAGGGATCCGGTCTCGGTCTCGCTCCAGCCGTCGTAGTCACCGATCCAGATGCGGGCCTCGACGGCGCGGCCGTCCTCCAGAACGGGGCAGACGCTGTGCCCGCCGCGCACGCGGTAGCCCAGCGAGGTGGCGCGGCCGGCCAGGAAGCGCAGCTCCTTGAAGGTGCCGCCCGCGTACTCCTCGACGAGCGTGCCCTCGGGGTCGAGCCCGGCGGGCCGTCGCCACACCTCGCGGAAGAGCTGCTGCGCCGTCTGCTCCACGCCCAGCTCGACGGCGAACTCCCGCAGCTCCTCCAGGTCGTCGAGAAGCACGGGGTGCGGGATGCGGACCATGTCCGGGGCGATGCGCACGGTGTCGCCGTCGAGGTCGACCAGGCCGAGGCCGCGCTCGGTGTCGGCGTCCCGCAGGAAGCCGGCGACCTGACCGTCCTCCCCGGCGACGACGAGGTCGCGCAGGGCCGCCTGCCACGCCGGGTCGGGCCACACGCGGCCGATCACAGCGAGGGGCACGGGCAGCGAACGCACCATCCAGCGCTCGACGTCGGCCAGGCACCGGCGTTCGTGCCGTTCCAGCCATTCGGCGAGCTGCCGCAGTCCCGTCACCGCCGGGTCGTCCGCCAGCTTGGCCGGCACCGACTTCAGCCGGCGGCCGGCCGCGTTGCGGCACACGACCTTCCCTTCGTGGAGGGCGACTTCGTAGTCGCCCGCCGTGACCCACCCCATGCGTGCCTCCCTGCAACGCCGTGATCAAGTGACCGGAACACTAGGCGAGGCCACCGACAACGCCCCCCGTCACCCTGTTGACAAGGCGCCGGGCCGCAACCGGAACGAGGCGGAGGCAGGCGTCGGCGGGGGCCGTGCCGGACCGCCGGCGAGGGCGGGCCTACACTCCGCACCATGAGCACCGTGACTGCCGCCGTCATGCGGGACCTGGCCCCGACGGGCGTCCTGCGGGCGTCGATCAACCTGGGCAACCCGGTGCTGGCGCACGGCACCGCGCAGTCCCCCGGCGGAGTCACCGTCGACATCGCGCGCGAGGTGGGCGCCCGGCTGGACGTGCCGGTGGAACCGGTCTGCTTCGACGCGGCACGCAAGTCGTTCGAGGCCATGGCGTCGGGCCGGGCCGACATCTGCTTCCTCGCGGTCGAGCCCGCCCGGGAGGCGGAGGTCGCCTTCACCGCGCCGTACGTGGTGATCGAGGGGGTGTTCGCCGTGCCCCGCGACTCGCAGGTCGGCGCGGTGGACGAGGTGGACCGCGCGGGTGTCCGGATCGGCGTGAAGCGCGGTTCCGCCTACGACCTCTTCCTGTCGCGCACGCTGCGCCACGCCACCGTCGTCCGCGGGGACGAGGGCGTGGACGTCTTCCGCGCCGAGGGCCTGGAGGTCGCGGCCGGGATCGGGCAGCCGATGGCCGGATACGTCGCGCGGCACCCCGACCTCCGCCTCGTCGAGGGCGCGTTCATGCAGATCCGGCAGGCCGTCGGCACGACGGTGGACCGGCTGCCGGAGTCCGTCGCCTTCCTCCGCGAGGTCGTCGAGGAGCTGAAGGCGGACGGGTTCGTCGCCCGGGCCCTGCGCCGGGCCGGGCAGTCCGGCACGCTGGTCGCCCCGCCCGCCTGACCGATCCCCCCTCGGTGCGATCCGCCCCCATGCGTCGCACGGCACCCCCCGCACGCACGGGAGTGACCTGCGCCCGCTGTTCACGGGCCGTCTGGGCGGCGGACCGGTGGCGGGCTGGAGCGAGATCGGACGCAACTGGGCCCGGTTCACGGGCATCGACGTCACGGAGGATCCGGCCGGCGCCCACTCGTGAGGCACCGCCCGCCCACGCGGCACCCCGTGGCGCGCGGGCGGCGGAGCGGCGTACTCCACCGCCGCCCGCGGCGTCGTTAAGGTCGCGGCATGTTAGCTGTGTTGGTCAACGGACTGCCCGGAGCGGGGAAGACGACCCTCGCCCGGATGCTCGCCCGCGAACTGGAGCTCCCGCTGTTCAGCAAGGACTCCGTGAAGGAGACCCTGGCCGACGCGCTGGCCGCACTGCGCCCGGCGGAGGGCGGCGGGCGGGAGTGGAGCCGCTGCCTCGGGGCCGCGGCGGGCGAGACGTTGTGGACGCTGCTGGCCGACGCACCGGTCGGGGCGGTGCTGGAGAGCCCGTGGCTGGCGCACATGCGTCCCGTGGTGGCCGCGGGCCTGACGCGGGCGGGCGCGTCCGAGGTGCACGAGGTGTGGTGCGCCGTGCCGCCCGACACCGCGCGCCGCAGGTTCCGGGAGCGGGCGCCCGCGCGGCACCCGGTGCACACCGAGGGCGCGCGCTTCCCGGAGGAGGAGTGGCGGTTCTGGACCGCGATGGCCGAGCCGCTGGGCCTGGGCAGCGTGCACCGGGTGGACACCTCGCGCCCGGTGGACGTCGCGGCGCTGGCCCGCCGGATCGCGGGCGGCCCGTCCCCGGCGCCGTGACGTCCGGCGGGGGTGTGCGTGAAGCGCTTGTCCGGCTCCCGCCCGGCGCCTAGCGTGTGTTCCCGTCGGCGGCGGCAGGGGAGGGGGACCCGCGGGTGGAGCGGACGTCGCGTGCCCTCCGCGCGGCCGCCCGCGCCGGGCCGCGCGGGCCCGGCAACGCCCGCGCGACAACCGCGGGCGGCGGGTCGCCGTCCCCACCGCGCGCCCTTCCGCCACCTACCTCCGGGGAGCGCCGCGCCGACCGCACCCGCGCGCACCGGCGGCACACCGCAGCGAACGGCAGACCGGCATCGAGGGCCGACCGAGGAGTCGTATGACCATGCCCGCGCACCCGTCCGGCTCCCCGGCCGCGCGGCCGGAACTCCCCTACTACGAGGACTTCTCCCCCGGCCACGGCGCCCTGCCGCCCCGGGCCTGGGTGCCCGCCTCCGACGCGGCCCGGCTGAACCTGGGCGGCATGTGGTGGTTCCGGCTCTCGCCGACCGCCGGGGCCGAGGACACCTCCTTCGCCCGGCCGGACTTCGACGCCTCGCGCTGGGACATCCTCGCCGTCCCCGGCCACTGGGTGCTGGGCGGCCACGGCGCGCCCGCCTACACCAACGTCCGCTACCCCTTCGCCGTCGACCCGCCCCGGGTCCCCACCGAGAACCCGACCGGCGACCACCGGCACACCTTCGCGCTGCCGGACGACTGGCCCGCCGGCGGCGAGACCGTGCTGCGCTTCGAGGGCATCGAGTCCTGTGCCCGGATCTGGCTCAACGGCCGTGAGGTGGGGGTCTTCAAGGGGAGCAGGCTGCCCGCCGAGTACCCCGTCGGGCACCTGCTGCGGGCGAAGGGGAACGTGCTCGCGGTCCGCGTCCACCAGTGGTCCTCGGCCAGTTACCTGGAGGACCAGGACATGTGGTGGCTGCCCGGCGTCTTCCGGGACGTCACGCTGCTGCACCGGCCCGCCGGCTGTGTCGCCGACTTCTTCGTGCACGCCGGCTGGGACCACGCCACCGGCGAGGGCACCCTGCGCGTGGACGCGCCGTCCGGCGGCCGGGTCACCGTGCCGGAGCTGGGCGTCGACGTCGCGGCGGGCGAGCCGGTCACCGTGCCCGCCGAGCCGTGGAGCGCCGAGGTCCCGCGGCTGTACGAGGCCGTGCTCACCGGCGCGGGCGAGCGCGTCCCGTTCCGCGTCGGCTTCCGTACCGTCGCGGTCGAGGACGGGGTGCTGAAGGTCAACGGCCGCCGGATCCTGTTCCGCGGGGTCAACCGCCACGAGTTCCACCCCGAGCACGGCCGCGCGCTGGAGATCGCCACCATGCGCGAGGACCTGCTGCTGATGAAGCGTCACAACATCAACGCCGTGCGCACCAGCCACTACCCGCCGCACCCCGCCTTCCTCGACCTGTGCGACGAACTGGGCCTGTGGGTCGTCGACGAGTGCGACCTGGAGACCCACGGCTTCGCCGTGACCGGCTGGGAGGGCAACCCCGTCGACGACGACCGCTGGACCCCGGCGCTGCTGGACCGCGCCGCCCGCATGGTCGAGCGCGACAAGAACCACCCCAGCGTGCTCGTCTGGTCGCTGGGCAACGAGTGCGGCACCGGCCGCGGCCTGACCGCCATGGCGCGGTGGATCCGCGACCGGGACCCGGACCGGCCCGTCCACTACGAGGGCGATCCGACCTGTGCCGACACGGACCTGTACTCCCGCATGTACGCCGGGCACGCCGAGGTCGAGCGGATCGGCAGGCGTGAGGAGGCGCCGCTGGACGATCCCGCGCTCGACGCCAGACGGCGCGCGATGCCCTTCCTGCTGTGCGAGTACGCGCACGCCATGGGCAACGGACCGGGCGGACTGGTCGAGTACCAGCGGCTGTTCGAGACCCATGAGCGGCTGCAGGGCGGTTTCGTCTGGGAGTGGATCGACCACGGCATCGCACGCCGCACCCCCGACGGGAGGCGCTGGTTCGCCTACGGCGGCGACTTCGGCGAGGAGCTGCACGACGGCAACTTCGTCTGCGACGGGCTGCTCTTCCCGGACCGGACGCCCTCGCCCGGTCTGGTCGAGTACAAGAAGGTGATCGAGCCGGTGCGGATCGAGGGCGACCCGCTCGGGGGCACGGTCCGCATCACCAACCGCCATGACGTCGCGGATCTTTCGCACCTGCGCTTCACCTGGTCGTACGAGGCCGACGGGGTGGCCGTCGCCGAGGGTGACCTGGAGGTGCCGCCGCTGGCCGCGGGCGGCACGACGGAGCTGAAGCTGCCGGAGCGTGCGGCGGCGGAAACGTCCGGGGAGGCGTTCTGGCTGGTGCGGGCGGTCCTGGCGCGGGACACCCCGTGGGCGCCGGCCGGTCACGAGGTGGCGTGGGGCCAGTGGCCCGCCGCGGAACGCCCGGGCGGCCGGCGGACGGCCCCCGAACCCGAGCGCCCGCACCGCCCCCGGCACGCCGAGGGCGGTGTGGTGCTGCTGGGCCCGGGTACCTTCGACGCGGCCGGCGGCGAACTGCGGCTGCTCGACGGCTTCGCCCTCGCCGGCCCCCGGCTGGACGTGTGGCGGGCCCCGACGGACAACGACCTCGGCGCCCCCTGGCAGTCCGACCCGCGCTTCGGCCTGCTGTGGCGGGAGGCCGGACTGCACCGGATGCGGCACCGGGTGGACGGCGTCGAGGCCGAGGACGACGCGCTCACCGTCACCACGCGGGTCGCCCCCGCCGCCGCCTCCTTCGGGCTGCGCACGGTCTACCGGTGGACCGCCGACGGCGACCGGTTGCACCTGACGGTGGACGTGGCCCCCGAGGGGCGGTGGACACTGCCGCTGCCCCGGCTCGGCGTCCGCCTCGGGCTGTGCGGCACGCTGACCCGGGCCGAGTGGTACGGAGGCGGCCCCGGCGAGGCCTACCCCGACACGCGGGCCGCGTCCCGGATCGGGCTCCACACGGCGACGGTTGACGCGCTGCAGACCCCGTACGTCCGCCCGCAGGAGAACGGGGCGCGCGCCGACGTGCGCCGGGTGCGGCTGCGCCGGGAGGACGGGACGGGAGTGGCGATCGAGGGCGGCCCGCCCTTCTGGTTCACCGCCCGTCGCTGGACCGGCGAGGAACTGGACGCCGCCGCGCACACCTGCGACCTGGTGCCGGGAAACATCCTGTGGGTCAACCTCGACCACGCCCTGCACGGCATCGGCAGCCAGTCCTGCGGGCCCGGCGTGCTGCCCCGCTACCGGCTGGAGGCCGCCGAGGCCTCGTTCGGCTTCACCTTCACCACCCTCGCGGACGGCCGGTGACCGCCGTCCTGCGGGAGACCACGCCCGCGGCGCGGCCCTTCAGCCGGCCCGCGGTGGTGGCGTCCTGCGCCGGGTTCGTGCTCATCGGCGCCCTCCAGGCGCTGTACGGTCCCGCGCTGCCCGCCCTGCGGCAGGAGCACGGGCTGTCCCCGTCCATGGCCGGACTGGGGCTGAGCGCGCACTTCGTCGGCGGCGTCGCGGGGGTGCTCGTCTTCGACGCGGTGCGCGGCCGGATCGGCGACCGCAGGCTGCTGACGGTGGCGTACGCGCTGATGGCGGTGGGCAGCGCGGCCTTCGCGCTCGCGCCGGACTGGCCGTTCGCGCTGGGCGCGGCACTGCTGACGGGGCTCGGCTTCGGCGGCATCGACTACGGCCTCAACCAGCTGTTCGCGGTGGGTTTCGGGGACCGCGGCGCGGCGATGCTCAACGTCCTCAACGCCCACTTCGGGATCGGCGCGGTCGCCGGGCCCGCCCTGCTCGCCGCGCTGGGCCCGGACCGCTACGCGTCCGTGTTCGCCGGATGCGCCGTCCTGGCGGGCGCCCTCGCGCTGTGCACACGCGGGGTGCGGACACAGCCTCCCGGGCCCGTCCCCGCCGTCCGGCCCGGGGCGCGGGGGCGGCTGGTCACGCCGGTGCTGCTGGGCTTCGTGGTGCTGTACGTCCTCCATGTGGGGGTGGAGGCGGGGGTCGGCGGCTGGGAGCCGACCCACCTGCAGTCGCTCGGCCATCCGGCGGCGTACGCCGCGTCCGCGACCGCGGTGTACTGGCTGATGATGACCGCGGGCCGGTTCCTCGTCGTCC
Organism: Streptomyces sp. NPDC001902; assembly: GCF_042891295.1. Classification (NCBI taxonomy): domain Bacteria; kingdom Bacillati; phylum Actinomycetota; class Actinomycetes; order Kitasatosporales; family Streptomycetaceae; genus Streptomyces; species Streptomyces sp. NPDC001902. The sequence goes on along the minus strand of NZ_JBIATA010000032.1, from coordinate 54,279 downwards.
CGCTGGCCCTGCGCTACCCGGCGCCGCGGATCCTGCTGGTGTGCTGCGCCGGGATGACGGGCTGTCTGGCGCTGGCGGCCGTGCCCGTGCTCGCGCCGTACGCCTACGCGGGCGTCGGCCTGTTCATCGCCCCGGTCTTCCCGACGGGGCTGCCGTGGCTGGCCCGCGCCGTGCCCGGGGCGCGGCGCGCGGGGGCGTGGGTCATCGCCGCGTCGATGATCGGCGGTGTGGCCGCCCCGCCGGCGCTCGGCAAGGGCATCGAGGCCTCCGGCATCGGCGCCGTCCCCCCGCTGCTGCTCCTGCTGTCGGCGGCGAGCCTGGCGGCGACGGCCTGGCTCACGCGGGCGGCGGGCGACGGCTGACGGCCCGCGCGGGAGGGGGCGGGTACGGCGGGCGCCCCGCCCCCTCCTCGCTCAGGACCGGCTCACGACCCTCACGCCGGGGCGCTGTCCGGCTGCGGGGCGGCCGGCCGCGGGTCGTCGGTGAGCGCGGGCCAGGTGCGGGCGGCGGCCCCGTGCGCGATCGCCCGCCACCAGGGGTCGAGCGGCACCCCGGCCGCGGGCTCGAAGGGCTCCCCGGGGCGCGGCACGGCGACCCGGGCCCCCACGGCGCGCGCCGCGGCGACGGTGCCCTCGGCGGGCTCCTCCCACGGGTGCGGGGCCAGGTTGAACGTGCCCCAGTGGATGGGGAGCATGAGCCGGCCGCGCAGGTCCTGGTGGGCGCGGACGCCCTCCTCGGGGGTCATGTGGATGTCAGGCCAGAAGTCGCTGTACGCGCCGATCTGCACCATGGTGGCGTCGAACGGCCCGTAGGCCTCGCCGATCTCCGTGAAACCGGGGAAGTATCCCGTGTCGCCGCTGTGGTAGACGCGGTGCTCGGGCCCGGCGACGACCCAGGACGCCCACAGGGTGTGCTGGGTGTTGCGGATCGCCCGGCCGCAGAAGTGCCGCGCCGGGGTCGCCGTGAGGGTGAGCCCGGCGACCTGCGTCGACTCGTGCCAGTCCAGCTCGGTCATGCGGTCCGCGGGGACGCCCCAGCGTTCCAGGTGGGCGCCGACGCCCAGCGGCACGACGAAGCGGGTGCCGGTCCCGGCGAGCGCCTTGATCGTGGGCATGTCGAGGTGGTCGTAGTGGTCGTGCGAGATGACGATCGCGTCGGCCTCGCCCAGCTCCTCCAGCGGTACCGGCGGCCGGTGGAGGCGCTTGGGGCCGACGAAGGAGAAGGGGGAGCACCGCTCGCCCCAGACGGGGTCGAACAGGACGCGGCGCCCGTCGATCTCGGCGAGCACGGTGGAGTGGCCCATCCAGGTGAGCCGCAGGCCCGAGGCGGGCGGTGCGGCCAGGTCGGCGAGGGTCGTGGCGTGCAGCGGGATGTCCCCGGCGGGGGCCCTGCGGACCCGCTCCTCCTTGCGGAAGTACGTCCGGGCGAACCGCAGCATCGATCCGGAGGGCGCCGTACGTGCGCCCAGGGGGTTGGTGAACACCCCGTCGGCGAAGTTCGGCGACCGCCGGATGCGCTCCATCCTCTCCCCGTAGGGGTTGTCTCCGAAGGCGGGGATGAGGCTGGAGAGCAGGGAACGCTTCGGACTGGAGCCGGACACGGCACCTCCCGTTGGTCGGCGGTCACGAACGTGCCGTGAGCCGTCCGGGCCCCGGCAGAACCAGTATGTACAGCGACAACTCCTACACCGGTCATTCCGGTTCCGCGCCCCTTTGTGGGATCGGCCTCCGGCGGCCCACCGGCTCCCGCCCACGACCGGCGGGACGACCGCGACCAGGCGGTTCCCCGGTACGGGAGACCGTCCCCGCGATGTCGCGCAGTGTCGATGCTGCCACCGTCGCGGGCCGCATGCCGCCCGCCCCCACGGGGAGCGGGCGGCGGGGGCGCACCGGAGGGGCGGCTACGCGCCGCGCGGCTGGCCGTACGCGCGCTCGACGTGGAGCTTCAGCACGAGGCGCTTGTCCTCGACCATGGCGCGGCGGTAGTCGTCCCAGTCCGGGTGCTCGCCCTGCAGGGCCCGGTAGAGGTCGACGAGCTCCTCGACCGTCGCGTCGTCCCGGTCCGCCGCGACGGGGGTGAGTTCTGCGGTGCCCTCCGCGACCGTCCAGGCCCAGCGGTCGGCCGTGGTGACGTGGTAGCTCGCGCGGGGGTCACGGCGCAGGTTGCGGGTCTTGGCGCGGTCGTCGGTGAGGGAGACCCGCAGCACCCCCGTGTCCGGGTCGAAGTGGTGGATGACGTTGGACATCTGGGGGCGGCCGTCACGCTTGATGGTGACGAGCACGCCCCCCTTGGTGTCGGCGAGCAGGCGGAGGAGGTCTTTGTCGCTCATGGCAGCCTCAACGAGCGTCCGGGGGCGAGGATTCCACGACCGCGTCCGCCGTGGTCAGCCGCGCCCGGTGCGTGGCTCCGTCGGCCCAGGTGACGGTCACCTCGTGGACCCCTGACGGCGACACGGCGACCTCCGACCGGACGAGGGCGGACAGCGGCTCCGCGTCGGCGGCGCCGGTGAGCCGGGCCGCGCAGAGGAAGAGGTCGCCGCGGCTGCCGCCGCTTTCGGTGGTCGCGCCGGTGAGGACGGGGGTGACCGCGCGTCCGGTGCACGCGGTCGGGGCGGGCGGCAGGCCGGGGGCGGCCCGCAGGCCGTGCTGGGGCAGCAGTTCCGAGGTCAGGCCCTCGCCCGCCGGCCAGCCGGTCTGCCGTACCTGCGAGCCGGGCGGCGCCCCGCTGACCAGGTGGGCGCGGATCTCGGCGGCACCCCTGGCCATCACGAGGCTCACGACGCGGACCCGGTCACCGGCGCGGGAGCGTGAGGCGGCCCATCCCTCGCCGGCGCCGAGCGGGGTGAGCCCGGTGCGCGCGGTGACACCGCCGTCGCCGTCCAGGAGGCCGAAGTGGTTGTCGGGGGGCGTGTCCCCGGTCAGCGGAGCGGTGGCCGTGGAGTAGGCGAACCGCGTGTAGTGGGCGGCGTAACGGGTGTCCTCGCTGCCGTGGTTGTGCAGGCGTACGAGGCCGTCGGCGGTCGTCGACTGGATCAGCCAGTTGGGTGCGGGCAGCGTGGTCAGGGCGTCGCCGCGTTCGACGGGGGCGGGCTCCTCGGGCGCCGTCCACACCGCGTGTCCGGGCGGCAGCAGCAGGCCGAGGAAGCCCTTGCTCGCCCAGTACGGGGAGCCGGGCCCGGAGTAGTCCTGCAGGACACCCGCGTAGGGACCGTGCCAGCCCAGGGACAGCAGTCCGTCGGGGCCCGCCGCGCCGCGGTCCAGGAAGTGGCGCAGGGCGCCGGAGGCAAGCCGCCGCGTGGTGCCGGGGGCGAGCGGGGTGTGTCCGGTGAGGGCGCCCAGCCACAGCGGCGCGGCCGCGGCGACGCGGTAGGTCAGCGAGCGGCCCTGGTGGAGGGGCGAGCCGTCGGCGCCGAACAGGCGGGACTGGTCGGCGAGATGGATCCGCAGCCGCTCGCCGTAGCGGTCCAGCAGGTCGGCGTCGCCTGAGAACCAGGCCTCCAGCACCGGGTAGAGGTGCAGCGCCCACCCGTTGTAGTGGTCAAAGGCGGGCAGGTCGCCGTCGGTGTACCAGCCGTCGCCGACGTACCAGCGCTCGATCCGCCGCAGTCCGCGCGCCACGGCGTCCCGGTCGCCGAGGAAACCGCCGACGGTGGCCGGGAACATCTCCCAGTTGTTGGGCCACGCCTGCGCGGCGGTCGCCCGGTCGAGCCAGGCGGTGGCGCGTTCGCGCACGGGCCCGTCGAGCCGGTCCCACAGCCAGCGGCGGGTCAGCCGGAGCCCGATGGCGATGGACGCGGCCTCGACCAGCGGCTGTGTGCGGTCGGCCACGACGGGCCAGTCCTCCGGCCCGTCCCCGCCGGGCCGCGTGGTGCCGGCGGCCAGGCCGTCGGCGTACCGCTGCAACAGTCCTGATGGATCGTCACCGTTCGCGCCCGCCACGCGGATCGCGGCGAGCAGGAACGTCCGCGCGTACCCCTCCAGGCCGTCCGAGCGGGCGCCCGAGGCGCTGTTGCGGTCACCGGGGAGGTGGTAGAGCGCCCCGCCGGGCGTGGCGTGCGGGGCGACGGCGGCGAGCAGCCCGTCGGCGACCGCCTCCCAGTGGGCGCGGGTCCATCCCGTGTACGGGCTCAGCTCCCGGTCCTCGGGCGGCAGTGGGAAGGGGTGCGCCGGCGCTTTCCGGGTCACGGTTCGCATACGGCCTTTCCGGGGTCGGGGAACGGCGGCGGCGCCCGGCGGCGCCCAGCCGGCGGGCGACTCTACCGCCGCGCCGCAAGCGCTTTCCAGAGCGCGTCGGCCTCGGCCGGGGCCGTCAGGACCCCTCCGGGTCCGTGGAGAGCGTGCCCGGACGGATCACGGCACGCCCCACGCCGAGGGCACGCAACAGGACGTCCAGTGCCTGCTCGTGGTCGTCCACGGAATGGTGGACCCAGGCGTAGGTGCCGTACGAGCCCCCGTCGAACTCGTGCAGCGCGTACTCCGTCCTGCCGATGCGGAAGACGGCGACCCCCACGTCGCCGAGGTCCTGCCAACTGCGTTCGACGGACAGCCTCAGCCGCGCGGCGAACGCCTCCAGGGGCGGATCCAGCCTCGCGAGACATCGGAAGTCACAGGCGACCCAGTCCCACAGCCCGATCTGCAGGGCGGGGTTGCGCTTGCCGCCCTGGTACTGCGGCGCGGGCTCCCAGTCGGGCTCGGGGCCGGGCACCTCCATGCGACGCTCCTCTCCCACCGGCGGCACACCGCGATCCTCTCAGCCCCCGGCCGTCGCCGGCGCAGACGTCCCGCGTCCCAGGTACGTCAGGGGGCCGGGGTCCGGGACGGGGAGCTCACGGAAGCCCATCCGGTCGTAGAAGGCGCGGGCCGCGGTGTTGGCGGTCACCATGCCGAGGTGGACGGCGCCGACGCCCCGGGCGGCCAGCGCGGCCAGGAGACGCCCCATCAGTTCCCGCCCGTAACCGCGCCGCTGGTACTCGGGCAGCAGGTCGATGTGCAGGTGCGCGGGGTACCCGGCGAGTTCCGGCACGATCATGCGCTCCGGGCGGTGGAGCAGGTCCGCCATCTCCTCGTCCGGGGTGAAGGGCGGCCCGGACGGCTTGGGGTGGCGGTGTTCGAGGCGGGGCAGCCACTCGGCGCGGAAGCGCCGCACGAAAGCGGCGGTGTCCGCGGTGCCGACGACGTAGCCGACGGCGCGCGCGCCGTCGTCGACGACGAAGGCGAGTTCGGGCTCGAGGTGGGCGTAGGGCCCGGCGAAGTTGTCCGGCAGCAGGTCGTGGTCGGTGTAGAGGTGCCGCGCGTCGCCGCCCTCGTGGCCGGTGCGCACGCAGATGTCGTAGACGGCGGCCCGGTCCTCCGGGCGGTACGGGCGGATCTCGGCGCGTGGGGTCATGCGGGCATGATGACGGCCATGGGAGCGCTCCCACAACCCCTGTGACGTACCGCGTTAGGCTGAACCACATGGGGGCCCACAGGCCGAGGGAGGTCGCCATGGCCCCGGCCGCCGAGGCGCTGGCCGTGTCGCACGGCCCCTACCGGCTGCACGCCGAGATCACCCCGGGCCCCGGCGCGCCCGCGGTCCTGATGCACGGCTTCCCCGACAGCAGCCGGCTGTACGACCGCCTCCTGCCCCACCTGGAGGGCAGGCTGCCGGTGGTGCGGTTCGACTTCCTCGGGTGGGGACGCTCCGACAAGCCGTCCGGCCACGCCTACACCGTCGCCCAGCAGGTGGACGACCTCGCCGCGGTGGCCGACGCCCTCGCGGCGGGCCGCACCGCCCGGCGCCTGGTGCTGGTGGCGCACGACGCCTCGGGACCGCCCGCGATCGACTGGGCGCTGGAGCACCCCGACCGCGTGGCCCGGCTGGTGCTGCTCAACACCTACTACCACTGGACCCCCGCGCTGCGCCGCCCTCCGGCGATCGCCCTGTACTCCACCCCGTTGCTGCGCTCGGCGGCCCGCGCCGTCGCCAGGCGCCGGCCCGGCCTGGACCGCAGGCTCTACGCCTGGCAGGTGGGTGCCTTCATCCGCGACCCGGAGCTGCGCGGGACGTACGTCGAGCGGCTCTACGCGCAGTACCCCGCCGCACGCCCGGCGTTCTGGGGGCTCAACGACGAGCTGCTGCACGCGGTGCCGAGCCGCCGGCGGCGCATCCCGGAGATGCGGGAGTTCCAGCCACCGGTCCGGGTGGTCTTCGGCACCCGGGACCGGTGGCTCAACACCCGCGTCGCCCGGCAGTTCTCCGTGATCTTCCCCCACAGCGAACTGCGCCTGCTGATGCGCGCCGGGCACTACGTGCAGGTCGACGAGCCCGAACGGGTCGCCGACGCGATCACCGCCCCGTGAGCGGGGCTGCCGGGTGACGCGGGCCGGGCCCCTTTCCCGCCCGGGGCCCGACCCGCGGGGCGCCGCGGGCTACGCGCCGGGGCACTCCTTCCACGCCAGGTGGTACGTGGTCCTGATGCTTCCGTCCGTGGAGTCCATCGTCATGAAGCTCGTGGTCCGAGACGGGTCCGAACTGCCGGCACTGACCCGCAGTTCGGTGTTGATGTTGAAGTTGCGCAGTTCGCCACAGGGCGCCCAGACCAGCGCGGCGACGTCGACGCTGTCCGTGGTCTGCCAGTTGTCGTCCAGCGCGCCGCGGAAGGTGTGGCTGATGGCGTTGGTCTCGGGCGAGCCCTGGAAGTAGTAGCTGGCCTTCTCCACGCCGGAGGCGCCGCGCTCCAGGTGCGCGAAGCCGCGGTAGTCGGCCGCGGCGATCGCGTAGGTGAAGCCCTGCGGCACGTGCACGTTCAGGTTGAGCTGGCAGTTCTTGCGGAAGTCGGTCGGCTTGGAGCCGACGCCCACCTGGGCGACGTAGGCGCTGTACGTGACGGTGAAGGCCTCGTTGTCCGGCGAGACGGCCACGGCGGCGGTGCCGGCCGGACAGCCGGAACCGTTGACGGTGGCGACGTCGATGACGATCCGGTCCGGCGGCGGCAGGGTGGCGCCGCCCGGCTCCCAGGCCTGCGGGCCGAGCAGCGAGGCGGCCGCCACACCGCTCATGGCCAACGCACGTAACGTCATGGGGGGATTCCCTTCAGGTCGTTGAGGGGTCGCGACACCGGGTCGTGCACCCCGTTCCGGTGTCGCGTACACGACACCATGCGTCACCGTTCACGTACAGGATCCCCACAGGTTTCCCACAGGAATGGCCGACCGCCGTCACCCCTGGCGCGGAAGTGACGCATGAGATCCGGACAGTCACCCGGCGTGACGAGGGTCGGCTTCCCGCCATTCCCCCGCCGCGGCCGCCTCGCGCGCGAAGTCGCCGAAGTCGCGCGGCCCGCGCCCCAGCACCCGCCGTACGTCGTCGGTGACATGGGCGTTGCGGCCGTCGAGCAGGTCGCCGAAGAGCCCGGTGAGGAAGCCGGCGACCTCGCCCGGCAGGCCGGACCGCTCGAGCAGCGCCCCGTACTCCCGGGGCGGGACCGCGGTGTAGCGGACGTCCCGGCCGGTCGCCGCGCCGATCTCGGCCGCCGCCTCGCTGAACGTCAGCAGGCGCGGTCCGGTCAGCTCGTACGTGCGGCCCGCGTGGCCGTCCCCGGTCAGGGTGGCCACGGCGACGTCCGCGATGTCCCGGGTGTCGACGAAGGGTTCGCCGACCGTGCCGGCCGGGAAGACGATCCCGCCGTCGAGGACGCCGTCGCGGAGCACTCCCTCGGTGAAGTTCTGGCAGAACCAACTGGCCCGGAGCACCGTGCAGTCGGCGCGCCGTCCCGTACCGCGCGCTCGGCCGGCAGCGCCAGTTCCTCGCCGCGGGCGGAGAGCAGGACGGCCTTGCGCACCCCGCGCGCGGCGGCGAGGGCGGCGAAGTCGCCCAGGGTGGCCGCGGCCGCGGGGTCGCCGATGTCGGGGTGGTAGGCGAGGTAGGCCGCGTCCGCGCCGTCGAGCGCGGGCTCCCAGGTCTCGCGGTCCGCCCAGTCGAAGCGCGGCACGCCGCCGCGGGAGGCGGTGCGCACCGCGAAGCCGTGCGCCGCGAGGGCCGTCGCGACGCGGCGGCCGGTCTTGCCGGTACCGCCGAGGACGAGTGCGGTCCCGTTCCGGTGCCGTGCGGATGTCGGTGTCATGGCCTCAGTCAAGCCGCGCCGGCTGAGACGGACCATGGGTGAACGGCCCGTTCCCATACGCGGACGTCTACGCTGGGGGACATGGACGCACTCTCGGGCCTGCTCGACGGACCCCGTGCGCGGGGTGCCTTCCTGCTGCGCATGGTCATGGAACCGCCGTGGTCGGTGCGGATCGAGGACCGGGCGCCGCTGTGCGTGATGACGGTCGCGCGCGGCGGCGCCTGGGTCGTGCCCGAGGAGGGCGCGCCGGTGCGGCTGCGGCCCGGGGACGTGGCCGTGGCGCGCGGCCCCGTGCCGTACGCGGTCGCCGACCTCCCCTCGACCCCGCCGCACGCCTGGATCCTCCCCGGTGCGGTGTGCCGCACGGCGGACGGCCACGACCTGGCCGACGCGATGGCGCTGGGGGTGCGGACCTGGGGCAACCGGGCCGACGGCTCCGACGTCATGCTGGTCGGCACCTACGAGGTGGACGGCGCGGTCGGCCGCCGGTTGCTGGACGCGCTCCCCCCGCTCCTGGTGCTGCCGGCGCGCGAGTGGGAGAGCCCGCTGCCGCCGCTGCTGGCCGAGGAGATCGTCAAGGACGATCCGGGGCAAGAGGCGGTGCTGGACCGGTTGCTCGACCTGCTGCTGATCTCCGTGCTGCGGGCGTGGTTCGCCCGGCGCGGCGAGGCGGCCCCCGCGTGGTACCGGGCCTTCGCCGACCCCGTGGTGGGCCGGGCGCTGCGGCTGCTGCAGAACAACCCGGCCCACCCGTGGACGGTGGCGGGGCTGGCCGCCGAGGCGGGCGTGTCGCGGGCCGCGCTGGCCCGGCGCTTCGGCGAACTGGTGGGCGAGCCGCCCATGGCGTACCTGACCGGCTGGCGGCTGGCGCTCGCCGCCGATCTGCTGCTCGAACCGGACGCCACGCTCGGGGCGGTCGCCCGACGGGTCGGATACGGCAGCCCCTTCGCGCTGAGCGCCGCCTTCAAGCGGGTGCGGGGGGTGAGCCCCCAGGAGCACCGCGTCGGCGCGGCCCGGGCGGAGTGACACTGGAGAGAGGAGTCATGAACGGTTCGGTGGTTGTGGGACGCGTCTTCGGGGTTCCGCTCCGGATGCACTGGAGCGTCCCCGTCCTCGTCGTGCTGCTCGCCTACGGGCTCGGCCGCGAGACGCTGCCCGCCTGGGTCCCGGGCCTGTCGGCGACCGCCTACACCGTCGCGGCGGCCGTGGGCGCGGTCCTGCTGATGGCGAGCCTGCTCGCGCACGAGGTCGCCCACGCGGCGACGGCCCGGCGCGAGCACCTGTCGGTCGAGGACGTCACCCTGTGGGCCATGGGCGGCATGACGCGCATGGGGCGGCCCGGCTCCGCGGGCGCGGCTTTCCTGGTGGCGGTCAGCGGCCCGCTGGCGAGCCTGGTCATCGGCGGCGCCGCGCTCGGCGCGGGCATCGGCGTCGAAGCGGCGGCCCACCGCTCGGTGCCGGGGGCGCTGCTGATCTGGCTGGGCTGGGCGAACCTGCTGCTCGGCGTCTTCAACCTGCTGCCCGCCGCGCCCCTGGACGGCGGCCGGGTGCTGCAGGCGCTGCTGTGGTGGCGGACGGGAGACCGTGACCGCGCCGACCGGGTCGCCGGGCGCGGTGGGCAGGTACTCGGCTTCCTCTTCGTGGTGGTCGGGTGGCTCGCCTTCGCCCGCGGCATGGCCGGCGGCCTGTGGCTCGCCCTGGTCGGGCTCTTCATGGCCCTCACCGCAGGCGCCGAGCGCCAGCGCGCGGTCATCAGCGCCGCGTTGCGCGGCGTACGGCTCGCGGACGCCATGTCGGCCCCCGTCGTGACCGGCCCCGACTGGCTGCCGGTGGACCGCTTCATCGACGAGGTCGCGGTGGCCGCCCGCCATTCCACCCTGCCCCTGGTCGACTTCGACGGCCGCCTCAGCGGGGTGGTGCAGCTGCGCCGGCTCACGTCGGTCCCCGCGGACCGCCGCGCCGACGTGCGGGTCCGCGACGTCGCCGTCCCGCTGTCCAGGACCACCACCGGCACGCCGGAGGAACTCGTCAACGACGCGCTCGACCGCCTCCAGCCCGGCGCCGGCGGCGTCCGGGTCGTCGTCGTCGACGGCGGCCGCCCCATCGGCATCGTCACCGGCACCGACGTCACCCGGCTCGTCCAGCACCGCCGCATGACGGGCGGACGGCCCCCCGTCTGACCCGCCCGACGGCTGCGCGCCCGGCGCGGGCGGTCCAGGATGGAGCCATGCTGCTCGCGGAGCTCGCCCGGACGTCCCGGGAGGTGGCGGCCACGTCCGCCCGGTCGGAGAAGGTGGCGGCGCTGGCCCGGCTGCTGCGTACCGCGGAGCCCGACGAGGCGCCCGTGGTGGTCACGTACCTGGCGGGGCGACTGCCCCAGCGGCGCACCGGGGTGGGCTGGAGCACCCTGCGGGAGCGGCAGGAACCCGCCCCGGCGCCCCGGCTGACGGTGCACGAGGTCCACGGGACGCTCGACCGGATCGCCGCGGTCACCGGCAAGGGGGCGGCGGCCGAACGCAAACGACTGGTGGCGGAGCTCATGGGTGCGGCCACGGAGGAGGAGCAGGCGTTCCTGCTGGGGCTGATCGGCGGGGAGCTGCGGCAGGGGGCGCTCGACGCGCTCGCGGTCGAGGCGCTCGCCGTGGCGGCGGAGGCGCCCCCGCAGGACGTGCGACGCGCGGTGATGCTGGGCGGTTCCCTGGGCGCCGTCGCGCGGGCGCTGCTGGCCGGGGGGCCGGAGGCGCTCGCGGCGTTCCGGCTGGAGGTGGGGCGGCCGGTGCAGCCGATGCTCGCGCAGACCGCGAAGGACGTGGACGAGGCCCTGGACCGGCTGGGCCCGTGCGCGCTGGAGGAGAAGCTGGACGGCATCCGCGTCCAGGTGCACCGCATGGGCGAGGACGTGCGCGTGTATACCCGCACGCTGGACGAGATCACCGGCCGGCTGCCGGAAGTCGTCGCCGCCGCACGGGAGTTGGCCGTGGAGGAGGCCGTGCTCGACGGCGAGGTGATCTCCTTCGGCGAGGACGGCCGCCCCCGCGCCTTCCAGGAGACCTCCTCACGGGTGGGCTCGCGGCTGGACGTCGCGGCCGCCCGGGAGTCGCTGCCGGTGGCCCCGGTCTTCTTCGACCTGCTGTCGGTCGACGGCCGCGACCTGCTGGAGCTGTCCACCGCCGAGCGCCACGAGGAACTGGCCCGGGTCGCCCCCGCACCGCGCAGGGTGCGCCGGCTGGTGGCCGCCGACCCGGCCGACCCGGCCACCCGGCAGGCGGCCCGCGACTTCGCGGAGCAGGTGCTGGAACGGGGCCACGAGGGGATCGTCGCCAAGGCGCTCGACGCCCCGTACAGCGCCGGGCGGCGCGGGGCGGCCTGGCTCAAGGTCAAGCCGGTGCACACCCTCGACCTGGTGGTCCTCGCCGCCGAGTGGGGCCACGGCCGCCGCACCGGCAAGCTGTCCAACCTCCACCTGGGCGCCCGCCGCCCCGACGGCACCTTCGCGATGCTGGGCAAGACCTTCAAGGGCCTGACCGACGCCATGCTCGCCTGGCAGACCGGGCGCCTGCGGGAACTGGCCGTGAGCGACGACGGGTGGGTGGTCCGGGTCCGCCCGGAACTCGTCGTTGAGATCGCCTTCGACGGCCTGCAGCGCTCCACCCGCTACCCCGCGGGCGTCACGCTGCGCTTCGCCCGCGTCCTGCGCTACCGCGAGGACAAGACGGCCGCCGAGGCGGACACCGTCGAGACGGTGCTGGCCCTGCGGCCCTGAGCGTGGCCCGGCGCGGTCGGGGTGACCGCGCCGGGCCGGGATCACCGGTGGGCCACCAGGGCGAGCCGCTCCGCCAGTTCGTCGAGGGCGGCGTCCACCGTCTCCCGCTGGGCGCGGCTCAGCCGGGGCAGCGCGGTCCGCTCGCCGTCCGGGGCGGACGCTGCGAGGGCCCCCTCGGCGTGGCCCGGCTCACGGTCGGGCTCCGGCAGGTCCCCCCGGGTGCCGTCGGGGGTCGCCCGGGCGGTGGTGCCGAGGTCGCCGCCGCTGCCGAAGCCGGTCCGTCCGGTCAGCTCGAACTGCACGTGTTCTCCAGGATCTCGTGTGCCCGCGGCCCCGGTCGGGCCGGACCCATGCGGGCCTGTGACCAGTCCGCGCCCACGATCCGGGCGAGTACGCCCGGACGCGAGAGCCGCGGCCCGGGGCCGGACGACGGTATTGCGGGCCGCCCCCGGGGTCTTACGGTGCGTGATCACCTCATGCTAGGCAGGGCTTGCGGTCCCGGAGCTTTCCCAAAGGAATCGATGACCAAGAGTTCCGCCCCGGTTAACCCGCACCACGGGCCGGGCACCGCTCCGCGCTCCGCTCCCGGATGCCGAGGTCACCGTTCACCGAGCCCTTCTCCGGGAAGTCGCGCCGCGAACGCGGCGTAGGCCGCGTCGTCGAAGAGGACGAAGCGGACCTCCTCGACCTCGGTGTCCGCGTCCTGGACGGTGGCGACGGCGATGCGCGCGGCGTCCTCGACGGGCCAGCGGTAGACGCCGGTGGAGATCGCGGGGAAGGCGACCGTCTTCGCGCCCACCTCGTCGGCGATCCGCAGCGCCTCGCGGTGGCAGGAGGCCAGCAGCTCGGAGCGGTCCTCGCCGGCGCTGTGCACGGGGCCGACGGTGTGGATCACCCAGCGGGCCGGGAGCCGGCCGGCCGTGGTGGCGACGGCCTGTCCGGTCGGCAGACCGCGCCCGTACCGCGAGGCGCGCAGCGCACGGCACTCCTCGAGGATCTCCGGGCCGCCGCGGCGGTGGATGGCGCCGTCGACGCCGCCGCCCCCGAGCAGCGAGGAGTTGGCGGCGTTGACGACGGCGTCGACGGACTGCTGCGTGATGTCGCCCCGGACGAGGGTGATGCGTGCCATACCCGTGATCCTGCCACCGCGAGGTGCCCGGGCGCCCGGCCGTTCCCAGCGGGTCACCAGTCGCAGGGCACCCGCAGGTCGAGCAGTGAGTCGCAGAACTCCGCGGCGGGCTTCGGCCAGCCCTCGCGGTGCCAGTGCGCGATGCGCCAGCCCAGCCGTTTGGGCCACAGCGGCAGGTGCCGCAGGTCGTCGACGGGGACCCAGACGGGGACGGCGGCCTCCCCCAGGTCGAGGGAGGAGCGGGGGCCGATCTCGCCGTGCGCCTCGACGAGGAAGTAGTGCCCGGGGTGCGAGCCGCGGTGCACCCGGTTCACCCGGGCGATCTCCTGCCCGACGGTGCCGCTCAGCCCGGTCTCCTCCGCGAGTTCGCGCAGGACGGCCGTCTCGGGGGTCTCCCCCGGCTCGACCCCGCCGCCGGGGATCTCGTAGTAGTCGCCGCGCCGGTGGCGGTAGCGGATCAGCAGCATGTGCCCGTCGCGGATGATCACCGCGCCGGCCCGGGTCCGTTTGGGCGGCCGGCCGAGCGGCTCCTCCAGTACGAGGCGGCCCCGCCACCAGGGCGGGCCGTCCCAGGACCGCAGGATGGCCTCCCACGCCGTCCAGGGCGCGAGCGGCAGGTGCAGGGCCTCGGACCTGCTGAGCAGCCGGGTGGGCGGGGGGCCGGACGGCAGCGGCACGGCGGCCCGGTAGTACAGATGGGTGCCGCCGGTCGCGCGGACCTCCAGGCAGGGCCGGACGTCGGTCCTGACGTCGATGCCGAGGCCGTCGCGCGCCGCCGCGCGGGCGGTTTCCGCGGGGTCGCCGCGAGGCGGGACGGGGGCCTGCGGCAGGCTCAAGTCGCTGTGTACGGCGAGGCGTTGGTCGTGGAAGAGGATCACTCCCGCATGCAGTGAGGACATCCCGCCGACGCTAGCAGCGCCCACTGTCCGGGCCCCGCGATTATGCCGGGACATTGCCCTGCGCTCCCCGGCGCGGGTTGCGGCGGCCGTCTGGTGGTCGGCCCGCGCACGTCGCACCCTGGAGGGGAGGAGGCGAGCTGACATGACACGTCCGGTCGGTATTGACCTCGGCACCACCAATTCGGTGGTCTGCGCTCTGGAGGGCGGCGAGCCCACCGTCATCACCAACACGGAAGGGGCACGGACCACACCCTCGGTGGTGGCCTTCAGCAAGGGCGGCGAGGTCCTCGTCGGCGAGATCGCCAAGCGCCAGGCCGTGACCAACGTGGAGCGGACCGCGCGCTCGGCCAAGCGGCACATGGGCGACCCCGACTGGCGGTTCCCCGATTCCGGCACCATCGACGGCAAGCGCTTCACGGCCCAGGAGATCTCGGCCCGGGTGCTGCAGAAGCTGAAGCGGGACGCGGAGGCGTACCTGGGCGAGGACGTCACGGACGCGGTGATCACCGTGCCCGCGTACTTCGACGACGTCCAGCGCACCGCGACCAAGGAGGCCGGGGAGATCGCCGGCCTGAACGTGCTGCGGATCATCAACGAGCCCACGGCCGCGGCCCTGGCGTACGGCCTGGACAAGGAGAACGACCAGACGATCCTCGTCTTCGACCTGGGCGGCGGCACCTTCGACGTCTCCCTGCTGGACATCGGCGAGGGCGTGGTGGAGGTCAAGGCCACCAACGGCGACACGGAGCTGGGCGGCGACGACTGGGACCAGCGGGTCGTCGACCACCTCGTGGAGCGCTTCAAGAACGCGTACGGGCTGGACCTGGCCAAGGACAAGATGGCGCTGCAGCGGCTGCGCGAGGCGGCCGAGCGGGCGAAGATCGAGCTGTCCTCGTCCACCGAGACGACGATCAACCTGCCCTACATCACGGCCTCCGCCGAGGGCCCGCTGCACCTGGACGAGAAGCTCACCCGCGCCCAGTTCCAGCAGCTGACCGCGGACCTGCTGGAGCGCTGCAAGGGTCCCTTCCACCAGGCGGTGAAGGACGCGCGGATCAACGTCGCCGACGTCGACCACGTGATCCTGGTGGGCGGTTCGACCCGGATGCCGGCGGTGACGGAGCTGGTGAAGTCGCTGACCGGCAAGGAGCCGCACAAGGGCGTCAACCCGGACGAGGTCGTGGCGATCGGCGCCAGCCTCCAGGCCGGGGTGCTCAAGGGCGAGGTCAAGGACGTCCTGCTGCTGGACGTCACCCCGCTGTCCCTCGGCATCGAGACCAAGGGCGGCATCATGACCAAGCTGATCGAGCGCAACACGACCATCCCCACGAGGCGCTCGGAGATCTTCACGACGGCCGAGGACAACCAGCCGTCGGTGCAGATCCAGGTCTACCAGGGCGAACGCGAGATCGCGGCGTACAACAAGAAGCTCGGGGTGTTCGAGCTGACCGGTCTGCCGCCGGCGCCGCGCGGCATCCCGCAGATCGAGGTCTCCTTCGACATCGACGCCAACGGCATCATGCACGTGACGGCGAAGGACCTCGGCACCGGCAAGGAACAGAAGATGACCGTGACCGGCGGCTCCGGGCTGCCGAAGAGCGACATCGACCGCATGATGCGCGAGGCCGAGCAGTACGCGGAGGAGGACCACAAGCGCCGCGAGGAGGCCGAGACCCGCAACAACGCGGAGAGCCTGGTCTACTCCACCGAGAAGCTGCTGCGGGACAACCCCGACAAGGTCCCGGGCGACCTGAAGTCGGAGGTCGAGTCGGCGGTGGCGGACCTGAAGGAGCAGCTGAAGGGCGAGGACTCCGCCGGCATCCGCCGGGCGACCGAGCGGCTGACCGCCTCGGCGCAGAAGATCGGCACGGCGATGTACGCCCAGGCCCAGGCGGAACGGTCCGCGGCGGGCGAGGGCGGGGCCCCGCATGCGGCGCCGCCGGAGGGCGACGAGGACGTGGTGGACGCCGAGATCGTCGACGACGACAAGCGGGAGGGAGGCACGGCGTGAACCGGGCCGGTCCGCCTCCGGGCGGCGGGCTGCGGGCGCGGCTCGTCGAACGCACGGCGGACCTGCAACGGCTCAAGGCCGAGTACGACAACTACCGCAAGCGCGTGCACCGGGACCGGCTGGCGGTGCGGGAGATCGCCGTCGCGAACGTGCTGCACGGACTGCTGCCGGTGCTGGACGCCGTCGACCGGGCGCGGGAGCTGGGCGAGGTGACCGGCGGCTTCCGCGCCGTGGTGGAGGTGCTGGAGGCACGGCTGGCGGAGCTCGGCCTGCGGTCGTTCGGCGAGCCCGGGGATCCCTTCGACCCGGCGCGTCACGAGGCGGTCGGCTCGTCGGGCGCCTACGGCGCGGACCGCCTCGTCTGCGGCACCGTCGTACGGTCCGGCTACCGGGTCGGCGGGCACCTGCTGCGCCCCGCGGAGGTGGTGGTCACCGGACCTGCGGGGGCACCGGCCCGGGTGCACCCTGGAGGCATGGAGACAACCCACAAGGTCGACGTGGCCCCGCTCGGGGCCGACCACCGTTACCGCAGGGTGCACATCCGGGGTGTGGGCTGGGAGCAGTTGGAGCGGGAGGAGTTCGAGCTGCGGGTGCGCGGGACCTTCCCGGACATCGACGTGTCGGACCCCGACCAGGTGCACTGGGCCGACCACCCTGGCGAGTGGCCGGACTGGCAGCCGGGCGAGGCCTGAGCGCGGCGGTCCGGGGGCGGTCGTGCCGCGGCCCGACGGTGGTTCAGCGGCGGTTCAGCGGGCGCCGGCGTCCAGGAGCGCGGCGATCCGCTCGACGGCGAAGGCGTAGCCCTGGACGCCGCAGCCCGCGATCACGGCGTCGGCCCGCGCCGAGACGTAGCTGTGGTGCCGGAAGGGCTCGCGCCGGTGGATGTTGGAGATGTGGACCTCGATCACGGGGAGGCCGTCGCAGGCGCTCAGGGCGTCCAGGATCGCCACCGAGGTGTGCGAGTAGGCGCCGGGGTTGATCACGATGCCCGCGTGGTGCTCGCGGGCCTCGTGGATCCAGTCGATCAGCTGTCCCTCGTGGTTGCTCTGCCGGCAGTCGGCGGTCCCGCCGAGCCGCGCCGCCGTCGCGGCGCACAGGGCCTCGACGTCGGCGAGGCTCTCGGAGCCGTAGATCTCGGGCTGCCGCCGGCCGAGCAGGTTGAGGTTGGGACCGTTGAGGACCATGATCGGCGCGCTCGCGAGGGTGCGGGTCATGGCCCCAAGGTCTACCACGTGATCACCCGAAGCTGACGGCGGCGTCCATCTCCCAGACCAGCACCTCGGCACCCTCGGCGCCGGCGGTGAGCCGCTGGCCCTCGGCCCCGGTGACGCGCACGGCGTCGCCCTTGGTGAGCAGGCCGGCGCCTTCGACGGCGACCTCGCCCTTGGCGACGTACAGGTGCACCAGGGGGGCGGTGGGCAGGGCCAGGGTCTGCTGCGGCGTCATGCGCGCGGCCTGCAGCGCGGCGTGCTTCTGGGCGATGGAGATGGCCCGCTCGTCGCGGTCGCGGTCCATTCCGGAGGCGACGGTGACCCAGCCGCCGCGGGCGAGTTCGTCGTTGATGTCGAGCTGCTCGTAGCCCGGCTTGATGCCCTGCTCGTCGGGGAAGACCCACATCTGCACGAAGTGCACGGGGTCCTTGTGCTCCGGCGCGCCGGTCAGCTTCCAGCTGTCGTTCTTCTCGCTGTGCAGGATGCCGGTGCCCGCGCTCATCCGCTGGGCGAGGCCCGGGTAGATGACGCCGTTGTGGCCCTCGGAGTCCTGGTGGACCAGGCCGCCGTCGAGCACCCAGGTGACGATCTCCATGTCCCGGTGCGGGTGCGTGTCGAAGCCGGTGCCGGGGGCGACGACGTCGTCGTTGGAGACGAGCAGCAGACCGAAGTGGGTGTTCTTCGGGTCGTAGTGGTGGCTGAAGGAGAAGCAGTGGTGCGAGTCGAGCCAGCCGGCGCGGGTGTGGAACCGCTGGCCGGCGCGGCGGACATCCAGCTGGGTGGCCATCGGGGATCTCCTTCTGCGGGGTGCGTCTCTGTCGCCCAACCTAACATGTTGAATCTCGAACTATATTCCTTGGATGCCGTAGCTCCGCAGCTTGCGGTAGACCGTGGCCCGTGCGATGCCCAGCGCCTTCGCCGCCCGCGCCTTGTTGCCGCCGTGGGTGCGCAGCGCCTCCAGGATCGCGTCCCGTTCGGCCCGCTCCAGGCTGCCCAGACGGCGGCCGCCGGCCCCGCCGCGCACGGCGTCCGGCAGCTCCTCCGGGCGCACCGGACCGCTCAGCCGGCGCTCGTCCGCGAGGGTCCTGACGACCGTCGCCAGCTCGGCGACGTTGCCCGGCCAGGTGTGCCGCTCCAGGGTGCGCCGGGCCTCGACGGTCCAGGTCAGCGGCGGGTGGCCGGGAGCCGGTCGCGGGCTGAGGGCGGCGAGCAGCACCGGGAGGTCCTCGGGGCGCTCGCGCAGCGGCGGTACGGACAGCGAGCGCGCCGCCAGCCGGCCCAGCAGGCGGTCCAGGCACGGGTCCGTACGGTCCCCGGGGGTGTGGGTGGCGGTCAGCCGCAGGACGGGGCGCTGTTCGAGGAGCGCCACCAGCGCGGCCGCGGCACCGCCGTCCAGCGCCTCGACGTGGCGCACGAGCACCCGGCCCGGCACGGGGCGCACGGCCAGCCGCCGCACCCAGTCACGGGCCGCCGCACCGTTCACCAGCGCCGCGTCCAACTCCACGTCGCCGGCCCGGACGGCCCGGGCCAGCGTCGTCTTGCCGGTGCCGGGCTCCCCCGTCACCAGCAGCGGCCCCTGCTCGCCCCCGAGCCGCACCGCGCGGGCCACCGCCGCGCGCCAGGACAGCGACGCGCCCACGAGCCCGGGCAGCCTCGGCTCGGGGACCGCCGGCGGCCCGCCGGAGCCCTCCGCCGCCGCGGACAGGACGGCGACGGCACCGATGACCTCGCCGGAGTCCAGGACGGGGCTGAGCCGGGCCCGCCAGCCGCCGTCCGGCAGGGGCAGCTCGTACCCCTCGGTCCGGCCGTCGCGGACCATGCCGCCGGCCCGGCGCTCCAGCAGCGCCAGCGACTCGTCGGACAGCCGCCGCGCGGCCTCGGCGCTCACGATCCGCGTCCTGCCGTCGGCCGCGACGACCGCCCGGCCGTTCGGCCGCTCGCGCAGGTAGGCGCCGAGCAGCAGCTCTTCGGGGGATGTATCGGATTGAGACACGCCGGCGGTCTCCCTCTGATCCACGATCGGTTCGTTGCCATTTCAATTATCCGTCAAGGAGCCGCGTTGATGGAGACCGTCGAGACCGACGTGCTGATCGTGGGCAGTGGGCCGGCCGGCGCGAGCGCCGCGCTCGCGCTGAGCACGTACGGGGTGCCGAACATCGTCGTCACACGCTACGACAGGCTGGCCGACACCCCTCGGGCCCACATCACCAACCAGCGCACCATGGAGGTGCTGCGCGACCTCGGCGTCGAGCAGGAGGTCGTCGCCAAGGCCACTCCCCAGCACCTGATGGGGAACACCGTCTTCTGCACCAGCCTCGCGGGCGAGGAGCTGGGGCGGCTGCGCTCCTGGGGCAACGACCCGCTGGTGCAGGCCGCGCACGACCTGGCCAGCCCGAGCCGCATGTGCGACATGCCGCAGAACTGGATGGAGCCGGTGCTGGTCGAGGCGGCCGTGGCGCGCGGCACCCGGCTGCGCTACGGCACCGTCTACAAGTCCTTCGAGCAGGACGCCGACGGCGTGACGGCCGTGGTGGAGGACCGGCTGCGCGGCGACGAGTACGCCATCCGCGCCAAGTACCTCATCGGCGCCGACGGCGGACGCAGCAAGGTCGCCGAGGACGCGGGGCTGCCCATGGGCGGCAAGATGGGCGTGGCGGGCAGCGTCAACATCGTCTTCGAGGCCGACCTGTCCCGGTACGTCGCCCACCGCCCCAGCACCCTGTACTGGGTGCTCACCCCCGGCGCGACCGTGGGCGGCATCGGCGCGGGCCTGGTGCGCTGCGTGCGGCCGTGGAACGAATGGCTGATCGTGTGGGGCTACGACGTCGAGGGCGCGCCCCCGGACCTCACCGAGGAGTACGCCCTGTCGGTGGTCCGGCAGCTCATCGGCGACGACGACGTCCCGGTGACCATCCGCTCCTCCTCGGCGTGGACGGTCAACGAGATGTACGCCGAGACGTACTCCCACGGCCGGGTCTTCTGCGCCGGCGACGCCACCCACCGGCACCCGCCGTCCAACGGCCTCGGCTCCAACACCTCCATCCAGGACGCGTACAACCTGGCCTGGAAGCTGAAGCTGGTCCTGGACGGCACCGCCGCGCCCTCGCTGCTGGACACCTACACCGCCGAGCGGGCGCCCGTCGGCAAGCAGATCGTCACCCGCGCCAACAAGTCGATCGGCGAGACCGCCCCGGTCTTCGACGCGCTGGACCTGCTCACCCCGCAGAGCCCCGGGCAACTGATCGCCAACATGGAGTCCCGCAAGGACGCGACCCCGGCCGGCGAGAAGCGGCGCGCACGGCTGCGCGAGGCGATCGACTTCAAGCGGTACGAGTTCAACGCGCACGGCGTGGAGCTCAACCAGCGCTACGCCTCGGCCGCGGTCGTCCCGGACGGCACCGCCGACCCGGGCTTCGACCGCGATCCCGAGCTGTACCACCAGCCGAGCAGCCGCCCCGGCGCCAAGCTGCCGCACGCATGGCTGACGGCGGGCACCCGCACGCTGTCCACCCTCGACCTCGGCGGCGGGGGCCGGTTCGCGCTGCTGACCGGCATCGGCGGCGAGGCCTGGGTGGCGGCGGCCCGCGCTGCGGGCGCCGAGCTGGGGCTGGACATCGCGACCGCGGTGATCGGCCCCGGCCGGGAGTACGAGGACCCGTACGGCGACTGGGCGCGGGTGCGCGGCATCGGCGACACGGGCGCGCTGCTCGTCCGGCCGGACCTGTACGTGGCCTTCCGGCGCGCCGACGGGGCCGCCGACGACGCCGAGGCGCGGGCCGTGCTCGGCTCCGCGCTGCGGCGCATCCTGGGACGGGACTGACGAGGAGAGAGCATGGACTTCACCGAACAGAGCGCGACGCCGGCCGTCGTGGAGAGCTTCGCGCGGACGCCCGACCCTCGGCTGCGGGAGATCCTGGGCAGTCTGACCCGGCACCTCCACGACTTCGTCCGGGACGTCGAGCCGACGATGGAGGAGTGGGAAGGGGCGATCGGCTTCCTCACCCGCACCGGCCAGGCGTGCACCGACACACGGCAGGAGTTCATCCTCCTGTCCGACGTGCTCGGGGTGTCGATGCTGGTCGAGACGATCAACCAGCGGAAGTCGGCCGGGGAGGGGGCCACCGAGTCCACCGTGCTGGGCCCGTTCCACATGGTCGGCTCCCCCGCGCGGGAGTTCGGCGACGCGATCGACATGATCGGCTCGGGTGAGCCCTGCGTGGTCACCGGGCGCGTGGTCTCCGTGGACGGCACACCGCTGCCGGGCGCCACGGTGGACGTCTGGCAGGCCGACGAGCACGGCTTCTACGACGTCCAGCAGCCGGGCGAACAGCCCCAGGGCAACGGGCGCGGGATGTTCCAGGCCGACGGGGAGGGCCGCTTCCGGTTCCGCACCGTCGTGCCCGCGCACTACCCGATCCCGACCGACGGCCCGGTGGGCGACCTGCTGGACGCCACGGAGCGCCATGCGTACCGGCCCGCGCACATCCACTTCATCGCGGCCGCCGCCGGCCACCAGCCGGTCACCACGCACGTGTTCGTCCAGGACAGCCCGTACCTGGACTCGGACGCGGTCTTCGCGGTGAAGAAGAGCCTGGTCCAGGAGTTCGCCGAGGTGGACGACCCGGAGCAGGCGGCCGGGTACGGGGTTCCCAACCCCTTCCGGCTGGCGACCTTCGACATCGTGCTGCAGCGGTCATGAGCCTGGAGTTCGTCCACGAGGCGCTGCCGATGCGGGTCGTCTTCCGCGCCGGGGCCGCCACCGCGGCCGTGGCGGAGGAGACCGGCCGGCTCGGCCTGCGCCGCGTGCTGGTGCTGTCCGGCCGGCACGGTGAGGACACCGCGCGCTCCGTCGCCGCGTCGCTCGGGGCGGTCTGCGTGGGCGTCCACCCGGGCGCGGTGATGCACGTGCCGGTGAAGGTGGCCGACGAGGCCGTCGCGGTGGCGCAGGAACTGGACGCCGACGGGCTGGTCGCGGTCGGCGGCGGTTCCGCGGTCGGCCTGGGCAAGGCGGTCGCACTGCGCACCGGGCTGCCGCTGCTGGCCGTGCCGACGACGTACTCGGGCTCCGAGATGACCCCGGTCTGGGGCCTGACGGAGGACGGCGTCAAGCGCACCGGCCGCGACCGCCGCGTCCTGCCGCGCAGCGTCGTCTACGACCCGGAGCTCACCCTGTCGATGCCGCCGGCGCTGTCCGGCACCAGCGGCGTCAACGCCCTCGCCCACGCCGTCGAGGCGCTGTACGCCCCCGACGCCACCCCGATCGTGTCGCTGATGGCCGAGGAGGGGGTGCGCGCCCTGGCGGACGCGCTGCCCCGTGTCGTCGCCGACCCGGGCGGCCTCGACGCGCGCGGACACGCCCTGTACGGGGCCTGGCTGTGCGGGGCGTGCCTCGGGGCCACCACGATGGGCCTCCACCACAAGCTGGCCCATGTGCTCGGCGGCGCCTTCGACCTGCCGCACTCCGCGACGCACACGGTGCTGCTGCCGTACGTCCTCGCCTTCAACGCCCCGGCCGCCCCGGCCGCGACGGCCGCGCTGCGCCGGGCGCTGGGCACCGGGGACGCGGCGCGCGCACTGTGGGAGCTGGGCGGGCGGCTCGGCGCGCCGCGCTCGCTGGCCGAGGTCGGTCTGCCGGCCGACGGCATCGGCCGCGTCGTGGAGCTGGTGGGCGCGGCCTCGTACGCCAACCCGCGCCCGGCGGACGCGGAAGAGCTGCGCGCGCTGCTGACGGCGGCGTACGAGGGGGCGCCGCCGACGGGCTGACCGGATTCCGGCCCGGGCATTCCCCGTACGCACGCGAACACCTTTGCGCTTTTCGACCGTGCGGCCGAGTGCATTCCCCTGCAGCGGTCCCGGAATTCCCGGCGGAACCCGTGTTCCGCCGGCGCGCGGGATTCCCTCAGCCCCGGCGCCGGGCCTCCCGGTCCGGCGCCGCGGGCGGCCCGCCGCCGTAGTCCAGCCGCTCCGCCGTCCTCACCAGCCGTTCGAGTGCGGCACCGTCCCGCGGCCCGCCGTGCAGGGCACGGCCGGCCCGCGCCACAACGCCGCACAGGCGTACGGAAAACAGGCGTTTCGCGCTCCAAAACGCCATCCCCCGCCACCCCTTCCGCCGGTTAGAAATATCTACCAAGGTTGAGCGTATGAGAAATGCGGCACCGAAACAGGCAATGGAGTGGCTGGCCGCCGCCGCGGCGGATCCGCGGGCGTGCAAGCGGGAATGGGAGCACGGCGAGAGCGGGACCGTCCTGCTGCCCGCCGGGCGTTTCTGGGACGTGCTCAGCGTGCCCGAGGACCTCGGCCTGCTGGCCCTCGACGCCCTGCTGCGCCTCCCCCGCACGGAACCCGGACCCACCCTCGCCGACACGGCCTCCCGCCGGGTCGGCTTCTTCCTCCCGCCGGACCCCGTCAGCAGATGGGTGGGCACTGGAATCCGCTACGCCGGCAGGGGCGCCTGGATCGCCGTCCCGCCCCCGTACCGGGCCGCGGGGGCCCTGCGGTGGCTGGTACCCCCCGACGGAACGGGCACCCTCCACACCCCTACCGTGGTGGAACTGGCCCTGTTCCAGGCAGCAGTTGCGGCAGACTGCCGCCGCTGAAGGAGGCCGCGCGCGGTACGTCCGGCCCCGCGTAGCCGGGGACGGCGCGCCCGTGGGCCCGCCAGTCGGCGAGGAGTTCCGTGTAGATGGGCGGGTCCATCCAATAGGCGCCGGTGAGTTCGGCGAAGGTCCGGTGGTGGTCCGGGTGGCCCTGGAGAAGGCATCCACGGGTCGAGGATGTGCTGCTGTCCATGTCCCCTTGCAACGCCGCTCGTGCGCCGGTGGTACGTCCGGAGCGGGCAGCGCCACTGGAACGAGTGAGCGCGCCCCCCTCGTTAGGGGCCTTCCTCTCACCCTCTGACCCGCTCATCGTCTCATCGTCACGCGACGGCAGGTCCCGGCAGCCCGAGCGCGTGGGCAAGCAGCGGCCACGCCGTCGCGAACTCCTGTCGCCAGTAAGCCCATTCGTGTCGGCCGCCCTCGTAGTAGTGCGTCGTCACCGGGATGTCACGGAGTTCCAGCGCGGTGGCGAAGACGTGCGTGGCGGGCCACAGGGTGCTCTCCAGCACCTCCGGCAGCAGCTCGGTGCCGCCGCCCGCGGCCGGGGCGGCGGCACCGCTTCCGCAGGACACGTACAGCGCGGTGCCGCGCAGCCCTCCCGCGCGCGCCGTGGGGTTGAAGGACCGCCAGGTGTCCCACCGGTCCACGGGGTCGCCCCACAGGGAGCCGGGGCAGAGGCTCTCGCGGAGCAGGAGGGCGTCGAGGGCGGTGGGCACCCCGGCGAAGGTGGTGTCCAGGACGCCACTGAAGGATGCGGCGGCGCGGAACGCCCCCGGGTGGCGGGCGGCGTGGGCCATGGCGCCGTGGCCGCCGGTCGAGACGCCCGCCACGGCCCGTACGCCGGAGGCCCGGTAGTCGCGGCGCAGCAGCGCGTCGACTTCGCCCAGCTGGAAGGTCTCGTAGTCGGAGCCGTCGAGCCAGTGGCTGGACAGGCCCGCGGGGCCGCAGTCCGGCATGGCGAGGATGAGGCCGCCGCCCTCGGTGAGCCGCTCGACATCCGCCTGCCGGCTCCAGGCGGTGTGGTCCTCGTGTGGCCCGTGCAGCAGGTACAGCACCGGCCAGGTGCGCCCGGACGCACGCGCGAAGTCCGTGGGCAGGACGATCCGCACCGCCGCCGGGCGGCCGAGCGCTGCCGAGGCGACCGTCAGGTCCCAGGTGCGTGCGTCGACGCGGGTCGCGGCGGCCACCTCGGCGGCGGTCCCTCCGGGCGCGCGGGCGGTGCTGGGGGTCATGGGGTGGCTCCTCACAGGACAGGTGCGCGACGGGGCGCGCACGGACCGGGCGCACTCCCTTTACCCGGGGTAACGGACGGCGGCCGGGAGTGGTTCAACGGCCGCCACGGTTCCCCTCGGCGCGCCGCAAGCCCGCGACGTGCCGGGGGCGAAGTCCGGTGACCGACCGGTAGGTTCGGTGCCGGGGGCCCCGCCGCGGGGGCCGGAACCGACGAGGGAGCACTCACGCATGACCTGGTTGCTGTACGGAGCCACCGGCTACACCGGCCGCCTCGTCGCACGGGAGGCCGTGGCCCGCGGGGAACGCCCCGTGCTCGCGGGCCGGTCGGCCGCCGCGCTGGCCCCGCTCGCGGCCGAACTGGGCCTGGACCACCGGGTGGTCGGTCTCGGCGACGCGACGGCGTTGCGCGCGGCGCTCGCGGACGTGGACGCCGTGGCCCACTGCGCGGGGCCCTTCTCCGCGACGGCGCTGCCGATGGCCGAGGCGTGCCTGGACACCGGCACGCACTACCTCGACATCACCGGCGAGATCGACGTGCTCGAGGCGCTGCACGCGATGAGCGCCCGGGCCCGCGCGGCGGGCGTGGTCCTGCTGCCCGGGGCGGGGTTCGACGTCGTCCCCACCGACTGCCTCGCCGCCACCGTCGCCGCCGCGCTGCCCACCGCCACCCACCTGGACATCGCCTTCGTGGCCGGCGGGGGCGCGAGCCCCGGCACGGCGCGCTCCGCGCTCGAGGCGCTCGACAAGGGCGCCGGCGGCCGTGCCCGCGTCGACGGGGTGATCCGCGACGTCCCGCTCGGGCACCCCCGGCTGACGGCGTCCTTCCGCACCGGCCGGCGCCAGGTCGCCGGCATCGCCTGGGGCGACGTCAGCACGGCCTACCACTCGACCGGCATCCCCAACATCTCGACGTACACCTGGCTGCCGGGCGCCCCGCTGGTGGCACGCGTGCTCGGGGTCGGCCCGGTACGGCGACTGGCCCGCGCGGGGGTCGACCGTCTCCTGACGGGCCCCGGCGAGCGCGCGCGGGCGCGCACCCGTTCCCAGGTGTGGGCCCGCGCCCGCGACGCGCACGGCGGTGAGGCCCAGGCGGCGCTGTCGGCCCCCAACGGCTACGCGCTGACCGTCGATTCGGTGATGCGCATCGTGACCCGGCTGCCACGGCTCCCGCACGGCACCCAGACCCCCTCCTCGGCCCTCGGCGCCGACTTCGTCCTGGAACTGGACGGAGTACGCCGGGACGGACCCCACGTCAGCTGATCCCCCTACGACGGGCCCACCGCCCGGCCCGCACCGGCCGAGGCGCGCGCCGGCCGAGGCTCCCGCCACGACGGATCCGCCGCCGCGGGACGCGGTCGCCAAGGCCGACCCGCGCCGCGGTCGGCCGGTCCCTGAAGGGCAACGGCAGAAGGGCGCCACCACGCGCCCGCTCCCGCGACCGGGCGCACGCACCCGCGCCAGGCACAACAGCAGGGTTCGGACGACGTTGGCCTCCGACAGACCTGCGGTGAGTCGCAACCGCGGCCCCCGACCCTGCCGCCGAAACCGCGGCACCGGTCCGCGACCGGGCCCCCGGGCCGGCCGGGGCTCCCGCTACGACGGACGCGCCGCCGAGGCGCGCGCCGTGGCGGCGGTGGCCGCCGCCACCGCCCAGCCCTCCAGGCTCGTGACAAAGTGCCCCGCGCAGTCCG
This sequence comes from Streptomyces sp. NPDC001902, assembly GCF_042891295.1. NCBI lineage: Bacteria > Bacillati > Actinomycetota > Actinomycetes > Kitasatosporales > Streptomycetaceae > Streptomyces > Streptomyces sp. NPDC001902. The sequence goes on along the minus strand of NZ_JBIATA010000032.1, from coordinate 27,645 downwards.
GCCAGTGCAGCCCGCCACGGGCGGCGGCGTGGCCGCGGGCGCCCATCGCGCGCCGCAGTTCCGGGTCGTCGCGCAGCCGTCGGACCGCGTCCGCGGCGGCCGCGGGGTCCTCGAAGGGGACGAGGAGGCCGCAGTCGTGCCCGCGGACCAGCTCGGCGGCGAGGGGGTTGGGGGTGCTCACCACGGGGATGCCGTAGGCCATGTACTCGACGACCTTGGTGGGCCGCGAGTGGCGGTAGTTCGCCTCGTCGCGCAGCAGCGACACCCCGGCGAGGGCGCCGCGCAGCCGGCCCAGGGCCGCGTCGTTGGGCAGGAACCCGTGCCAGCGCAGCGCGCCGTCGCGGTCGGCCGCCGCGAGCAGTCCGCGGACGTCCCCGTCGGCGGCGCCGATGAGCTCGACATGGACGTCCGGGGCCAGCAGCCGTGCCATGGCGACCAGTTCCTCGGCGCCGCGGGCCCTGGACAGCTGCCCGAGGTAGACCACGCGGTCGTCGCCCGGCGCCGGCGGGGGGTCCGTGGGGACGGTGACCAGGTTGGGCACCACGGGGTGCGCGCGGCGGAAGCGCCGCTGGTAGGCGTCCTCGGCGAGCAGCAGGTGCAGATGCCGCTCGGCGGCGAGTTCGGCCGCGCGGACCACGAGGCGCAGCGGCGGGCGCAGTGGCCGCGGAACCCAGCCCTTCATGGTGAGGGCGGCCGCGGTGTCCTCGTGCACGTCCCACACCACGGCCGGCCGCCGGGCGCCGGTGCGGTGCCAGTGCCGCAGCGCCCGCGGCAGCACGAGCAGCAGTTCGGGGTCGTGGAGCAGGACGGCGTCGACGGTGGGCCCGCGCCGCACCAGCAGGCGCCGGGCCGCACGGACGGCCGCACGCCGGTCCCGTCCGGTGGCCCGGGGCAGGTCCACGCCCTCGACCCCGGGGCGGGGCGGGGTCGCCCGCGCGGTGAAGGGCGCGGCGTAGGTGACGGTGTGGCCGTGGGCCATGAGGGCGGCTATCTGACGGTGCAGGATGCGCGCGTCCTCGGGGTGGTGCACGACGGTGACGACCAGTACGTGCATCACAGCACCTCGACGTCCGGCCGGAAGATCCGTCCGCGCGTGTCGAACAGCAGGCGGGCCCGGTCCGCCACCACCTGCAGGTCGTAGGCGCTGTGGTCCTGCAGGAGGACCGTCAGGTCGTGCTCGCGCAGGGCGGCGGCCAGGTCGCCGGCCCGGGGGACGGGCTCGCCGTCGACCTCCCAGGCCTCCACGAACGGGTCGTGGAAGGAGATCCCCGTGCCGAGCCGGCGCAGCAGCCGCGCCACGGGGACGGCGGGGCTCTCGCGCCGGTCGGCGATGTCGGGCTTGTAGGTGACGCCGAGCAGCAGCACCCGTGAGCCGTGCAGCGCCTTCCCGGCCGTGTTGAGCAGGTCCTGCGCCCGGCGCACCACGTACTCCGGCATCCGGTGGTTGATCTCCCGGGCGAGTTCGACGAAGCGGAACTCGTAGCCGAGCGTGCGGACCTTGTACGACAGGTAGTTGGGGTCGATCGGGATGCAGTGGCCGCCCACGCCCGCGCCGGGCCGGAAGGCCTGGAAGCCGAAGGGCTTGGTGGCGGCGCAGTCGATGACGTTCCAGATGTCGACGCCCAGTTCGCGGCAGAGTATGGCCAGCTCGTTGACGAGCGCGATGTTGACGTGGCGGTAGGTGTTCTCCAGCAGCTTGGCCATCTCGGCCTCGCGGGTGCCCTTGGCCCGCACGACGGTGTCGACGAGCTTGCCGTAGAACGCGACGGCGCGCGCCGCGCACCCGGGGGTGTGCCCGCCGACGATCTTCGGAGTGTCGCGGAAGCCGTGGGTCCGGTTGCCCGGGTCGATCCGCTCGGGCGAGAAGGCGAGGGCGAAGTCCGCCCCGGCGCGCAGCCCCGAGCCCGCCTCGAGGAGGGGCCGGACGACCTCGTCGGTCGTGCCGGGGTAGGTCGTCGACTCCAGCACGACCAGGACGCCGGGGCGCAGCCGCGCGGCGACCGCCTCGGCGGCCCCGGTGACCGCGGTCAAGTCCGGTCCGCCGTCCTCGGACAGCGGGGTGGGGACGCAGATGACGATGACCTGGGCCTCCCCCAGGCACTCCTGGCCGGTGGTCGCGGTGAACCCGGAGGCCAGCATGCGCCGCAGGTCGTCGTCGCGGACGTCGTCCACGTGCGAGCGGCCGGAGTTGAGGGCGTCCACGACCGCGGGGTCCAGGTCGTGTCCCACGACGCTCAGTCCCACCGCCGCGGCTTCCCTGGCGAGGGGCAGCCCGACGTACCCGAGGCCTACGACTGCGAGATCCACCGTCATGCCGCACCATCCAGAGCGCTATACGGCCCCCAGACCGCGGTAGGCGTCGCGCGTCCGCCCCGCGATGTGGGCCCACGTACGGTCGCGGGCCACTCGTGCGCGGGCGGCGTCGCCCATCATCCGCCGTTGATTTGGACTATAGAGCAATATTTCGAGCGTATCTGCCCAGGCATTTACGTCTCCTGACGGAATTAGCCGTCCGTTCACCTGGTCTTCGACCAGCTCCCCCATCGCCGTGACATCACTTGCTGCAAGGGGAAGACCGCTCGCCATCGCCTCCACCGGCTTGAGAGGGGTCACGAGATGGCACACCCGCTCTCCCGTCCGGGGCACCGCGAAGACGTCCAGCACGGCATGGTGGGCCCGCACCTCGGCGTACGGCACACGGCCCGTGAACAGGGCGCTCCCGCCGAGGCCGAGCCCCGCCGCCTGCCGCTCCAGCGCGGGCCGCTGCGGGCCGTCCCCCACGATCAGCAGGCGCAGCGGCACACCCCGGCGGCGCAGCACGGCCCCGGCGCGCAGCAGGGTGCCGATGCCCTCGTGGGGGGTGAGCGTGGAGACCGTGCCGACGACCAGCTCGTCCGGGGCGATGCCGAGACGGGTGCGCAGGTCACCGGGGTCGGGCAGCGGCTGGAGGAAGACGTCGTCCACGGCGTTGGGCACGACCCGCACCCGTTCCTCGGGGACCCCCCGGGAGACGATCTCCGCCTTCATCGCCTCGCCGAGGGTGAGCACCAGGTCGGCGGCCTTCATGCAGTGCGTCTCCAGGGCGCGCCGCTCCCGGTACGACGCGCTGTCACGGTCACGCCCGGGTCCCTGCGTCAGCCAGGTCTCCTCCAGGAAGCCGCGCACCTCGTAGACGACCGGCAGGCCGAACGATTCGCGCAGCGCGAGCGCCACTCGGCCGTTCGGGTGATCGGTGGCCGCGTGCAGGACCGCGGGGCGGAGCCGTTCGACGAGCCGGGCGGCGAGCTCGGCGTTGCGGGCGAGGGCGGCCGCGGGCGTCCCCGGCATCCGCACCGGCAGCAGGCGGTGGTACGGCACCCCGTCCACGACCTGCGCCGGCCGTCCGTCCCAGACGCCCTGCGCCACGGGGAAGCCCAGCCGTGTGACGACCTGCGGGTCCAGGCCCGCCTCCCGCTGGGCGCGCGCGATGGCGTGCGTCCTGACGGTGTAGCCGGCGTTGCGGTACGGCAGGGAGTTGGTGACCAGGTGCAGCACCCGCCCCGGCACCGCCGTCCCCGGCGCACCGGCCGGGGCGGGCACACCCCGCGGCCCGTACGCGGTGGCGCCGCCGCGTACGCGGTGCGGATCGCGCTCGGGCAGCCGGGCCAGCGCCCACCGGGCGGGCCGCCGGGCCGGCCCCGGGGCGACCCTCAGGGCCAGGGACGCCGCACGCACCGGGTCGTCCCGCAGATGACGGACCGCCACGGAGGCGGCGAGAATCAAGGCACGAAGAGTACGACGACGCACAATCCCACCCTAAGCACGGCAAGTGAACGGGAGGCACCGTGCTCGGCTCGGTAGTCCACGTGGTCGGTGCCCGGCCCAACTTCGTCAAGGCCGCTCCGGTCGTCGCCGCGCTGCGCGAGGCCGGGCAGCCGCAGTCGGTGGTGCACACCGGACAGCACTACGACGAACGCATGTCGCACGTCTTCTTCCGGGAACTCGGCCTGCCCGAGCCGGACGTGGACCTCGGCGTCGGCTCCGGCAGCCACGCCCGGCAGACCGCCGCCCTGCTGACCGCCCTGGAGGACGAGCTGTCGGCCCGGGCGCCCGCCCTGGTCACGGTCTACGGGGACGTCAACTCCACGCTCGCCGCCGCCCTGGTCGCCGCCAAGCTGGGGCTGCCCGTGGCGCACGTCGAGGCGGGCCTGCGCAGCTTCGACATGACGATGCCGGAGGAGGTCAACCGGCGGCTGACCGACCAGCTCGCCGACCTGCTCTTCGTCACCAGCCCGGAGGCGGTGGGCCATCTGGGGGACGAGGGCGTGGACACCGCCCGGGTGCACTTCGTCGGCAACCCGATGATCGACACCCTGATGGCCCACCTGCCGCGCTTCGACCCGGAGGCCGCCCGCGCCGCCCACGGGCTGCCCGGCCGCTACGGCGTCGTGACGCTGCACCGTCCCGCCAACGTCGACGACCCGGCCGCCGCGGCCGCCGCCGTGGCGGCGTTGCGCGGGGCGGCGGAGCACCTGGAGCTGGCGGTCCCGCTGCACCCGCGCGGGCGGGCCGCGCTGGAGGCGGCGGGGCTCGGCGACACGCCCGGCATCCGGATCCTGGAGCCGCTCGGCTACCTGGAGTTCATGGGGCTGCTGCGGGGCGCCGCCGCGGTGGTCACCGACTCGGGCGGGGTGCAGGAGGAGACCACCGTCCTGGGCGTGCCCTGCCTGACGCTGCGGCCCAACACCGAGCGGCCCGTGACGGTCACCCACGGCACCAACCGCCTCGTGGCCCCCGACGGGCTGGTCCCGGCGCTGCTCAAGGCGCTGGACGGCGAAGCCCGCGCCCCCGAAGGCCCCCCGCTGTGGGACGGGCGTTCGGGGCCCCGCATCGCCCGCGTCATCACCGAGTGGCTGGACCACCATGTCTGATCCGCGCCTGGACGACCCCCTCGCGTACTGGGACAGCCGCCACCGCGAGCACGACGACCTCGCCTCCGGCGGCCACATCGGCCTCGACCGGCCGGGCAACGAGATCTTCTACGCGCTGCGCTTCGCGGAGGTACTGCGCATCACCGGCGACTTCGAACGGGCCAACGACCCGCTGCTCGTACTCGACGCGGGCTGCGGCAAGGGCCACTTCGCCCGGGCCCTGGCCCGCTGCGGCCACCTCGTCGACGCGGTCGACGCCAGTCCCTCGGCGGTGGACCACGGCCGCGCGCTCGGCGGCGGCCCCCGCTACGCGGTGGCGGAGCTGTCGGACTGGCGCAGCCCGTGGCTGTACGACGTGGTGCTCGCCGTGGACGTGCTCTTCCACGTGCTCGACGACACCGCCTGGCGGGCCGCGCTGGTCAACCTCGCCTCCCTCGTCCGGCTGACCGGCCGGCTGGTCGTCACCGACGAGGACGCGCCCGGGCGCGTGGCGCGCGGCGACTACATCCTGCACCGCCCTGCCGCCGAGTACCGCGCCGCCGTCGAACCGCTCGGACTGCGGTACGGCGGCTTCACGCCGTACGGTTTCCGGGAGAACAGGGTCGGTTTCCACGTCTTCACGAGGACCTCCTGATGCGCCTTCTCGATCTGCTCCACCCGCACCTGGACGGGGTGACCGAGGTCGTCGACGCGACCGGCGGCGGCATCCCGCTCGAACCGTACCTGCACCTGCCGGGCGGCGTCCGGCTGAGCCCCTCCCCGGCCGGTGACCAGGACCCGGTCGGCGAGGGACGGCTGGCCCTGCTCAGTTTCGGCCCCGACCCCGCCCGGCACGGCGACGAGGACGCGTGCCTCGCGGCGCTGCGGCGCATGCGCCCGGGCGGCAAGGGCCTGATCGTGTTCGGCCACGCCCGTGCCGAACTGCCGTACCACCGGCTGCTCGACGCCCTGGTGGCGCACCGCTGCCAGGTGCTGCGGGCGGCCGGCCTTGACTACCTGCACCTGCACGGCGGCGCGGTGTTCACCTGCACCGAGGCGCTGCTCCCGCTCCTGGACCCGGCCGGGCGGCCCGTGCCCGGCGGGGAGACCACCGCGCTGCGGGTGGCCGGCGAGTACGTGCTGGCGGAGTTCGTCTCGCGTGCCGAGCGGGCGCGGGTGCGGGAGCTGGAGCGGCGGCACGAGGAGGACCGTCGCGCGCTGGAGGCGCTGCAGGACGGCACGGACGGCGAGCGGACGGCGGCCGTGACGCACGAACGCGACCGGCTCGCGGCCGAGCTGCGACGCGCCAGGGAGCGGATCGGGGTGCTGGAGACCCGGGTCGCCATGCTGCAGGGCTCGACCTCGCTGCGGGTCGGCCAGGCGCTGGTCTCGGCCGCGCGCTCCCCCTTGCGCGGCTCGACGCGGCTGCCGCGCGAGCTGTACGGGATGTGGCGCGGCCGCGGCAAGGGCGGTCGCCCCGCGGCAGCCCGGCCGGGCGCGCCGGCCGCCGCCTCCCCGGCACCGGGCGTTGGCGGTCCGGCGGCCGACGGACACCTGCACCTGGCCCACCGGGCGTTCACGGCCGGCCCCCGCGACCGGCTGGTGATCGCCGGCGTCCTGGACGCCACGACCGCCGCCGACTTCGCCCACGACGCCGTCGTCAACCGCGTGCTGCCGCACGACGCACGGCAGGTCGCCGAACGCACCGACCCGGACGTGCTCGTCGTACAGCTCAGCGCCTGCCTTGCCGGGCCGTGGGCGCACACCGGCACGGGCACCGCCCCCGACCTGGACCGGCGGCTGGCCGAACTCCTCGCCACCGTCCACGCGCTCGGCCGTACCGCCGTGCTGTGGCGGGACGCCCCCGCCTCCGCCGCGCCGGGGCTGGCCCCGTTCCCCTGGGACGCCGTGCTCGACGGGGACACCGGGGTGCAGCCGGCCCGGCTGGACCCGGTGTCGGTGGACCGCGGCGACCTGCGGGAGATCTTCACCTCCCGGGCCACCCGGGTCCGGCTGTCGGAGCTCGCCCGGATCGCCGGGGCGGCGGACCCGCTGGACGCCCGGCGGGTGGCCGTGCTGGCCGACCCGCGTGACGGATCCGAGGTGTCACGCCTGGTCGCGCAGGTGCTGGCGCAGCGGCTCCGCCCCGCCGAGGTGCTGGTGCCCGTTCCCGGGGCGGCCTACGCGGAACTCACCGCGGGCGGGGTCACCGTACGGGCCACGGCGGACGGGCCGGGCGCGCCCTGGGTCGCGGACTGGTCGGACCTCGCTGAGGAACGGCCGGCTGCCCACCTGCTGGACCTGATGTGCGCCCAGGAGTGCTCCGGGGCCGACGCGGTCGGCTTCAGCGCGGACGCCCCGGGCTTCGTTCCGCACGTCAACGGCTTCCGCCCGGCCCTGCTGCGCAGGACGCTCTGGCCGTCCCCCGGGGCGGCACGGCTGTTCACGATCCGCCCGGAGGAGGTCCGATGACGGGCACGCGCACGGTCAGGGCGATGGTCTACGGGGACGTGGACCTCAACCTCATCGACGGTTCCGCGGTGTGGGCCCAGTCGACGGTGCAGGCGCTGGCGCGGGCCGGCTGCGGGACCCGGCTGGTGCTGAAGGCTCCGGTGCGCACCGGACGGCTGGTCGATCCGCTGGCGCAGCTGCCGGGGGTGTCCGTCGTACCGACCGGGCACGCCTTGTCCCCCGTCCAGGCCTCGCGGGTGCTGCGCGAGCAGGACGAACGGGAGCCGTGCGACCTGCTGGTGCTGCGCGGTCGCCGGCTGGTGGCGCAGGCTGTCGCCGACGGCGCCTTCGACGGGCGGATCTGGGCGTACCTCACCGACATCCCGCAGTCGGCGGCGCAGATGTCGGACGAGGCGGTCGACGAGCTGACCCGGATCGCCGAGGCCTCCCGCTACCTGCTGTGCCAGACGGAGGAGTTGCGCTGCTTCATCGAGGCCTGGGTGCCGGCCGCGTGCGGCAAGTGCGTGCTGTACCCGCCGAGCGTGCCCGTCCCGGACTTCGCGGTGCCGGGGCACGACGCGGCGCGCGACCCCGTCCGCCTGGTGTACACGGGCAAGTTCGCACCGCGCTGGAACACCTTGGAGATGACGGAACTGCCGGCCGCGCTGGCCACCCGCGGGATCCGGGCCGAGCTGCACACCGTCGGCGACAAGGTCCACGACGACCCGCGGCACCCCGGCTTCCACGCGGCCATGGAGCGTGCGCTGCGGAGCGCCACCGGCGTGGTGCACCACGGCGGCACCCCCCGCCAGGAGGCCATGCGGATCGCCGCGGGATGCGACCTGGGGCTGGGCTGGCGTCACCCGGAACTGGACGCGAGCCTGGAACTGTCCACGAAGGTGCTGGAGTTCGGGACGCTCGGGCTGCCCGTCGTGCTCAACCGCACGCCCGCGCACGAGGCGCTGCTCGGCGCCGACTACCCGCTGTTCGTCCCCGGTCGCGGCACCCTCGACGACGCGGCGGAGGCGGTCGCCATCGCCGCCCGCTCCCCCGAGGCCTACCGCACGGCCGCCCGGCGCTGCCGCGAGGCCGCCGCGCACTTCTCACTGGACCGGGCCGCCGAACGGCTGCGCGGCCTGGTCGAACGGGCGCTGCCGGCGGCGCCGGTCGCGCTCGCCGGACGCGGCCGGCCGCTGCGGGTCGTCGTCGCCGGGCACGACCTGAAGTTCTTCACGCGTCTGCTGGACCACCTCCAGGCCCTGCCCGGGGTCGAGGTGCGGGTCGACGCCTGGGAGGCACTGGCCCGGCACGACGCGGCCGCCGGCCGCGAACTCGCCGCCTGGGCCGACGTCGTGGTCGTGGAGTGGTGCGGGCCGGCGGCCGTCTGGTACAGCCGCCACAAGCGCCGCGGCTCCCGCCTGCTGGTGCGCCTCCACCGCTTCGAGCTGTACGCCGGTTACCCCGCGCAGGTCGACATCGACGCCGTCGACCGCGTCGTGTGCGTCAGCCCGCACTACAACCGGCTCACGCGGGAACGCACCGGCTGGCCGCAGGAGAAGCTCGTCACCGTCCCCAACTGGGTCGACGACCGGCAGCTGGACCGCCCCAAGGTCCCCGACGCCCGCTACCGCCTCGGCATGATCGGCATCGCGCCCTCGCGCAAGCGGCTCGACCTGGGCCTGGACGTGCTCGAGGCGCTGCGGGCCAGGGACCCGCGGTGGCGGCTGTCGGTGAAGTCCAAGATGCCCTGGGACTACTGGTGGATCTGGAACAAGCCCGAGGAGCGGGCGCACTACGACGCCGTGCTGCGCCGTGTGCAGTCCGGTCCGCTGGAGGACGCCGTGGTCTTCGACGACTTCGGCCCCGACGTGGCGAGCTGGCTGCGGCGCATCGGCTTCGTGCTCTCCACCAGCGACGACGAGAGCTTCCACCTCGCGCCCGCCGAGGGCATGGCCTCCGGCGCGGTGCCCGCCCTGCTGCCCTGGCCGGGCGCCGACGCGATCTACGAACGCCGCTGGATCCACGACTCCCCCTCGGCCATGGCGGACGCGATCGCGGCGCTCGCGGCCGACGGATGGCAGGAGGCGGGCGAGCAGGCCCGCGACTGGCTGCGCGGCTCCTTCGGGCTCGACACGGTCCGCGCGGCGTGGACGGAGCTGGTCACCGGCTCGGCGCCGTGACGCCCGCGGGGGCGGGCGCCGGGCCGCCTGCCTGTCGGCGGGCCGCCACGGCGCGGCTGTAGCGCGTGGTGAAGACCACCGGGAGGGCGAAGCCGCAGACAACGTCTGGCCCGCCACCCAGAGCCAGCTCTACACGGAGCTGAACCGGCTCGCCGAGGCCGAGCTGGTGACCGTCGCCGCCGAGGGACCGCGCGGGCGCAAGGAGTACGCCCTCACCGAGGCGGGCCGCGCGGAGCTGCTCCACTGGCTCACCGAGGTGGAGCCGCAGCGCAACCGCCGCAGCGACGCGCTGCTGCGGGTCTTCTTCCTCCACCAGGTCGACCCCGGGCGGGCCCGGGCCTACGTGGAGCGCGAGGGGGCGCTGGCCGCGGAGCGCCACGAGGGGCTGCTGGAGCTCGAGCGCTCCGTCGACTGGGACGCCGGCGGAGACCTCGCCTTCTACGGGCGGCTGACCCTGGAGTGGGGGCTGCGCTTCACCAGGATGCAGCAGGAATGGGCCGCCTGGGCGGCCGAGCACATCAGTGACCGGACACCGGGGGACACCGGACGGCCGTAACATGGCGCCGGGGTGGTGACTGGAGGTGCACATGACCACGGAAGAGTCGCCGTACGACGTGCTCGTCGTGGGCGGTTCCGGGGTGGACACCGTCGTGCGGGTGGACAGCCTGCCCGTACCGCTCGTGGACTCCCTCGGGGTGGAGCCGGTCCGGGAGTGGCCCGGCCAGACCGGCGGCAACGTGGCGCTGGGCTGCCGCGCGCTCGGCATGACCGTGAAGTTCCTCGACTTCGTCGGCGACGACTGGATCGGCACCCTGCTCAGGGAGCGCCTGGCCAAGGGCGACGTCGACTTCGAGCCGCTGATCTCCCCCGCCGGGACCCGGCGGGCCGTCAACCTCGTGGACGCCACGGGCCGCCGGATGTCCTTCTACGACGGACGCGACCCGGAGCACCTGCGGATGCCGCGCGAGTTCTACCTGCCGCACCTGCGCCGGGCCCGGCACGTGCACCTGTCGATCTCGCACTTCACGCGCTTCCTCTACGACGACATCGAGGAACTCGGCCTGCCCGTCTCGACCGACCTGCACGACTGGGACGGACTGGCCGAGCACCAGCGGGAGTTCGCCCGCCGCTCCGACCTGGTCTTCCTCAGCGCGGCAGGAGCGGGCGAGCGCATCGCGGACATCATGCGCGCGATCCTGCGCGACGGCCGCGCCCAGGCCGTGATCGCCACCGCGGGCGCGGGCGGCGCCTACCTGCTCGCGCGCGACGGGGGCAGCACGCCCCGGCACATCCCGGCCGTCACCCCGCCCGGCCCGGTGGTGGACTCCAACGGGGCGGGCGACGCCTTCCTCTGCGGCTTCCTCCACGGGCGCATGCGCGGACTGGACTTCGAGTCCTGCGCCCGCCTCGGCGCGACGGCTGGTGCCCACACCTGCACCGCTCTCGGCAACCTCGCCCTCATCGACGCCGCGACGCTGGAGTCCGCTCAGGTCTCCTTCTCCGGCACGTAGTCGGCCTCCTCCAGTCCGAAGGTCCAGGCGACGCCCTCGCGGGCGGTCCGGGTCCGCGGCGGCACCCGCAGCCAGTAGGTGCGGTGGGTGCCGTCCGGCTCCGGCGTGGAGTTGACGACCTCGACCATCACCAGCGGCTCGTCCCCCTCCAGCTCGATCCGCCACAGCACGCCGGCGGCGTCCCGCTGCACGGGCTCGGCCCCGGACTCCTCCAGGTAGCGCTCGTAGCCGTAGTGCTCCAGCATCACCCGGCGCAGTTCGGCGTTCTCCTCCTCGCGTATACGGCGCGGAGTCAGCCCGGCGAGCCCGTCGAGGAACTCGGCGGGGACCGGCATGCCCCGCCAGGCGTGCAGCGCGAAGCCGTCCGCGTAGGCCAGCGCGGGGCCGTCGCCGCGGTCCAGCCGGCCCGCCTCGTCCCGGTGCAGCTCCAGGGGGCGTTCGGCGACGACCGCCGTCCGCTCGTACGGCCACCACCAGCCCGCGTTCCGGGCGACCGCGGCGATCCCGGCCAGCTCCCGCGTGCCCTCCTGCCCGTCGAAGGCGGCCAGCCACGCCGCGTCGTGCTGCCCGAGCACGGCGTCGAGCAACGCCAGCCGCACGGCCTGCCCGCCGCCGGGCACCCTCGGGCCGGCGTCCACCACGGCGGTCCGTATCCGCTCGGTCAGCAGCACCGTCGTGTCCCACAACTGCGCGCCCGTGACGGCCCAGTGGTCCGCCCACCCGGCCGGTCCGAGCCGGTCGGCGACCCGCTCCCGCGCGGCTGCCCACGGCCGTGTCCGCACGGCGTCGCGGACGCTGCCGCCCGCCGTGCCGTCCGCCGTCAGGCGCACGGCCAGGACCACCGCCTCCAGGGGCGAGGCCGCCCACACGATCCGTTCCGGCTCGGGCAGCCCCGCCAGCCGGTAGGCCAGGCGCACCCCCTCCTCCGCCGCCGCCCGGTCCGCGGGTCCGGTCGCCGCGACGACCTCGCGCCACAGCGCCGTCGTGTCCGCCGCCGGCTCCGTCGCCGTACCCCTGCCCGAACCCGTCATCGCGCTCGTCACCGCGCTCGCCACCGTCGTCATCGCTCCGCTCCCCCGTCCTGGTCAGTCCGCCACGACGCGGACCGCGCCGGGCACGTACTCGCGCTGCCGCACCACCCGGTACCACCCCTTCGGCAGCGGTATCGCGGCGTGCTCCTCGTGGACCACCCGCCCGCCGTCCGGGAGATGGAGGTACGCCGCCCCGAACGGCCCGGTCCCGCGCACCAGCGTCCCCGGCCCGACCACCGCGTGGGCGTGCCCGGTCACCTCGCCGAGGGCCAGCACGAGCCTGCCCCGCGCGTCCCTCGCCTGCCGCGGCATCCGGTCCGTGCCCGGCGGCACGGCCGCTTCCGCGACGGGCACGATCAGGACGTCCCCCTGCCGGTACATGCGTGTCTCCCTCCGCCGTCGGCACCCGCCGACCCGATGTCCACGACGCTACGCGCGGGGTGTGACAACGCCCCCCGACGGCTTGTGCACAGCCCGCGGCAGGCACTGTCGGAGCGGCTTGGTAGAACTCTTCGCGAGCGAGGCACCACCGCCTCGGAGCACCTCCACGTCAAGGCACCACCACGTCAAGGCACCGCGTCCGTCCACCTCGGGAGACCACCGATGTCCCACGTCGAACATCTGCAGGAACTGAACGGCCTGCCGGCCTTCGACTTCCCCGCGCCCGGCGCGCGGCAGGAACTCCCGGCGGCGGGCGCGGTGGCGTGGCGGCTGGCCGTCAACCCCTGGGACGACGCGAAGGAGACCTTCGCGCAGCTGTGGGAACGCTTCCTGGAGACGGTCGAACCCACCGGGGTACGGGCCCTGGTCATGGGCCAGTGGGGCGAGCCGTACGACAACGACTCCGGTGTCCTCGTGCGGCTGCTCGTGGACGCGCGCGAACGGCTGACCGCGCTGGAGGCCGTGTTCCTCGGCGACCTGGAGATGGAGGAGGCCGAGATCTCCTGGATCGAGCAGTCCGACGTGACGCCGGTGCTCGAGGCCTATCCGCGGCTGGAGGAGTTCGGCGTCCGCGGCGGCACCGGACTGCGCTTCCCTGCGACCCGCCACCAGCGGCTGCGCACGCTCCGCTTCGAGGCGGGCGGCCTGCCCGGTGAGGTGGTCCGCGGTGTCGCCGCGAGCGAACTCCCGGCGCTGGAGCACCTGGAGCTGTGGCTGGGCGTGGAGGAGTACGGAGGCGACGCCACGGTCGCCGACCTCGCGCCGGTCCTGGCCGGCGGCCGCTTCCCCGCGCTGCGCCACCTCGGCCTGCGCAACAGCGAGATCCAGGACGAGATCGCCGCCGCCGTCGCCGCTGCCCCCGTCGTGGCCCAGCTCTCCTCGCTCGACCTGTCCCTGGGCGTGCTCACCGACGGCGGTGTGACCGCCCTGCTCGCCGGCCAGCCGCTGACCCACCTGAACTGGCTGGACCTGCACCACAACTTCGTCACCGAGCCGGTCGCCGAGCGCGTGCGGGCCGCCCTCGAGCCCTCGGGCGTCGAGGTCGACCTCTCCGAACCCGGTGACGAGGACGAGTGGGACGGCGAGGTCCACCGCTACACCGCCATCGCGGAGTGAGGCCGTCATGACCGTCACACGTCACCTGGAAACCTTCCACGGGCTGCGCGTGCACACGCTGCCCGAGGCCGGCACGGCCGAGCTGCCCGGGCCCGACGCCGTGGCCTGGCGGCTTGACTGCTTCGAGGCGGGCGAGATCCCCTTCCCCGAGCTGTGGGGCCACTTCACCGCGGCGGTCGACACCACGCGGGTGCGCGCGCTGGTCCTCGGCCCCTGGTGGGACGACGAGTACTGCGAGCTGCGTCCCGCGCTGGAACTGGTGCTCGCGGACGCGGAGCGTTTCCCCGCGCTGCGCGCCCTGTTCCTCGCCGACGTGACCGGCGAGGAGTGCGAGGTCTCCTGGCTGCAGCTGACCGACGTCACGCCCGTCCTCGAACGCTTCCCGCTGCTGGAGGAGTTCGGTGTCCGCGGCGGCGACTCGCAGGGGCTGGGCGAGGAGCCGCTGTCGCTGCGTCCCGTCCGTCACGAGGCGCTGCGCGTGCTGCGCCTGGAGTCCGGCGGGCTCCCCGGCGCGGTGGTGCGGGCGGTCGGCGCCTGCGAGCTGCCCGCGCTGGAGCGGCTGGAGCTGTGGCTCGGCGTGGAGCAGTACGGAGGGGACTCCACGGTCGCCGACCTCGCGCCGGTCCTGGCCGGCGGCCGCTTCCCCGCGCTGCGCCACCTCGGCCTGCAGGACAGCGAGTTGCAGGACGAGATCGCGGCGGCGGTGGCCTCCGCTCCCGTCGTCGCGCAGCTGGAGACGCTGAGCCTGTCCATGGGCACCCTCACCGACACCGGCGCCGAGGCACTGCTGGGCGGCCAGCCGCTCACCCACCTCAAGCGGCTCGACCTGCACCACCACTACCTGAGCGAAGCCGTGGCCGAGCGGCTGCGCGCCGTCGTGGGCTCCGCGGGCACCGAGGTCGACCTGTCGGAGCACCGCGAGCCGCATCACTGGCGGAACGAGGAGTGGCGCTATGTCGCCGTCTCCGAGTAGCGGTACCGGCGGTGCGCTCCGCATCGCCGTCGTCGGCAACCCCGGCAACCGCAGAACGACCCTCTTCGCCGACGCGGTGCGTGCCGCAGGCCATCCCGCGCCCCGTGTGCTGGCGTGGCGCGACGTGCTGCGCGGCCGGTACGCCTTCGCGCCCGGTGAGTTCGTGCGCGTCGACTCGCCCGGCGAGGACGCGGAGGTCGACCGCCTGCTGCGGGGCGCCGACGACCCGGCCAGGGTCGAGGGCACCGCGTTGTGGTACCGCCGCTTCACCGCCGCCGTGCACGAGGTGACGGAGGCGGCCCGCCGGGCCGGCGCGGTGCCGTCGGCGGACGCCGGGGAGGTCGCCGTGCTGTTCGACAAGCGGCGCTGCCACGCCCGGCTGACCTCCGCGGGCGTCCCGGTGCCGCCCGCTCCCGACGGGCCGCCGGTGCGCGGCTGGGCCGAGCTCAGGGAGCGCCTGCGGTCCGCCCGGATCTCCCGGGCGTTCCTCAAGCCCGCGCACGGCTCCTCCGCCTCCGGGGTGGTGGCGCTGGCGATGGCGGGCCCCGGCCGGGTCAAGGCCACGACCTCGGTGGAGACCACCGCCGACGGACGCCTGTTCAACTCGCTGCGGGTACGCGAGTACCGCACGGAGCGGGAGGTCGCCGCCCTCGTGGACGCGCTGGCCCCGGACGGGCTGCACGTCGAGCGCTGGCTGCCCAAGGCGTCCCAGCACGGGCGGGCGGCCGACCTGCGGGTGGTGGTGGTCGCGGGCCGCGCCACGCACGCCGTCGTCCGCACCAGCCCGCACCCCATGACGAACCTGCACCTCGGCGGCGCCCGCGGCGACCTGGACACGGCCCGCGCGGCGATCCGCGCCGCGGGCGGCGACTTCGGGGACGTGCTGACGACCGCCGAACGGGCGGCCGCGTGTTTCCCCGGCACGCTCTGCGTGGGCGTGGACGTCCTGCCCGCGACGGGCTGGCGCCGCTTCGCCGTCGGCGAGGTCAACGCCTTCGGGGACCTGCTGCCCCGGCTCACCGGCCTCCCCGGCAGCGGCGCCGAGGGCCTGGACACCTACGCCGCCCAGGTCGCCGCCGTACCGGCCGCGATGCACGACGCGCGACGCGAGGAGCACCAGCATGACGCCACCGCTTGACATGAACCAGATCGTGGGCAGCCACGACATCCTGCTGGTCACCCTGGACACCCTCCGCCACGACGTGGCGGAGGAGCTCGCCGCGGCCGGCCGCATCCCCCACCTGGCCCGCCATCTGCCCGGTGGCCGGTGGGAGCGCCGGCACGCGCCCGGCAGCTTCACCTACGCCTCCCACCAGGCGATCTTCGCGGGCTTCCTGCCCACACCCACCACGCCCGGTCCCCACCCGCGGCTGTTCGCGGCGCGCTTCGCCGGCAGTGAGAGCACCGCGGACGGCACCTTCGTGTACGACACCCCCGACCTGGTGTCGGGCCTGGCCGGGGCCGGCTACCGCACGGTGTGCATCGGCGGCGTCGGCTTCTTCAACAAGCAGGCGCCGCTGGGCTCGGTGCTGCCCGGGCTCTTCCAGGAGAGCCACTGGGAGCCGGAGTTCGGGGTGCCCTCCCCGACCTCCTTCGAGGCCCAGGTGGCCCGCGCCGAGGAGGTCGTCGCCGCCCTGCCGCCGCAGCAGCGGCTCTTCCTGTTCGTGAACGTGTCGGCGCTGCACCAGCCCAACTGGTTCCACCTGCCGGGCGCCACCCGGGAGGCGGGCGACTCGCGCGCCACCCACGCCGCCGCCCTGGAGTACGTCGACCGCCACATCGGCAGGCTCTTCGCCGCCGTCTCCAGCCGCCGTCCGTGCCTGGCCGTCGTCTGCTCCGACCACGGCACGGCGTACGGCGAGGACGGCCACACCGGCCACCGCATCGGCCACGAGGTCGTGTGGACGGTGCCCTACGCCCACTTCCTCCTCGACGGGGCCGCCCGATGACCCTCACCGACCTGACGCTCTCCGCCACGCCCCCGGCCACGGCCGCCGTGCGCCCGTACCGGCACTACGTGTACGCGTACCCGCACAAGACGGCCTACCGCGCGCTGCCCCGCGAGCACGCCCGGCTGCGCGACCTGTGGGCGGACGAGCCGAAGGACGCGCTGTCCCTCTACTTCCACATCCCGTTCTGCGAGGTCCGCTGCGGCTTCTGCAACCTCTTCACCAGGATCGGGGCGCCCGACGGCCTGGCGACCGCCTACCTGGACGCGCTGGAGCGCCAGGCCACGGCGGTGCGGGAGGCGCTGGGCGAGGACGCGCGGTTCGCCAACGCCGCCTTCGGCGGCGGCACCCCCACGTACCTGGAGGCTGCCGAGCTGGAGCGGCTCTGCGATCTCGCCGAACGCGGCCTGGGGGCCGACCTGCGGGCGATACCGCTCTCCGTGGAGGCCTCGCCGGCCACCGCGACCGCCGACCGGCTGTCGGTGCTGGCGGAGCGCGGCACGACCCGGCTGAGCCTGGGGGTGCAGAGCTTCGTCGACGCCGAGGCGCGCGCCGCCGTCCGTCCCCAGCGCCGGGCCGACGTCGAGGCGGCGCTGGGCAGGATCCGGGAGGCGGGCATCCCCGTCCTCAACATCGACCTGATCTACGGCATCGACGGCCAGACCGAGGGTTCCTGGACGCAGTCCCTCGACGCGGCGCTCGCCTGGCGGCCCGAGGAGCTGTACCTGTACCCCCTGTACGTCCGCCCGCTCACCGGTCTCGGCCGCCACGCGGCCGACGCCGGGCGGGGCGAAGCGGCGTGGGACGAGCAGCGGCTGCGGCTGTACCGGCACGGCCGCGACCATCTGCTGGCGCACGGCTACGAGCAGGTGTCGATGCGCATGTTCCGCCGTGCGGGCGCGCCCACCACGGGCGGCGGGGACTACGCCTGCCAGACCGACGGCATGGTGGGCCTGGGCTGCGGCGCCCGTTCGTACACCTCCTCGCTGCACTACTCCTTCGACTACGCCGTCGACATGCACCACATCCGCGGCATCATCGACGAGTACACGGCGCGCACCACGCAGGAGTTCGCCCACGCTGACTTCGGCTGGGCGATGGACGCCGAGGAGGCCCGCCGCCGTCATCTGCTGCAGTCCCTGCTGCAGGCCGAGGGCCTGCCCGTCGCGGAGTACCGGGCCCGGTTCGGCACGGCTCCCGGGGAGGACTTCGCCGGGGAGCTGCAGCGCTTCGCCGACCGGGGCTGGCTCGACGCCGCCGCGGGGCCGGAGGTGCTGCGGCTGTCGCCCGAGGGGCTCGCCCACTCCGACGCGGCCGGACCCGAGCTGTTCTCCGCCGCCGTCCACCGGCGCATGGCCGCCTACGAGCCCAAGTGAGCGCCCCCGCCATGGACCTGACGATCCTCTACCGCGGCCCGCTGGCCTCGTGCGACTACGACTGCCCGTACTGCCCCTTCGCCAAGCGCCGTGACAGCCGCGCCCAGCTGACCGCCGACCGCGTCGCGCTGGAGCGCTTCGCGGGCTGGGCGGCCGGGCGGACCGACGACCGGCTCTCCCTGCTGTTCACCCCGTGGGGCGAGGGACTGGTGCGCTCCTGGTACCGGCGTACGCTGGCGGAGCTGAGCCGGCTTCCGCACGTGCGCCGGGTGGCGATCCAGACCAATCTGAGCTGCCGCACGCAGTGGCTGGACGAGGCCGACCTGGACACGCTGGCCCTGTGGTGCACCTTCCACCCGGGCCAGACGCCCTACGACCGCTTCCTGGCCAAGTGCCGCGAGCTCGCGGACCGCGGCGTCCGCCACAGCGTGGGCGTCGTCGGGCTGCCGGAGCACCTGGAACAGGCCGGCCGGCTGCGGGCCGACCTCCCGGACCACGTCTACCTGTGGGTCAACGCCGCGGAGGGCCACACGTACACCGACGCCGAGGCGGCACGGTGGACCGCGCTGGACCCTCTCTTCCCGTACAGCCGGCATCCGCACCGCAGCGCGGGTCTGCCGTGCCGCACGGGCGAGTCGGTCATCTCGGTGGACGGCGAGGGCACGGTGCGCCGCTGCCACTTCGTCCCCGAGGAACTGGGCAACCTCTACGACGGCTCCTACCGCGCGGCGCTGCGCCCGCGCGCGTGCCCGCTGGCCGTCTGCGACTGCCACATCGGCTACGTCCACCTGGAGACGCTGCCGTTGTACGACGTGTTCGCGGGCGGGGTCCTGGAGCGGATCCCCGCCGCGCCGCCGCCGAGGCGGACACCGCTCCCGCTCCTGCTGCCCCCGCTCCCCTAGCGGGCGGCCGGCACCCCCGCGTCAGCCCTTGCGGCCGACACCTCCCCAGAAGGCTGCACGGGCGTGCTCGCCCTCCTGCGCGGACGGGGAGTCCGGGCGCCATCGCGGCACCTGCACCAGGCCCGGCTCGACCAGGGAGAACCCCTCGAAGAAGGGTTCGATCTGCGGCTTGCTGCGCAGGTTGAGGGTGGAGGTGGCGTTCTTGTACGCCTCACCGGCGTCGGCGTCGACGTCGCGGTGGAAGTCGGTCGTGCCGTGGCTGAGGATCAGGAAGCTGCCGGACGGGAGGTTCTTGGTGAGGGTGCGCACGATCCCGGCCGGGTCCTCGTCGTCGCGGACGAAGTGCAGCAGCGCGACGAGCATCAGGGCGACGGGCTCGTCGAAGTCGATCAGCTCCCGGATGGTGGCGTGCTCCAGGATGGTCTCGGGCTCACGGACGTCGCCGAGGAAGAAGCCGGCGTTGCCGGTGTTGGTGAGCCGCGCGCCGGCGTGGGCGGCGACGATGGGGTCGTTGTCGACGTAGGCGACCCGGGCCTCGGGGACGACGGAGCGGGCGACCTCGTGGGTGTTGGGCGAGGTGGGGATGCCGGTGCCGATGTCGACGAACTGCCGGACGCCCTGCCCCGCCGCATAGCGCACCGCGCGCTGCATGAAGTCCCGGTTGGCGCGGGCGCTGGGGCGCGCGTCGGGGGTCATGCGGATCACCATCTCGGCCGCCTCGCGGTCGGCCTCGTAGTTGTCCTTGCCGCCGAGGTAGTAGTCGTACATCCGGGCCGGGTGCGGCCGGCTGGTGTCGATCTCCTCAGCGGGGAAGCCCTTGTCGGTCAACGCCCTGCTCCGTTCGGATTCCGGTGACCCTTGCGGGTCGAGGTCGGTGCGGTCATCTCGTCGCCGTCGTGGGTCCGCTCCATGGTCACGTCTCCCTCTGGATGCCGACGAGGATCCGCTCGGTGCTCTGGGTGGGCGCGGCCTGTGCGCACATCCGGTCCAGTGCCTCCAGGAACGCCGAGACGTCGTCGCGGTCGTCGAAGTAGACGCCCCCGACCAGGCTTTCCGAGTAGACGACGTCCGGGAGCTCGTGCGTCTGGAACCGGAAGATGTGGAACGGGCCGTACATGGCGGGGTGCGGTCCGGCCGTGAACGGCATGATCTGGAGCCGTACGTTGGGCAGCGCGCAGGAGTCGATCAGCTTGGCGATCTGGGCGCGCATGACCGCCGGACGGCCGATGGGTCTTCGCAGCACCGTCTCGTCGATGACGATCCAGACCAGCGGTGCGTCCTCACGGGTGAGCAGGGCCTGGCGCTCCATGCGCAGCGCGACCCCGCGTTCGATCTCCGCGTCGCCGGCGCCCGGGTTCCCCGCCCGCAGCACCTCGCGCGCGTAGTCCTCGGTCTGCAGCAGTCCGGGGACGTAGTGCGGCTCGTAGGCGCGGATGACACCGGCCTCGCCCTCCAGGCTCACGAAGGCGCTGAACCAGTCGGGCAGGACGTCGCGGTAGCGGTGCCACCAGCCCGGCTGGTTGGCCTCGCGGGCGAGCGCCAGGAACCCCTCGACCTCTTCCGGGTCGCCGACCCCGTAGGTGCGCAGGAGCTTCTCGACGTAGGGGATCTTCAGGCCGACCTCGGCCTTCTCCATGCGGCGGACGGTGGCGTGGGTGACGTCGAGCGCCCGGCCCGCGTCCTCGAAGGAGAGTCCGGCCTTCTCACGCAGGTCCTGGAGCCGTTTTCCGAGCACCACACGGAGGACGGTGGGGGCACCGGCTGACCGCGCGTCCGTCACGACCACTTCCCCAACTCCCCTCTGCCACAAGCAGTGTGTCATGCCGTCAACGAAAACCGACAGTGCGCATCGGCCGTTCTGTAAATTACAGATCGCATCTTGCCAACAGTGAGAACGGGACCGCATAGTTAGCGACGTGGCCTCCTCACCAGACGCTCTGCGGTTAGAGCGCCGTGGCGACCTCGACGCCCGTCGCTGCCAGGACCTCTTCCGTTTGCCCGCTCACGGGTCCTCGGTCGCCGACGCACGCCACCGCGTGCGGGCACGGTTGTGGGAGTGGGAGGCGGACGAGGGACTCCGCGACGACGCCGAGATGATCGTCTCCGAGCTCTTCACCAACGCCGTCATGCACACCGGCAGTGAGTTCATCACCTGCGGGCTGCGCTACGACGGCACCCGGCTGTGTCTGGAAGTCAGCGACCAGGGGCACGCGCCGACCGCGCCCCGGCCGCGGGCGGCGGGCGTCGACGAGGAGGGCGGCCGCGGGCTGCTGCTGGTGGGCGCGCTCTCGCAGGCATGGGGCGTCCGGCCCACCGACGACGGTGGCGGCCGTGTCGTGTGGGCCGAACTCGCCTCCGGGGCCTCGCCCTTCTGACACCGCGCGCGGTGCGCCCCGGGCCCGCCGGCTACAGCGGCAGCAGGTCCGGGCGCTTGGGCTCCACGTTGTCGCCGGAGGACTCCCCGCGCAGCCGCCGGCCGATCCAGGGCACGAGGTACTCGCGCGCCCACTGGATGTTGTCCCGCCGGATCTCGGCGGGCGCGCGGAACGGCTCCGGCGGCCACGCCTGGTCGGGGTCGGCGGGCACCTCGAGGCCCAGCACCTGCGCGGCGCGCAGCGCGACCCTGGTGTGCCCCTCGGGCGACAGGTGGAGGCGGTCGGAGTCCCAGGCCCGGCGGTCCTGGACGGAACGGAGCGACCACAGGTCCAGCACCGGGGAGTCGTACCGGTCGGCGATGGCGCGCACATGGGCCGTGTAGGTGGCGATCTTGCCGCGCAGATGGCGCAGCACGGGGATGCCGCGGGTGTCGAAACCGGTGCAGAGCACGACGGTGCCGACGGACGCGGTGAGGCGGGCGACCGCCGCCTCGTAGCGCTCCGCGACGTCGTCCGGGTCGCTGCCGGGGCGGAGGATGTCGTTGCCGCCCGCGCAGAAGGTCACGAGGTCGGGCGCGAGCTCCACGGCCCGCGGCACCTGCTCCTCGACGATCTGGTCGAGCAGGCGGCCGCGCACCGCGAGGTTCGCGTACCGGAAGTCGTGCTCCGGGCGGCGGTCGGACAGGAGGACCGCCAGCCGGTCGGCCCAGCCGATGAACGTCCCGTCGGGACCCGGATCGCCCACACCTTCGGTGAAGCTGTCCCCCAGGGCGGTGTACGACCCGATGGCGGCACTGTTGTTTCTCTTCGAATCGTCTGGCACGTCAGCACATACTTCACCTCCTCAAGTGACCTACGCCACCGTAACCAAGGGTTGACGGGGGGTGATGTATCCCACCCGGCTGGATCCTCCGGAAGCGGAATACGGCGGTGCCGCGCCCGCCGCGCACAGCCCCCCTCCCGCGATCACATACCGCGCGGTACGGGCAGCCACGGGTGTCGTAAGGTCGGGAGTGGTCCGGCCGCCGGTGATCCGCACCGTCCGGCCCCTGAGCGAAGGAGCCCCGGTGACCGAGCAGACGCCGCAGACCGCCCCGTCGGAACCCGAGCTGACCGGGGTGCGCAACTTCCGCGACGTGGGCGGCCTCCCGACGACGGACGGCCGCCGGTTGCGGTACGGACGGCTCTTCCGCAGCGGCCACCTGGCGCACGCCACCGCCGCCGACGCCGCCTTCCTCTCCACCCTCGGGCTGCACACGGTCTTCGACTTCCGCAACGCCTCCGACATGAAGCTGGAGGGCCCGGACGTCGAGCTGCCCGGGGTGCGCAACGTCAACATGCCGCTGAGCGACCCGGCCTCGGGCGCCGAGTTCTGGACGACGGTCCGCGACGGCGACATCGCGGCGCTGCGCGAGATCCTCGGGGAGGGCCGCGCCGCCGCGCGCATGGTGCAGGCCTACCGCCGCATCGTGCTGGACCGCACCGCCGAGCACGCCCGCATGCTGGAACTGCTCGCCGAGGACGAGTCGGTGCCGGCGCTGCTGCACTGCGCCGCGGGCAAGGACCGGGCCGGGACCTCGGTCGCCGTCATCCTGCTCGCCCTCGGGGTCGAGCGCGACGCGATCGTGGAGGACTACCTCAAGAGCAACGAGGCCCACCGCCGCTACCGCATCAAGCGCGGCGACGACGCGGAACCGGCGACCACCCCCGAGGTCATGGAGCTGCTCGGCCCGCTCTTCGACGCGCGCAAGGAGTACCTGGAGACCGCCTTCGACACCATCGAGGAGCACTGGGGCTCGGTCGACCGCTACCTGGAGGAGGGGCTCGGCCTCACCCCCGGGCGCCGCGAGCGGCTGCGCGCGCTCTTCCTGGACGGCGCGCAGCCGGCCTGACACGAAGCGGCGGGGCCGCCCTACTTGGCCCCGGCCAGGTGGAAGATCAGGAAGAAGAACGCGGCGATGACGTGGACCCCCACCAGGTAGATGAAGGTGCGCACCTTGAAGCCCATGGGGGCCTTGCCCCCGGAGTTGCCGGACACGGTCAGTCCTCTCGTCATGCGCCGTGGGGGCGCGGGGAACGGCCGTCGCCCAGGCACAGCTCTACGACGGAACTCCGCAGCAGCGTGTGGACGAACAGCAGATCGACACCGTTCGGCGAGGCCGCCGCGATGCGGTGCGGGGTGAGCGAGTCGAAGTGGGCGCTGTCGCCGGGCACCAGCCGGTGCACGGCGTCCCCGAGGGTGAGCCGCAGCTCGCCCCCCAGGACGTGCAGCCACTCCTCGCCGGCGTGGACGCGGACCAGCCCCTCCTGGGGGCCGGGCGGCACGTGCAGCCGCAGCGCCTGCATGGCCCGCCCGGGGTTCCCGGCCGGCCAGTACGTCCAGCCGCCGGCCTCCGCGGGCGGCACGGAACCGCCGCGGACGACCGGATCGCGCTCGGGGGAGGTCTCGCCGAGCAGGTCGGACACCGTGGTGCCGTAGGTGCGGGCGAGGGTCAGCAGCATGGGGAGCGAAGGCTGCCGCTGCCCGGTCTCCAGCCGGGACAGGTGCGCGGGCGACAGCCCGGCGCGGGCCGCGGCCGCCTCCAGCGTCAGCCCGCCCCTGCGGCGCAGCGCGCGCAGCTGGGGGGCGACGTCCGGCAGGGGCGCCTCGTCCGCGGATGGTGAGGTCATGCCTCAGGTATAGACGTGGTTCGCCCCTGAGGCAAAAAGTTTGCCTCAGGGGCAAAGCACCGTGGGCCGGACGCGGGCCCGGGTCAGCGGTTGGCGACGGCCTGCTTCACCAGTGTCCTGCCGAACTCCCACATCAGGCCACCGCCGCCGTGTGCGTCGTCCATCACGGCGGTGAAGGCGTCCACGAAACGGTCCACCTCGCGCTCCCCGATGACCAGCGGCGGGATCAGCTTGATCACCTCCAGGTGGTCCCCCGAGACCTGGGTGAGGATACGGTGCCGCTGCAGCAGCGGCACCACCACCATCTGCGCGAACAGGCCCTTGCGGGCCGCCTGCAGCATCGTCCAGCGGCTGCGCAGCCCCAGCGACTTCGGCCGGCCGAACTCGATGCCGATCATCAGGCCCCGGCCGCGGACCTCGTGCAGCAGCTCGTAGCGGTCGACGAGGGCGGCGAGGCGGTCGCGGAGCAGGTCCCCGGTGGCCCGCGCGTTGGCGACGACCTTCTCGTCCTCCATCACCGTGAGGGTGGCCAGCCCGGCGGTCATGGCCTGGGCGTTGGAGCCGAAGCTGGCGGAGTGCGCCAGTACCCGGTCCATGGAGGAGTAGACCTTCTTGAAGATCCAGTCCTTGCCGAGGGTGGCGCCCACCGGCACGTAGCCACCCGACAGCGCCTTGGCCACGCACACCAGGTCCGGCTCGACGCCCTCCTCGTGCCGGTAGGCGAAGAAGTCGCCGGTGCGGCCGATGCCGGTCTGCACCTCGTCGGCGATGAGCAGCGCCTTGTGCCGGTGCAGCAGCTCCTGCGCCGCCCGTAGGTAACCGGGCGGCGCGGCGTGCACGCCCTTGCCCTGGATCGGCTCGACGATCAGCGCGGCCACGTCGCCCTTGGCCAGCTCCCGCTCCAGGGCCGCCAGGTCGCCCAGGGGCACGGCGGTGTCGGGGAGCAGCGGGTCGAAGCCCTCGCGGAAGCCGACCTCGCCGTTGACGGACAGCGAGCCGGTGGTCAGCCCGTGGAACGCGTGGTCGCAGTAGAGCACGCGGGGCCTGCCGGTGGCGTAACGGGCGAACTTCAGGGCCGTCTCGACGGCCTCGGTGCCGCTGTTGCCGAAGAACACCCGGTCGAGCCCCGGTGCGTACGACAGCAGCTTCTCCGCGAGCAGTCCCGGCAGCGGCTGGCAGTCGAAGCGGGTGAGGTCGGCCAGCCCGGCGTCCAGGACGTCGTGCAGCGCCTTGCGGACCACGGGGTGGTGGCGGCCCAGGCCCATCACCCCGAAGCCGGCGAGCATGTCGAGGTAGTCCCGGCCCTCGTCGTCCCAGAAGTACGCGCCCTCGGCCCGCTCGTAGACCTTGTCGAAGCCGATGGTGTGCAGCATCCGCGGCAACTGGTGGTTGAGGTACCTGGCGTGCAGGTCGTATCGCTCGGCTCCGCGCTCGGCCAGCAGCGTCGCCAGGTCGAACCCCTTGGGCTCAGGTTCGGGCGGTGTCATCGCTCACGTGCCTCTCGTTCGGGTGCTGCTCGTTCACCGCGAGACGGGTCAGGGTGGCCCCGATCCGGCCGGCGATCTCGGCCGGGGTGAGCCCGATGTCGGCCAGCACCTCGCCGCGCTTGGCGTGCGCCAGGAACTGCTGCGGGATGCCGAAGTCCCGGACCGGCACGTCGGTCTCTGCGTCCCGCATGGCCTGCGCCACCGCAGAACCCACGCCTCCGGCCCGGCCGTTGTCCTCGATGACGGCCACCATGCGGTGCCGGGCGGCGAGCGCGGGCAGCTCCGCGTCGAGCGGCTTGACCCAGCGGGGGTCGACGACCGTGACGCCGACGCCGCGTTCGCGCAGCAGGGCGGCCGCAGCCAGGGAGACCGAGCCCAGGGCGCCGACGGACACCATCAGCACGTCCGGCCGGTCGCCGCGGTGCAGCACGTCCATGCCGCCGACCCGGTCGATGGCCGGCAGGGTCTCGCCGACGGTCTCCTTGGGGAAGCGGACGACGGTGGGCGCGTCGTCGACGTCGATCGCCTCGCGGAGCTGGGCGCGCAGTTGGTCGGCGTCGCGCGGCGCGGCGATCCGCAGGCCCGGGACGACCTGGAGGATCGACATGTCCCACATTCCGTTGTGCGAGGCGCCGTCGTCGCCGGTGACGCCGGCCCGGTCCAGCACGAAGGTCACACCGCACTTGTGCAGCGCGACGTCCATCAGGACCTGGTCGAAGGCGCGGTTGAGGAAGGTCGCGTACACGGCGACCACCGGGTGCAGGCCGCCGGTCGCCAGGCCCGCCGCCGAGACCGCCGCGTGCTGCTCGGCGATCCCGACGTCGTAGACGCGGCGCGGGAAGGCCTTGGCGAACTTCTCCAGCCCGACCGGCTGCAGCATGGCCGCCGTGATCGCCACGACGTCCGGACGCTCGGCGCCGATCCGGACCATCTCGTTGCCGAAGACCGAGGTCCACTTCGGGCCGCTCGACGGGGTGAGCGGTTCGCAGGTGAGCGGGTCCATGGCGCCCACGGCGTGGAAGCGGTCCGCCTCGTCGCGCTCGGCGAAGGCGTAGCCGCGGCCCTTCTCGGTGAGGCAGTGGACGAGGACGGGGCCGTGGAAGCGCCGGGCCCGGCGCAGCGCCGACTCGACCGCGGTCACGTCGTGGCCGTCGATCGGGCCGAGGTACTTCAGCCCCAGGTCCTCGAACATGCCCTGCGGGGCGAAGGCGTCCTTGAAGCCCTTCTTGGCGCCGTGCAGGGACTCGTACAGCGGCTTGCCGACCACGGGCGTCTGCTGGAGCACCTGCTTGCCCCAGGCCAGGAAGCGCTCGTAGCCGTCGGTGGTGCGCAGGGTGGCCAGGTGGTTGGCGAGGCCGCCGATGGTGGGGGCGTAGGAGCGCTCGTTGTCGTTGACGACGATGATCAGCGGACGGTCCTTGGCGGCGGCGATGTTGTTCAGCGCCTCCCAGGCCATGCCGCCGGTGAGCGCGCCGTCCCCGATGACGGCCACGACGTGGTCCTGCCGGCCGAGCACCTGGTTGGCCTTGGCCAGGCCGTCGGCCCAGCCGAGCACCGTGGAGGCGTGGCTGTTCTCGATGAGGTCGTGCTCGGACTCCGCGCGCGAGGGGTAGCCGGACAGGCCCCCCTTGCCGCGCAGTTTGGAGAAGTCCTGACGGCCGGTCAGGATCTTGTGGACGTAGGACTGGTGACCCGTGTCCCACAGGATGCGGTCGGCCGGCGAGTCGAAGACCCGGTGCAGGGCGACCGTCAGCTCGACCACGCCCAGATTGGGTCCCAGGTGCCCCCCGGTCCTGGCCACCGCCTGCACCAGGAATTCACGGATCTCCACGGCGAGTTCGCCCAGCCGCTCCGGCGGAAGGGCCTTCAGGTCGCGTGGACCACGGATGTTCTCGAGCAGCGACACTTTCCCACCTCGCTCCCCTGCCGGGGATTGTTTCGCTTTAGCTCACACTGATCTGGGGCTCTCCTGACGGCACTCCGTCGGCCTGCATGCGCTCGGCGAGCTTCATGGCCTCCTCGATGAGGGTCTCCACGATCTTCGACTCCGGCACGGTCTTGATGACCTCGCCCTTGACGAAGATCTGCCCCTTGCCGTTGCCCGAGGCCACCCCCAGGTCCGCCTCGCGCGCCTCGCCCGGACCGTTGACGACGCAGCCCATCACCGCGACCCGCAGCGGCACCTCCATGCCCTCCAGACCCGCCGTCACCTGGTCCGCCAGCTTGTACACGTCCACCTGCGCCCGCCCGCACGACGGGCACGAGACGATCTCCAGCCGCCGCTGCCGCAGGTT